>DQME01000167.1 GCA_015659815.1 Gammaproteobacteria bacterium | reverse complement strand
TCCCATATCAAGCCATCAGCCAGGTTTGCCTGCCTTTGGCAAATATTTCTTGCAACTAGAAGTGCGCGTTGCAAATATTTCTCTTCTTGAGTGGCCTCGAAAGCCATAATGAGTGCTTCGCAGGAGTGCATATTGGCGTTTTGCCCGCGATACTCGGATATACGACTCCAGTCGGCACTGATCTCGTCGCAATACAAACCATCGTCCTCAGACCAAAAATATTTTTCCATCAGATTGAAGGTTTCATCGATATATTTTTTAGCCTCGGAAAGGCCTGCTTTATAGGCGGTTGAGTAAGCCAATAGTACGAACGCTAAGCCATAGCAATAATTGGTCGAGTCTTGAGCTGTTTTATTATTCAAAATCCATGCATAACCTCCAGTTTTGCTATTAAGGTGGAACTGGCGTAGATACTTAATGCCATGTTGAGCGACATCCAAATACTCGCTATTGTTGAACTCTTTTGCGGCCATAGCATAGTTAAAGATAAATCTAGTGCTACTAACTAAGTGCCTAGTATTTGAATCATAGACACTGCCGTCATCTCTAAAGTGTTGAAAAAATCCACCAACCTCCGTGTCAACACATCGTGGGTGATAAAAATCCATAACGGAATTAATGTGACCCAATAAAAATTCTTTATCAGTAAATGTAGGAGTCATTTCATAAGATATAAATTTGTTACCAACGTTTTAGCAATTTAAGAGATACGTGCGCTAAGCAAAATGTACTTTTTGCATAAAAACAATACAATAAATGGTATATTAACACTTTTTTATTATATCCTTGTATATGGAAAAACTCGCAATTATTGATGATGATGCTGAGATCCTTAAGCTACTCAATGAGTACCTCACAAAGAGTGGTTTTGAGGTTTACCCTTTCGTTGATGGGGAATCATTCTTGGCAGAAGATAGCAATCAATTTAATTTACTAGTTCTTGATATTGGATTACCTGGCATAGATGGTCTTGAGGTATGCAGAGTATTGCGCCAAGATTCATCCATACCAATAATAATGCTTACCGCTGCGAGTGACGACTTGGATAGAATTCTGGGCCTTGAGTTGGGGGCTGATGATTATGTTAGTAAGCCATTTAACCCTAGAGAGCTTCTTGCTCGAATCAAGGCACTTCTTAGACGCACAAGGTTAGATGAAGAGAAAAGCTTTCCAATAAATATAAACCATAACGCTAGAGAGGTAACCGTTGACGGCAATAAAATAGAACTGACCGGAGCTGAGTTTGATTTGTTGTGTGTTTTAGCTAGCCATACTGGGTCTATACAAAGTAGAGACAGTATCGGGGAATCCTTGCGCGGTAGACGTACTCTGCCTGATGATAGATCAATTGATACGATTGTGAGCCGTTTGCGTCATAAACTTAGTGACCATTTTGAGGGAGAAATAATCAAGAGTGTTCGTGGCAAGGGATACGTTCTACTCTCCAAATAGCTTTCATCAAGCCATTAATCGTGCGTCAATGTGATGTTATGATACACATTGTAACAATTGATACGATAAACTGAATAGGTAAAATATAGCCACATTAAACTATTATTTAGTTAAGCTATATATTTACTTGAAAACAACAAAATAATAATAATTTTGAGCATAAAAAAACTAATATTTAATTGGTTGTTACCACAAACTATAGTGGCCCGCATGGCTACTGGACTATTTATTGGAATATTAATAGCGCAGATATTAGGGACCATGTTGTGGATTGAGCAATTAAAGTCATCAGAAAGAAATCGCCTAGTTGAAGTGTCCCAAACCATGGGATCACGTATCGGCCAAACGGTAGAGTTTTTCGGTAAATTGCCGAAGCAATATAGACACATGGTTCTTGACCAATTACGAGACATGGGAGGGACCAGATTTTTTGTTTCGGTTAATAAAATATATATTGACCTTGAAGAGATTAATGAGACCGAGTTTTCATTGCTAGTTCGTTCAAATTTGCAGGATAGTATTTTTGCTCAAACAGGAGCGATTGAAAATATGGAGATCCAGTTTGTAGATTTTGAGAATCTAAAAATTCTATCTGGCGACAACTTAATGGTTGATTTATCACCAAAATGGAAAAGGTTTGCATTACTCGAACCTGGAGACTCGAGTCCAGTTGCTGTTGTACAATTTCCTATAGAGAGTGAATGGATGTATCTAGCTGCAGTCATACCAGAGGGAAAGGTAATGACCGGTATAGATTGGCTAACAAATGAACGCATTATCAGTCTTATTGCAGTATCTATTACAGTTTTACTGCTTACAATTTTATTTGTAAGGTGGATAGTTTCGCCATACAGGTTATTAGCTAATCAGGCAGACCTGTTAGGTAAAGGTCGTAAGTTGCGGCAATTGCCAGAACAAGGCTCAAAAGAAATGAAAACTACAATAAGAGCATTCAACTCTATGGCTAGGCGTATACAAAAGTTTATCTCCGAAAGGGAGCAGTCCTATGCCGCCATATCACATGACTTAAAGACCCCACTAACAAGAGCAAGACTAAGGGTTGAGGGTTTGGATGATGGGGAAATGAAAGATAACCTTATTGGTGATCTAGAGTACCTCGATACGATGGTAAAGGGTAGCCTACAAGTCATGACAGATGGCACCATTTATGAGAACGAGAAATCCATAAACTTAAGCGATATGCTCAATGTGCTGACCACTAAAGAAAAAATTTCTGGACTACCTATTAGTATAGATATAAAAGATAGCCTAACAATAAAGGGCAGACCGTTGGCAATCGAAAGGCTATTCTCAAACCTTATAAATAACGCCATAACCTATGGAAAGGGTGTTGAAATATTAGCAGAAAGGGTGAATGGTGAAATAATTGTAAAGGTGATGGACCGTGGACCAGGTCTAAGTGATACGGAAAAAGTTAACGTCTTTGAGCCTTACTACCGTTTAGAGCATAGCATAACTAGTAACCATACTGGTTTAGGCTTGAGTATAGCTCGCAACATTGTAAATATCCATGGCGGTGAAATTGAGCTTAAAGATCGCCAGGGAGGCGGTCTTATTGTTGAGGTTAGCTTCCCTTCGTAACATTTATATTAATTTGTAATACTTTGTAATAAAACAAGACCTTTCGACTTTATTGACACCATAAGATGGTACGTGTTGTATCTAATGATGGGTGCAATTAATACAAGAGAGGAAAATATAATGAATAAAAATAAAAAATTTACAGCAATTGCTGCTGCAGCTTTTTTAGCTAGCTCTACTGCAGTAACTGCAGGCGAGGTTGAGGTACTTCATTGGTGGACAAGTGGCGGTGAAGCTGCCAGTGTTAACTACTTAAAAGAAAAATTAAGCGGTGCAGGGGTTAGTTGGACTGACTTTGCTGTTGCTGGCGGTGGTGGTGAAAATGCTATGACAGTGCTGAAGTCTCGCGCTATTTCTGGTAATCCACCTACTGCAGCTCAAATCAAAGGCCCTTCTATTCAGGAGTGGGGTGATCTCGGATTTTTAGCTGACATTGATTCAGTTGCACAAGAAAACGACTGGGACAACTTGTTACCTAGTGTTGTGTCTGATGTTATGAAGCATAACGGTAAATATGTTGCGGCACCTGTAAATGTGCACCGTGTTAACTGGTTATGGTCTAACCCAGAGGTGTTCCGTAAGTCTGGAGCAACAATTCCAACAACTTGGGATGACTTTATGGTGCAAGCCAAAAAGATCCAAGATGCAGGGTACATTGCACTAGCTCATGGTGGACAGGCTTGGCAAGATGCTACAGTGTTTGAGGCTGTTGTTCTTGGTGTTGGTGGCCCGGACTACTATCAGAAAGCTTTCGTTGAGACTGATATAGCTGCTCTAGAGAGTGACACAACTACAGCTGTCTTTGAAACTTTCGGGAATCTTCGTCAGTTCATAGACTCTAACTCACCTGGGCGTGATTGGAATGTAGCTACCTCTATGGTAATTAATGGAGAGGCTGCGATGCAGATCATGGGTGATTGGGCTAAGGGCGAATTCAAGGTTGCAGGTAAGAGTGTAGGTACAGACTACACATGTACTGCAGCACCGGGAACTTCTGGTAGCTTTACATTCAATGTAGACTCTTTCGCTTTCTTTAGTCAATCTGACTCAAACAATCAGCAAGCTCAAAAGGTTATGGCTAAAGAGATACTTGGTTCTGACTTCCAAGAAGTATTTAACCTTAACAAGGGCTCTATTCCTGCACGCTTAGGCATGTCAAGAGACAAGTTTGATTCTTGCGCACATGACTCTATGGATGCGTTCGTTGCGAGCTCTCAGACTGGCGGTTTAGTTCCAAGTTTTGCTCACGGTATGGCTGTATCTTCAGCAGTATCTGGAGCAATATACGATGCCGTTACAAACTTCTTCAATTCAGACCAAAGTGCTGAAGAGGGTGCGAAACAATTGGTTAGCGCTGTTAAGGCTGCCAAATAGTTTTTGCTTATAATATAGTCATTGACGATTTCTCTCCTTCAGCGTCATTGTTTATATTTAAGGAGCTCCCATAAACACAAATGGGAGCTTCTTTTTTTTTAAAAAAGTTATAAATAAGTATAGATAAATTAAATATCATTGCTATACAGATACCTGATATATTTGTCATTATTTATGTCTTTTTAAACAAAATAATTTAATACATAGAGGAACAACACTGTGCTCAATTTTTTAGAAAAACATCTTCCAAAAATTGTTATTGCACCAACAACACTAGCAATGATAGTGTGTATGTATGGATTCATTCTATGGACAGGTCTATTGTCTTTCACAAAAAGTCGTATGATGCCTCAGTGGGAGTATGTCGGCTTTGAACAGTATATACGTCTATTTGAAAACCCTAGGTGGCATGTAGCGCTTGATAATTTGGCGGTGTTTTTAATTTTATTTATTGCCATATCTTTGGCTTTAGGTCTACTATTGGCAATATTTCTTGATCAAAAAATACGAAATGAGGGGGTAATCAGAACTATTTATTTGTACCCAATGGCCATCTCATTTATTGTTACCGGAACTGCATGGAAGTGGATACTGAATCCAGGCCTTGGAATTGAAAAAATCTTCCGTGATATGGGTTTTTTGGATTTTGAATTTAGATGGCTGGTTGAGCAAGATATGGCAATTTACACTATAGTTATAGCCGCTGTTTGGCAATCAAGTGGATTTGTGATGGCTATGTTTTTAGCTGGATTGCGTGGGGTAGACGATAACTTAGTTAAGGCCGCCAAGATTGATGGTGCCTCAACATTCAGATCGTACTGGCATGTTATCTTGCCAATAATGCGACCGGTATTCTTTAGTGCCGTTGTAATTCTTACTCATATTGCTATTAAGAGCTTTGACTTGGTACAAGCACTGACAGGTGGTGGACCAGGTTACTCATCTGATTTGCCGGCTAACTTTATGTACACGTTTGCCTTTAATAGGGCACAGATGGGGCTCGGTGCTGCCAGTGCTATGGTTATGTTGTTCGGAGTTTTGGCCGTACTTATTCCTTATTTATATTCTGAGTTACGGGAGCGAGAAACATGATTGCTGATAAATTTTCAAGTATTAATTTTGGTCGTATATTGATCTACTCAATACTAATCTTCTTTGCCTTCATCTATCTGGCTCCACTTTATGTGATGTTTTCTACATCACTAAAGGATATTGAAGAGATCCGTAGTGGAAACCTGCTTGCTCTACCTAATGACCCAACACTTTATGCCTGGGCAAAGGCATGGTCCTCGGCATGCACTGGCAGTGAATGTAAGGGACTTGCGCCATTCTTCTGGAACAGTGTAAAGATAGTCTTTCCTGCGGTAATAATTTCAACCATTATCGGCGCATTCAACGGCTATGTACTATCCAAATGGAAGTTTAAGGGTAGCGAGCTATTTTTCGGGGCGCTTTTGTTTGGTTGCTTTATTCCTTTCCAAGTAATACTTCTACCGATGGCAATATTGCTATCAAAATTAGGGCTCTCAAATACCGTGTCAGGATTAGTTTTAGTGCATGTTATATACGGGGTTGCCTTTACAACCTTATTTTTTCGTAACTACTATATAGGCATATCGACAGAGCTAGTTCGTGCCGCTAGGTTAGATGGAGCTGGTTTTTTCGATATTTTTCGACATATATTCTTACCAATATCAACTCCAATATTTGTGGTAACTATTATTTGGCAGTTTACTCAGATATGGAACGATTTCTTGTTTGGTGTTGTTTACTCTGGTGCCGGAACACAGCCAATAACTGTTGCTTTAAATAACTTGGTCAATACCTCTGTTGGAGGTAAAGAGTACAACGTAGACATGGCTGCAGCAATCATCGCAGCATTACCAACACTTATAGTATATGTTTTTGCAGGGAAATATTTTGTTCGCGGTTTGACTGCAGGAGCCGTCAAGGGCTAATAACTTAACACATTAAATAAATTATACAAATGGATAACGATATGGGACACATACAACTCAATAATGTTTGCAAATCTTTCGGCACAACTGAGGTGTTGAAGAATATTAATCTAGACATTCAGGACGGTGAATTATTAATTCTAATCGGCCCATCTGGGTGCGGAAAGTCAACCCTTATGAACCTCATTGCTGGCCTTGAAGAGATCACCAGCGGTAACATAGTAATCTCTGGTAGTGATGTTTCTGATAAGTCACCAAAAGACAGGGACATAGCTATGGTTTTCCAGTCCTACGCACTCTACCCAACAATGAATGTGGCAAGAAACATAAGTTTCGGCTTGGAGATGCGCAAGGTCCCAAAGGATGAACAAGAAAATACCGTGAACAGGGTTGCCGAGATGTTACAAATTGACCATCTCCTGGACCGCAAGCCTGGGCAACTCTCAGGAGGACAAAGACAAAGAGTTGCCATGGGCAGAGCTTTGGCTAGGTCACCCAAAGCGTTCTTGTTTGATGAACCATTATCTAACCTGGATGCAAAACTAAGAGTTGAAATGAGGACCGAGATCAAGAAGCTTCATCATCGACTAGGCACAACCATAGTATATGTTACACATGACCAGGTAGAAGCAATGACACTGGCAACCAGAATTGCTGTTTTGAAGGACGGAGTTATACAGCAGCTAGGTACTCCTTATGAAATTTATAACGACCCAGCTAATCACTTTGTTGCAGACTTTATGGGTTCACCAGGAATGAACTTTGTTGAGTGCGTTGTATTTGAAGATAAACTAATAATAGAGAGTGGTTCTCAGAACTACCAACTAGCAATACCATGTTCAGACGCAGTAAAGAGATCTAATTTGGAGAGTGTGATACTAGGCATTAGGCCAGAGATGCTAACCGATCCAAAGCCACATGAAAATAACCCATACGTTCATGAAGTTGAATTTAATGTTGAAGTTATAGAGCCTATGGGTGCAGACACTATAGCTATAGGAAAATGGAACGGTGTCGAGGTACAGGGAAGGCTAAGCCCAGAGTCTGGTGAGACTGCGGCTAAAGGTTTCAGGTTACAGGTCGACACAAGTAAGGCTATAGCTTTCGACCCTCGGACTGGGCAAAGGGTTCGCTGATGATTCTGTTGTATAAGGTATAACTAGTTAGAATGTTTGAATCATAGTTTATTCTTGGTCTTGATAAGGTCTATAAGATTAAGAGATTTCAAACAGTACCAAAGTTACTGCTTAATTTTTTTATACAGGTAGAGTAATATTGTATAAGTTTCCTAAAGATTCAAAACTAAACGACCAAGAATTTATTTTTGGTGTTGCCACTGCATCTTATCAAATCGAAGGTGCTACAAATGTTGATGATCGTTGTCCGTCAATTTGGGATACCTTCTGTGCTAAGCCTGGGGCGGTATACAAGCAACACAACGGTGATGTAGCATGTCTACATTATCACCTCTACCAGCAAGATGTAAATTTAATTGCAAATTTAGGTATGGACGCTTATCGACTTTCGATAGCGTGGCCACGCATCATTAAACCTGATGGCAGTATTAACCAAAAGGGTTTAGATTTTTATGACCGAGTCATTAGTGCACTTGAAGAGAAAAATTTAACCATAATGGTTACACTCTATCATTGGGACTTGCCGCAGTATCTTGATGATGATGGTGGCTGGTTGAATAGAGAAACTGCATATAAATTTGCTGAATATGCTGAAGTTTTTAGTGCATATTTTGGTGACAGGATTGATTTTTATGCTACCCTTAATGAGCCATGGTGTAGTGCGTTTCATGGATACCGTGACGGCAAGCATGCTCCAGGCATTGCAGACGATAGGTCAGCCTTTCAGGCTTGCCATAACTTATTACTTGCACATGGCCTAGCTATGCCTATATTAAGAAAAAATGCTCCAAATTCCAAGCACGGAATTGTCTTTAACTTTACCCCAAATTACCCGGCAAATGATTCCGCCAAAGACGTAACTAGTTTTGCTGATGATGAGCATACTCATTGGTTTATTAAGCCCATCATGGATGGCGAATATCCCAAAACAGTGTATCAGCACTATATCGATGTTATGCCAGTTATAGGTGATGACGATATGGGTATTATTAGTACTGGAATTGACTTTTTAGGAGTTAATTATTACACTCGAAGTGTTATTGATAGGGATGGGCCATATCCAAACTATAAGCAAGTAAACTTGAGTGATGTTGAGCGTACCCATATTGGTTGGGAGGTTTATCAGGATGGTTTATTGAAGCTATTGACAGATCTCAATCAAGCCTACAAGTTACCTCCTGTCTATATCACTGAAAATGGTGCTGCTGCTGACGACCATTTGGTAGATGGTGCTATTGATGACGAGCAGCGCTATCGATATTACCAGAAACATTTGTCTTCTGTCGATAAAGCTATTCGAAAGGGTGTCGATGTTAGGGGCTATTTTGCCTGGAGCTTTATGGATAATTTTGAGTGGTCCGAGGGCTATAAGATGCGTTTTGGTATTGTCTATGTTGACTATAAAACCCAGAAAAGAATACCCAAACGTAGTGCGTTAATGTTTAAAGAGTTCTTAAATTCACGACAATAATGTAAGGTTAATTAAGTAGTATATTTGTATTAAAACTAAAGAGAAAATATTTTTGGAAACATTTCCAATTTCTGTATAAGGTAATTCTTATCACTTATTAATAATTTAAATTTGCTCTACAATACGAGTGATAAAATATAATATTTTATATTAAATACTCATTATTATCCATGTAATATCAATGTGTTATAGTAATTAAATACATATTAATGTTATTAACACTAAATATATTTGACATCTTATATATATTAATTATATAATTGGATACGGTTCCAAAAACTTTCAATGTGACGAATTCACATTTACTTTGTGATACGGTCGTTTTGTTTATTGTGGTGCCATTGTTTGTTTTATTGAGATGACTGCTTTGTGCAATCTAAAATTAAAACACTAAGATTAAGATAACTATAAAAGAGGAGATTGTTATGAAAAAAATTAATTCATTGGCATGTATGGTTGCTGCGCTTTTAACTGCAGGAACTGTACAAGCTGGTAATGTAAGTCTGTTTGGTCCATGGCTTGGTCCAGACCAGGAGAATGTGGAGGCCGTGCTTGATGGATACGCCAAGTCAACCGGGAACACATATTCGTATGTAGGTTCTGATAGCTTTGAGCAACAGGTTAGAATAGATTCAGAGGCTGGATCTGCTGCCAATGTGTCCATTTTTCCGCAACCCGGATTGGCTGCTGATTTTGCTAAATTGGGTTTCTTGACTCCATTGGCTTCTGGAACTGGAGATTGGATACGTGATAACTATGCTGCTGGTCAATCTTGGGTAGACCTTGGTACATATGCTGGCCCAGGTGGGCAAGATAACCTGTACGGTTTTTTCTATAAGGTAGATGTAAAGTCATTGGTTTGGTATAACCCAGAAAACTTTGAAGATGCTGGTTATTCTGTACCTGGCACAATGGAAGAGCTCAAAGCTCTGAATGATAAGATAGTAGCAGACGGTAGTACACCATGGTGTATCGGTTTAGGATCTGGTGGTGCAACAGGTTGGCCAGCTACTGACTGGGTAGAGGACTTGATGTTACGTACTCAACCACCTGCTGTTTATGACCACTGGGTATCCAACGAGATGAAGTTCAATGACCCACGTGTTGTTGCAGCTATCGAAGAGTTCGGCGCATTTGCACGTAACGAAGCGTATGTTGCTGGAGGTTCTGGCGCAGTTTCTACTACCGACTTCCGTGACAGCCCTAAGGGCTTGTTTAGTTCTCCTGCTCAGTGCTACATGCACCGTCAAGCTTCCTTTATCCCAGCCTTCTTCCCAGAAGGAACTGTTGTGGGTGAAGATGCAGATTTCTTCTACTTCCCTGCATATGCAAACAAAGATCTAGGTTCACCAGTGTTAGGTGCTGGTACTGTTTTTGTTATTACCAACGATTCGCCTGATGCACATGGGTTAATTGAATATCTACAATCTACCGAAGCACATGAGATTTGGATGGCACGTAAGGGATTCCTTACACCTCATAAGGGCGTGGATACTTCTGTATTCTCTGACCCTACACTGAAGAAGATGAACGATATTCTTCTAGGTGCTACAACATTCCGTTTCGATGGATCTGACCTGATGCCTGGTGGTGTTGGAGCTGGATCTTTCTGGACTGGCATGGTTGATTATGCTGACGGTAAATCCGCTCAATCTGTAGCTGATGCAATCCAAGCATCATGGGATGCGTTAAAGTAACAGCCAATTAGCACTACTTTCTACAGAGTGCTGACTTTAAACCCTGGACATGTTAGAGTGTCTAGGGTTTAATTATTTATTAATATTTTTTTATTTAGAGGTTGGCCATGCATCCTGCTCTTCAGGGGTTATTGACGATTACCAGTGTAGTAGCTGTTTGTTTGAGTTACTATTACCTTTCTAACTGGTTTTTGGATAATGTATTTTTACCTGCACGAGGCAAGTACTCAAATCGCAACATCAATTTAGCTAACCAGATACGTCCTTGGTTATTCATGTTCCCAGCATTACTAATTCTTTTGGTGTATCTAGCGTACCCAGTATTGGAGACCCTGCGCTTGTCTCTAACTGAGCGTCACGCCTATGGAGATGAATGGGTAGGCCTAGCTAACTATGCGCAAATGATTAAAGACCAAAAGTTTTGGGAGGCAGTGAGCAACAATATGATGTGGTTGGCGATAGTTCCAGCATTGTCCACTGGGTTTGGCTTGTTAGCAGCACATCTAACTGACAGGATTGGTTGGGGTAACGCTGCCAAATCAATAATTTTTATGCCTATGGCTATCTCCTTTGTAGGAGCTGCGGTTATCTGGAAGCTGGTTTATGATGCCCGACCCATTGATCAAGACCAGATTGGTCTTTTAAATGCATTGTATCTATTTTTTGGTGGTGACGCACCACAAACTTGGATTACCAAACCGTTTTGGAATAACCTGCTTTTGATGGTAGTACTTATATGGATTCAAACCGGATTTGCTATGGTAATTCTTTCAGCCGCTCTACGCAATATTCCAGAGGAGACCATTGAAGCAGCAATCCTAGATGGATCTAACCCTTGGCAACTCTTCTTTAGAATAAAAGTGCCACAAATAAAAGGCACTATATTGGTGGTTTGGACCACCATCACTATTACCGTGTTAAAGGTATTTGATATTGTTTTCGCTATGACCAATGGTCACTGGAATACACAGGTTTTGGCGAACTATATGTTCGACAAACTATTTCGTGCTAATGACTGGGGTGTCGGTTCCGCTTCAGTTATGGTTTTGATGCTGCTGGTGACTCCGATACTTGTTTGGAATGTTAATAATGCTCGCAAGGAGAGCCAATAATGGATAGTTATGAATAATTTAGTTGGACATAAATCATCACTTCGTTGGGCTGTACATATTTCGGTAGCCGTGCTAGTTGTTTTGTGGTTAATTCCTACACTAGGATTACTGGTATCGTCCTTTCGTACAGCTGACCAAATATCCACTAGTGGCTGGTGGCAGGCTTTGGTGACTACCGAGCAGAATGTAATCATGCGTACCGCTAAGCCACAAGATCAACAGATTATTGATGGCAAGTATGTTATTGAAGGTATGCTTTTTAGTTCTAAAAAAAGCCCTGAAATTCTGGCATGGGGGGTTTCGTCGATTGCGATAGATGATTATATTCCTGGTGAGACCGCTAAATTGCGTAAGGGGGGTGAAATAAGCCTAAGAGGTGATGGCTACTATCATATGGTAAGTGATAAGCCCTTTAAAGGTAGCCGTGGTACGAGGGTATTTGTAAAGGCATCCATGCCTCCGGAATTTACCTTGGATAATTACCGTAATGTTTTGTTTGATCCTGCTAATGTTTCGGGTATGGCTAAAGCCTTCTTGAGCACCTTAACTGTAGCAATACCAGCAACCATTATTCCAATCCTGATAGCAGCCTTTGCTGCTTATGCATTGGCTTGGATGCAATTTCCAGGCAGAGCTTTACTGGTTGCATTTATAGTTGGTTTGTTAGTAGTTCCCTTACAAATGGCCTTGATTCCATTGCTAAAGCTGCACATGCAAATTGGTATCGGAAAGGGTTTCCTTGGTGTTTGGCTAGCACACACTGGGTTTGGATTGCCGTTAGCTATTTACCTTCTACGTAACTACATGGTCGGATTGCCTAAGGATATTATTGAGAATTCACGAATTGATGGGGCGACCGACTTTCAAATATTTATGAAGATTATTCTGCCCTTAAGTTTCCCTGCTCTTGCTGCCTTTTCTATTTTTCAGTTTCTATGGACTTGGAATGATCTGCTCGTAGCTAAAGTATTCTTGTTTGACTCTTCTGGCCAAACAGTAGTTATGACTGCCAAGCTTGTAGAATTGTTGGGTAGCAAGGGCGGTAACTGGGAAATTTTAGCAACCTCAGCGTTTGTGTCAATTGTTGTGCCACTGATAGTATTTTTTACTTTACAGAAATATCTGGTTCGTGGTCTTTTAACTGGGTCCGTTAAATAAAAGAGTGCCATGCTTAATAAATCATCAATAAACACAAAAAAAACTGGCCCAGTATCCAATGATAAGTGGTGGAAAGGAGGGGTCATATATCAGGTATACCCTCGCAGTTATCAGGACAGCAATGGCGACGGTATTGGAGATTTAGTTGGCATTACTAAGCGCCTATCTTATATAGCATCACTTGGTGTTGACGCTGTCTGGATATCGCCATTCTTTAAATCACCAATGAAGGACTATGGTTACGATGTCAGCGACTATCTTGAAATAGATCCTATGTTCGGAACTATGGATGATTTTGATACTGTGTTGGCTGAGGCTCACAACCTTGGTTTACGTCTTATGATCGATTTAGTTCTTTCACATACCTCTGATAGTCATGCATGGTTTAATGAAAGCCGCAGCGACCATACTAACTCAAAAAATGATTGGTATGTGTGGGCTGACGCCAAACCAGATGGGACACCACCCAATAACTGGTTATCAATATTTGGTGGATCTGCATGGCAGTGGGATAGCCGTAGGGAGCAGTACTATTTACACAACTTTCTCAGCAGCCAACCAGACTTAAATATTCACAACCAGATAGTGCAGGATGAATTATTAGATGTAGTGCGTTTCTGGTTGGACAAAGGTGTCGACGGTTTTCGACTAGACACCATTAATTTCTTCATGCATGACAAGATGTTGCGTGACAACCCGCCCTTACCAGAACAGGAAAGAAATCATAGCATAGCAACGAAAGTTAACCCCTACAACTGGCAGAACCACATATACTCCAAGAATCAACCTGAAAATATAGCCTTTTTGGAGCGTATTCGTGCCCTTACCGATCAATACGAAGGTCGTGCCTGTCTGGGCGAGATTGGTGATGCCCAGAGGGGCATGCAAATCCTGGGCCAGTATACATGCGGCGATAAGCGTATTCATATGTGCTATGCATTTGAGTTTTTGGAATATCGTCCAGCGACAGCAGAGTGGGTAAAGACAGTGTTCGATATGTTGGATACAGAGGCCTCCGATGGTTGGGCGTGCTGGGCTTTTTCCAACCACGATGTTGAGAGGATGGTTTCTCGTTGGAATCTTGGTACTTTAGCTAGGTACACTTATGCGATGTTGTTACATACCGTTCGCGGAAGTGTGTGTATTTATCAGGGCGAAGAGTTGGGATTAGTGGAATCAGATGTGAGTTTTGAAGATTTGAGAGATCCTTATGGTATTGAATTCTGGCCTGAATACAAAGGGCGTGATGGATGCCGTACCCCTATGGTGTGGCAAGCTAATACGGTAAATGCAGGCTTTAGTACAGCAAAAACCTGGCTACCAGTATCTAGCGAACAGTCACAACAGGCTGTTGACATACAGGAGTCTGATGCAGACTCTCTGTTACACTTCTTTCGCAAAGTTATCACTTTTCGTAAAGCTCTACCAGTTCTTCAAACAGGAGCCCAAGTATCTATGGAGGCTAACGGCAACCTTCTAAGTTTTATAAGGGAGGATGATGTGAGTTGCCTGTATTGTGCTTTTAATTTGTCCGACGAGTCCTTGGAATTTTCTTTGCCGTCAGGTAATTGGAAGTGCATCAATCATAATCTTGGTAAACTGTGTTCAAACCCATTAGATAGCAGTAAGCTTGGACCTTGGCAGTTCTGTTTTGCACTAAAAAACACTAACAACACTAACAAATAGTCTTACCTATATGACCCAATTAAAGCTAATCAGCCTAGAAAAATCTTACAACAATGGAACACCAGTTCTCAAGAATGTGAGCCTAGACATCCAGTCCGGAGAGCTTATCGTGTTTGTAGGTCCGTCTGGTTGCGGAAAGTCTACCTTGCTACGCATGATAGCAGGACTTGAACAGATAACTGATGGGACTCTGGAAATTGATGGGCAGTATATGAACGATATGCCGGCGTCTAAGCGCGGTATTGCTATGGTGTTTCAGAGTTATGCCCTTTATCCACACCTTACTGTTCGCGATAATATGTCATTTGCTCTTAAGATTGCTAAGTACAAACAGTCAGATATTGATGCTGCAGTTAGTAAGGCGGCAAAAGCCCTAAAACTTGAAGATTATCTTGATAGGTTACCGAAAGAACTATCCGGTGGTCAGCGTCAGCGAGTTGCTATAGGGCGTGCTATTGTTCGTGATCCTAAGGTGTTTTTGTTTGATGAACCTTTGTCTAATCTTGATGCAGCATTGCGCGTTGAGACTCGTATCGAGATTGCACGTTTGAAAGAGTCAATGCCGGACCGCACCATGATTTATGTGACCCATGACCAGGTTGAAGCTATGACCCTTGCTAGTCGAATTGTTGTTTTGGCTAACAACACTGTAGAACAGGTAGGCACCCCATTAGACCTATATGATAATCCAGATAATGAATTTGTTGCCCAGTTCATTGGCTCCCCTGCGATGAACCTGTTGCCAGGAGAAATTGTAGCTACAGGCAAGCAGACAAAAGTTAAGTTGAGCGATAATTGCGTGGCTGTGTCCAATATAGTTACTAGTGAATCGGACTTAGGAAAACAAGTCAATGTTGGAATCAGACCTGAAGACTTGAGTTTGACCGAAGATGATCATGTACTTGAAGCAGTAGTGGATATAACCGAAGCTCTGGGTGAGTACACCTTGCTTTATTTAAAACACGTCTCTCATGCTGCGAACCTAGTTGCCAAGGTTCCGGGTACTCATAAGTCGTTGCGCAATAAGTTAATTAAATTTATTGCCAAACCTAGTAAGATACATATATTCCATGATGGGATCAGTATGCGCTAAGGTTTTTATGTAGGCTTCTAATATTTGTTAAGCAATATTTTTAACAGACTCCCTTACAATCAATTCTACCGGGAAGTCATAACTAATACTTAAGTCTAATCCGTAGCACTGGTTTAATAAGAATTTAGTGCTAAATAGAGCCATATCGTTAAAGGGAACCCGGACTGTTGTTAAAGGAGGGGAGGTGTAATTAGCGACAACATTGTCATCATAACCAATTACAGATACATCGTTGGGGACACTTAATCCTTCTTTTGACAAGGTGGATATTGCGGCCATAGCTATTGAATCGTTGCCACACAATAACGCGGAAAAGTCACTATTTTGATTTAATAAATTCTTCACCCCTTGTTCACCACATTTAAAGGAGTAATCGCCCTCAATGATATGTTCTGGTTTCATTTCAATGTCATACTCTTTAAGAGCGTCTATCACGCCATTATGTCTTGCGTAACCATCATCTGTTTTTAGGTCACCTGTAATGCAGGCGATTTTTGTATGGCCATTTTTTAATAAGTGTTGTGCGGCGATTTTTCCGGCAGTGTAATGGTCATAATAAAAACATTTGTTTTTTATTAGGTCAATTTTGTTATTTAATAAAGCAATATTAGGGAACTGTTTCTCTAGCTGTATTACGTCTTTTGGGTGGAGCCCAAAGCCCCATATAAGGATCCCATCACATCCCCTTGAGATTAAACGCTCAAAAGATTGTACTGCTTCATTTGGGTTGTTTGGAGTGCTGACATTCCCATCAATAAGGATGCAATGCTTATTATGTCGGCTTATTTCATGTTCTATGATTTTTAGTGGGGAGTTAGTATCCGCGTCCGCAGTACTATTGAATGCGCCAGAAGATTCAGTTGCCCAAATACCAATAATATCAAATGTTTTTGAGGACAAAGAGCGGGCGGTATAGTTTGGTTTGTAATTTAAGATATTTATGGCATTGTTAACTTTTACTGATGTTTTGTGAGAAACTGAGCCATTACCAGAAACAACTCTGGAAACAGTTCCAATTCCTACACCAGCTAATTTTGCTACATCCTTTATTGTTGCCATGACATAATAATATATTTTATATAATCCATACTAGTTTATTATGGTTTATTAGGTTCTAGTTTAAAGTATTTCGTTCTAGTTTAAAGTATTTCATTGCTATTGACATTATACATTAATTAGAGTTAAATTGGAAACGCTTCCAAAATGTTTGTTGAAGATATATGATTTCTTTATCATGGACAAAGTTTGACTATATGTGTGACATATATATAAAGCAAAGGTGCAGTAAAAATGTGTAAATTACCAGAAGTTTCTAAATTAAATAAGCAAGAATTTATTGTCGGTATAACAACTTCATGGTGCCTAATTAATACCCAAAGGCTGATAGCAAAAAATGCAACTTTGTCAGCGTTTGCTTATAGATTTGAAGTATCAGATAGTATATTTTGTAATGATTTGATACACATAGACACAATACCACAGATAAACTATGTTGACTCTGTTGGTGCGGGTACTGCTAAAGTACTGGCTATATTAAAAAGTTATAAGTCTTTGGGATTTATGATTTTGCGTCTTTGTTGAGCGTTGATAAGGATAAGGTTAATAAAATTTATAATTTTGTCTCAATTAACGCTTCTTTGAATTGTACTAAGAATGGCTATGAACTACCCAGCATTAATATGCATAATTAAACGATACATATGATTAACGAAAACCAAAACCGTAGCAGCGCCAATACTAGCCAAGACTTTGTGCTGTTTGGTGCTCTTGGTAACCTGTCACTCAAAAAACTGTTGCCAGCTATGTATCAGTTGGAGTTATCAGGTTTACTTGACAAGTCTTTGGTAATGCATTGTGTTGTGCGCGATGGAGTATCTGCATCTGAACTTAGTTCAAAGATTACAAAGTTCATCAAGCCGCGCCTCCCGAAGGGAACATTCAATGAAGGTGTATGGAGTAACTTCATTGACAGAATCAAGTGCATTAATGTTGACCTAGAGGACCCAAGTCAGTATAAAAAATTAACAAAGGCACTGCACAATAATAATAGCGTTGTTACCTATTATTTTGCCTTGCCTCCCAGACTGTTTGAGGTTGTCTGTGATAATTTGTATAGTGCCGGAATTATCTATAAAAGCAGCAAAATCGTGATCGAGAAGCCTATCGGTAGGGACTACGAGTCATCACAAAAAATAAACGACAAGCTTGCTGATTACTTTGAAGAGGAGCGGATATACAGGATAGACCACTATTTAGGCAAAGAGACCGTACAGAACTTGATTGCACTGCGCTTTGCAAACTCAATACTGTCCAACCTGTGGAACTCTAAGAACATTGAATATGTTGAGATAACTGCCACAGAAACTATCGGCATTGAGGATCGTTGGGGCTACTATGACGGTGTTGGTCAGATGAGAGATATGCTCCAAAGCCACCTTCTACAGCTTTTGTGTCTTGTTGCAATGGAGCCACCAAACCATCTAAATTCATTAAATGTAAGGTATGAAAAAGAGCAGGTACTGAAGGCTCTAGAGCCGATAACCGATAATATAATTAGGGCCCAATATGTAGACGGTGAAGTGTCAGGTAAGTCTGTGCCTGGGTATCTAAATGAGGAGGGCGGGAGCGCCCAAAGTGATACCGAAACTTATATCTGTATGCGCGCAGAGATTTCTAACTGGAGATGGTCAGGGACACCATTTTATTTACGTACAGGAAAACGATTAGCCAACAAGGTTACCGAGATCGTTATCCACTTTAAGCCAGACCAGCACTTTATCTTCGATAAAGACCAAAAGGGCCTGTCAGGCAACAGCTTGATAATTAGGCTACAGCCAACCGAAGGCATATCTATTGACATCTTAACAAAAGATCAAGGCATTGAGAAAGGTATGAGGCTTAGGAAAGATCCGCTTAACCTTGACTTTGTTGAATCTCAAAAGGTGTCAAGAATCCCAGATGCATATGAAAAGCTTATCCTAGAGATGCTAAATTCAGAGCAAAGACTTTTCGTAAGTAGAAACGAAGTCGAGTTGGCATGGAAGTGGTGCGATCAGGCTATACAGATTAGTAACCATACTTCGCAACAGTTACACCATTACAGTGCCGGGTCCAATGGCCCTGATATTGCCAAAGAGATGATACAAAAATATGGGCACCGGTGGCATGAAGATAGATAGGCCTGAATACTTGCCTGAATGCGTTAGTTGGCATAGCTCTACTAGTGCTGATGGTTTGTCAACTGATTTAAGTGCAGCAATCAATATGATGCTGCAAGATGCTCTAATGAAAGATGGACGTGCCAGTTTGGCGGTTTCTGGCGGAAGTACCCCGAAAACCTTGTTTAATAAATTATCCATGCTGGAGATTGACTGGCCTAGTATAGACATTACATTGGTAGATGATCGGTGGGTTGATGAAACACACAATGACAGTAATGAGTTATTAGTGAGGCGTTTTTTGCTTAAAGGTAATGCTGCAGATGCTTCCTTCGTTGCCCTAAAAAATTCTTCAAAAAGGGCACGAGAAGGGCAACAAATATGTGAAGAGTCTCTAAGCCAGGTAAAGCAACCACTAGACGTTGTGGTTTTGGGTCTGGGGGCTGACGGGCATACGGCTTCACTTTTCCCTTGCAGTGAGGAGTTAGCTATGGCTATGGATATAAACAACACAAACAGCTGTATAGCAACGAACCCTACGAATGCCCCTTACGAGCGTATAACCTTAACTAGGTCCGCAATAAGTCGTTCTGACAACATAATTCTTCATATTGTTGGCCACAAAAAGCTAGACACACTGGAACAGGCTATAAAAACTAAGGATTCAGTAAAAATGCCAATCTATGCTTTCCTGCAAGAGCCGATAAGTATATATTGGAGTTCATAGGTAACTTAACTAGAGAGGAAACGAGATGAGTAAATGCAATTTAATTGGAGACATAGGAGCAACCAATGCAAGGTTTGCTATTGTCGATGATGGCGAATACAAGTTACAGAATATTCGTTACCTTCCGTGTACCGAATATAGTGCAATGCAGGACGCTATAGAAAAATATTTGAGTGAGTTTTCAGGAATTGAGATAGCCACTGCATGCTTCGCTATAGCAGGCGCTTCACACACAGAAACATTCAAACTAGCGAATAATGATTGGAAAATAAACAAGGGCGACGTTGTTTCGGCGCTAAACAACGTTAATGTTACATGGGTAAATGATTTTACTGCCCAAGCCATAGCCACAACCATGCTGTCTGAGGACGATATCATAGTTATCAACCCAGGCTCAATACAGAATGACAGAGCCAGATTGGCAATTGGGCCAGGCACAGGACTGGGAGTTTGTGGATTAATTCCTGCATCGAATGAATGGGTTCCAGTTATGGGTGAGGGAGGGCACGTTGATTTTGCTCCAAACTCACAGCTACAGTTTGAAATATTGAGTCTACTACAGAAACAGTTTGGACACGTATCAGTGGAACGTGTCTTATCTGGACCAGGCATAGTTAACCTGTATAAATCTCTTGCAATTATTAATGGGCAGCAAAATATATTCGATACTCCTGCTGAAATAACGAATGCTGCTAATGATGCCAAACCTGATCAGCTATGCTTTGACACTTTGCAGTTGTTTTGTCAAATATTCGGATCAGTTGCTGGTAATGCAGCACTTAATGTTGGAGCACTAGGTGGCGTATATATTACCGGTGGAGTTATAAGAAATTTTGTTGATTTGTTTATAAATAGCGGTTTCCAAAAAAGTTTCGAAGATAAGGGCAGGTTGAGTGACTATATGGCTGACATACCTATACACTTATCGGAGGCCAGATATATGGGACTGTTGGGTGCTGCAAAAATACTAAATAAATAAAATATTTGTATGTGTGTATTAAGATTAAGGGAGAATTCATGAAAAACTCAATGGCAGACATTGGCCTAATAGGACTAGGTGTTATGGGCGAAAATTTAGCCCTAAACATAGAGAGCCGTGGATTCAGAGTGGCCGTTCATAATCGTGACCAAGAGACAATAGACAATTTCATTAATAGCAAAGCAAAGGAAAAAAATATTGCAGGATTCGGAGACATTGCT
Source organism: Gammaproteobacteria bacterium (assembly GCA_015659815.1). Classification (GTDB taxonomy): domain Bacteria; phylum Pseudomonadota; class Gammaproteobacteria; order PS1; family Pseudothioglobaceae; genus SZUA-1055. The sequence goes on along the minus strand of DQME01000167.1, from coordinate 1,417 downwards.
GAGTTTGTCAATGCAATCGAGAGGCCCAGAAAAATATTAATGATGGTAAAGGCCGGAATAGTTGTAGATAACTTTATTAACAAGATTACCCCTCACTTAGATAAGGGCGACATTGTAATAGATGGAGGAAACTCTAACTACCAAGACACCATAAGAAGGACCAAAGAGCTGGAAGATTGTGGGTACTATTTTATTGGTGCTGGAGTGTCTGGTGGAGAGGAGGGTGCACTTAAGGGCCCATCGATAATGCCAGGGGGATCGAGCGAAGCTTGGCCTGAGATCAGAGATATATTCCAAACAATTTGTGCCAAGGTTGACGGGTCTCCGTGCTGTGAGTGGATAGGAGAGGGCGGCTCTGGACACTTCGTGAAGATGGTACATAACGGCATAGAGTACGGAGATATGCAGTTAATATGCGAGTCCTATCAAATCATGAAAGATGTTCTAGGGATGTCGGCAGATGAAATGCATTCAGTGTTTAAGGACTGGAATGATGGCGAATTGAATAGCTATCTAATAGAAATTACAGCCAATATACTGGCATTTAAGGATACCGATAACACTCCTTTAGTGGACAAAATATTAGATGTGGCTGGGCAAAAAGGTACCGGCAAATGGACTGGAATCGCTGCACTAAACCTTGGATCACCATTAACACTTATAGGGGAGTCGGTCTTTTCGCGTTACCTGTCATCAATAAAACAAGAGAGAGTGGAGGCTGCAAAAGTATTTAAAGGCCCAAAAATAAAATTTGATGGTAACAGGGAAGAGGTACTCAGTGACATTCATGACGCTCTTTATGGGGCAAAAATAGTGTCTTATGCTCAAGGATACACATTACTTGCGGGGGCAGCTAAGGAGTATGGCTGGAACCTAAATTATGGAGGTATTGCCCTTATATGGCGCGGTGGATGTATTATTCGTTCAGTCTTCTTAAATAGAATCAAGGAGGCCTATGACGATGATCCTGCTATAAAAAATCTGCTACTTAGCCCGTACTTTAAAGAGAGCATTGAGAGTTGTCAGGGTGGCTGGAGGAGGGTATCTTCTCTTGCCTTGAGTTATGGAATTCCAGTACCAGCGATCACCTCGTCTTTGTGTTATTTTGATGGCTATCGTTGCGCCGATTTGCCAGCTAATTTGTTACAAGCCCAGAGAGATTATTTTGGCGCACATACCTATGAACGTAATGACAAACCAAGAGGTGAGTTCTTTCATAATGACTGGTTGACTTGAAAATATCCTTTATGGTAGTTAAGATGTAGACCTGTGATAAATTTAGGTTAAGGAATATGTCAAACATTATCAATGAAAATATATGCCCTTTTTGCAAGTCAAGTAACAACTGTATGGCCCATAGTGACAATCCTTGCTGGTGTATTGAAGCGAATGTGCCGAACGGATTGATTGACTTATT
>DQME01000179.1 GCA_015659815.1 Gammaproteobacteria bacterium | reverse complement strand
TTAAGATCGGCTTGTATTTTTTCTACCACTCCACTGGCAGGTATTGTAAGTGTTGTTGTTCCAGATACCTTTCCCGTTAGGGTGAACTTATCTAAATACTTTGTAAATTTTTCAGCTCTATCAAATTTCTTTATGTAGTTAAACAGCTGGCCTGTATTCGAATATAAATTACTGTCAATATTGATCATATAGTCAGATTTCATCAAATTAGTTATTCTCACTTCAGTATCTCTTACCTCTATATCTTCAAGGTTTGCTCTATCTAATACAACTAGCAGATTATTAAAGTCTGTACTGAGAGAGGCGTATATATTTTTCATAGGGCCCTTATTTTTACTGTAAAGGAACTCTACATTTTCCATGCTAGAAGTCAGCTTGACTTGTGCTGATTTTATTTGAGAAAGGTCTGACCTAATATTCAACTTAACGTCATTTAGTGCTCCAGAAACAAGGGAGCTCTTAAGCTTACTGAATTGCTCATCTCCTATATAGCTCGCTGAAGTAAACGTATGCAACTGATTTGCTGGAAGTGTGGGTACATAGCCCATATATTCAATAAAATCACCATCCCTATTACTTACAATTTTCAAATTACCATACATTGTCAATTCGTCATTATTTATTGTGACTGGCAATGTTAGGAAATTATCTATGTCTGTTTTATCTGTAGCCAAAGTAGCTCTTATATCTACATCATACAGCCCAGGAATCGGACTTTCAAAGCCTAGGCCTTGGCCAGATATTGTTAAAACTAACTGTGAACCGTTTCTAGTTAAACTTACATAATTGATTTCTATTATCTGCTCTCTTTCAACTATTATTTTATCAATCTTCAAAGACTGAATAAAGTATAGGGCCTTAAGTATTTTGCTTGAAAATAACCTCTTTATATCTTCGACACCAAATACGTCTCGGTCGTATAATGGCTGTTTATATATCTCTAAAGTGTCTATATAAACAGCACTTGGACGGTATATATCCTCAGATATATTTGCTAGATTGAAATTATTGAACATTTTTTTGAAATCTATACTGTTGTATAAGGTTGATAGATTAATATTCCACTTTAATTTATCAACTGACGCTATAGAAATATTGTCCATGGTATAAACATCAACATTATTTAATTCCAAAATTAAGTCACCCTCTTGAATACCAAATGATATACCTGACAACTCAATATCTAAGCCGCTATGTGCTGAAAGCTGATCTTGTATAGAGTCTTTCAGTGTACTAGGAAATATAGCAATAAAAGATAAAAAGGCAACTACCAATAGTCCAAGCACAATACTTGCTACAGTACTTACCTTAAGTATTTTAACTCCATGAGAAAGCAAACCAATTTTCATATTTTAATAATATTAATGACTTGTAATATTATAACCTATGACCTGTTAGTGCTTCATTTATGATTACATCCTTTAATTAATTAATTAGTTAAAATTTATTTTTCAATATAAAAAATCAATGGTAACATTGCGATTTTTTAATTGTTTGACAATAGATAGGAAATATATTATGTCTTTAACTTCATGGAACAAAAAAAACTTTGGATTAAATATTACATTCGTGGTATTGGTAGTTATTGTTGTAATGCAGCTGTTTTCTATTTTTTATGTCGCGCACACTGAGAGCCACGACTCTACTCTAATTGAAAGAATAAAGCCTCTGGGTCAGGTATATATTGAGGAGGACAGTAATTCTGTTGGTAACGAAGAAAAAGTTACGGTTAATGATAAGGCACGCTCAGGAAAGGAGATTGTGTCTAGCTCATGTAGTGGTTGCCACAGTGCCGGCATTTTAGGAGCTCCAAAGATCGGCAATAAGGATGATTGGGAATCATTATCACAAAGAGGCATATCAGAGTTATTAAAGACAGCAATATCTGGTAAAGGCGCTATGCCTCCAAAAGGTACTTGCGCTACGTGTTCAGATGAGGAACTTAAGTCTGCGATTGAATATATGATGAAATAGAATACTAATATATTTACTCTAAATTCTTTTCTGTTAAAGGGCTAAACTTATAACAATATGTCTATTGTAGTTCCTGAAAAATTCCAAGCTCTTTGTTCTTTGTCACATTATCTGAATCAAAAATCTTGCCATTCATGGCCACATATACCCCATTCTTTTTTAATTGAACTGCACCTAATGCAACCCCAAGGTTCAATAAAGCGTCAGAATTATTTACAGAGTAAGGGACCATTGAACCGAACAAAACAATTGTCTTGTTTTTGATTTTTTGACTTAGTAGTTGAGCTGTATGACACATGGTGTCAGTGCCGTGAGTGATTAATATTTTATCAAATTCGCAAGAACTACAACTAGAAACTATTGTATCTCTGTCCTTGTCAGTGAAATCCAAACTATCTTTGAACAATATTCTTTCTAATGAAATGTCTTGCTCTACACGGCCCCTAACCAGCATCTGCTCAATGTGCGAGTCAGAAAACTCTAAGTTTCCATTTAATTTATTGTAAATTTTATCAATAGTTCCACCGGTAACAAGTAATTTAATTTTCATACATATGACCTTTTACCAAAAATATCTGTACCTATACGAACTAGTGTTGCACCATTCTCTATTGCTAACTCCATGTCGCCACTCATTCCCATAGATAATGTATCTAAACTACTAAACTCTGATAGTATTTTAGCCATTAGACTAAAACTGTTAGACGAATTTTGTGGATTAGGTATGCACATGAAACCCCTAAGACGAATATTTTCAAAGTCATCGCACTGTCTGACAAACTCTGTAACCTCATTCAATAAAATTCCAGATTTGGTCGGCTCATTGTCTATGTTTACCTGGATTAGTACGTTTAATTTTGAAAAATCTGGCGGCCTCTGTTCATTCAACCTTTTAGCAACTTTTATTCTATCAACGCTATGTACCCAATCAAAATTTTCGGCAATCTTGGCAGTTTTATTTGACTGTATTGGCCCTATAAAATGCCAAACAAGTGTGTTATTTTTTAATGCTTCTATTTTATCTAGAGCCTCTTGTAGATAATTCTCACCAAAGTTATATTGACCAGCATCAACTGCGCTTTGTATCTCTAATACACTTCTTGTTTTGCTAACTGCTATTAAGGTTACCTGTTGAGAATGATCAACAGAGTCAATTCTAGATTTAATTTTTTCTAAATTGTCCTTTATCAAAACTAAAAAATACTTCGAGCATCAAATACTGGGCCGTCAACACATACACGCTTCATGGCTGAGCCTCTCTCAGTTTGCACTTCAACTGTACATCCTGCACAACCACCTACGGCACACGCCATGAACTCTTCGAGTGAAATTTGGCAAGGTAAATTGTAATCGACAGATAGTTTAGCTACAGCCTCCAACATTGGATGAGGACCGCATGCGAAAACCTCTACTTTAGATAACTCATTTTTAGATAAAGTATCAAGGTATGCTTTAGCTAAATCTGTAACGTAGCCCTTATAAACGCCTTCAAAACCCTGTAAGCTTGTTAAACGACATGCCACACCCCATTCTTCTAATAAGGGCATGGTGTGACTTACCTCGTCACACTCTGGCCCAATGTTGCTATGTTCAGGAGTGAAAGGGAATGGAACCTCTGAACCCAATATAACAAATGGATCACAATCAGTGTCTTTAATTTTTTGAGCTATGGCAATAATTGGTGGCATTCCAACACCACCACCTATAAGTAATGGCAGCTTTTTGTCTGTCAACTCAAAGCCGTTGCCTATAGGCCCTATCACTGATAATATATCCCCTATCTTGCTTTCGGAGAGTTTTTTTGTGCCCTCTCCAACAACTTTATAAAGAAGGTCGAAAGTACCATTGTCTATATCAACAGACATTACAGAGATTGGTCGCCTCATCGGTATTGAATCTGAAACAGTTACATGTACAAATTGACCAGGAATTGTTGATTTAGCAATCTCAGACGAGTCAAGTGTTAGAATGAATTGGTCACCATCATATTGATAATGTGCAAGTATCTGGCAATCACACACTTTGATAGTGCCTCTTTGAGTACTACTCATCGCATGTAATTAGCGTTCCAACTCCGCTATCTGTGAACACCTCTAATAGAACTGCATGAGAAACACGCCCATCAATGATATGAGTAGATTTAACCCCATTCTTAACGGCAGACATAGCACAATCAATTTTTGGCAACATTCCGCCATGAATTGTTCCGTCTTTGATAAGTTTATTTACCGATTTAGCGTTAAGTCCAGTTAACAAATTTTCATCTGCATCCAAAATCCCAGATGTATTAGTAAGTAGAATAAGTTTTTCTGCGTCAAGAGCCTCTGCTATAGATCCTGCAACTAGGTCAGCGTTTATGTTGTATGAGTACCCGTCTTTACCAACACCTATAGGGGCAATGACTGGAATAAAGTCGCCCTCAAGAAGTAGATCAATCACTGAAACGTCAACCTTGTCAACCTTGCCTACGTGCCCTAAATCTATAATTTCAGATGTCTGGACAATGTTTTGTGTTAATTTTTTAGCTGTAATTAGTCGTCCATCTTTTCCAGTAAGCCCTATTGAGTGGCCACCATGCTGATGAATAAGATTTACAATCTCTTTATTTACAAGTCCACCCAAAACCATTTCTACAACATCCATAGTTTCAGAATCAGTCACACGCATGCCGCCTATGAATTCGCTTTCCTTACCAAGTTTGTCTAAAGTATTTCCAATCTGTGGACCGCCTCCATGCACAACTATTGGGTTCATTCCTACTGATTTCATTAACACAATGTCGCGGGCAAAGCTTGACTTAAGGTCCTCATCTACCATTGCATTCCCGCCATATTTTATGACTATGGTTTTGCCTTGAAATTTTTGTATATATGGCAGCGCCTCTGTGAGTACACTGGTAATTGAATGTGAAATATCTGACATATAAATTTTATATTTTTTGGATGCTAAGTCAGCATTTTACCGCCATAACTCTTAACAATCCAACCAAGTACTGATTTACTACTTTTTTGATTTCCAAAACCACCAAATTATAACAATAATTAAAATAAGACCAACTAAATTGACTATTATGTTCATCATCTTGCTATAAGTTTTAGGTTTCTCAACCGATTTGCGTTACTCACAACTGTCAGGGAGGATAGGGCCATTGCGGCTCCTGCAAGCATTGGATTAAGCAAAACACCAAAAAATGGATAAAGGGCCCCAGCTGCTACCGGGATACCAATTACATTGTATATAAAGGCCCCAAAAAGATTTTGCTTTATATTATTAACGGTAGATCTTGATATGTTTATTGTATCTAGAATAGTTATCAGTGAACCACCCATTAAAGTAATATCGGCACTTTCTATAGCTACATCAGTACCAGTACCTATAGCAAAACCAACATCTGCAGTTGCCAACGCAGGTGCATCATTAATGCCATCACCAACCATTCCAACTACATCTCCATCAGCCTGCAGTTGACGTATTTTTTCAGCTTTATATTGTGGAGTAACATCAGAAAACACAGTGGAAACATTAATTAGCTTTGCAACAGCATTGACAGTGGTCTCGTTATCTCCACTAAGTAAGACTACCTTTAGTCCTAACTTTTGTAAATTATCTATTGCAATCTTAGAGTCTTTCTTTATTGGATCAGAAACAGTTATTATTGCTGCTGCCTTTTTGTTAATTGTTAAATAAATTGGGGTCTTAGCCTCCTTCGATCTCATTAGAGCTTCATCTTGTAACTCATCTATATCTATACCATGATTCAGCATAAATCTTTCATTGCCGAATAGAACAGACTGACTGTCTATAGTGGCACTAACTCCATGCCCAGTTATGGAATTAAAATCGGTAACTTTGCTAGTTTGTAGTTTGTGTTGCTTTGCATAGCCAACAATAGCTTGCGCAATCGGATGCTCTGATACTGATTCAATAGAGGCTGCTATAGACATGCAATACTCATCAGAAAAATTGTTGAGTGCCATAACGTTTGTTACAGTTGGCCTGCCTTCAGTTATAGTGCCTGTTTTATCCAAAACAATTGTATTTAATCTTCCGGCTTGTTGTAGCGCATCTCCATTTCGGATTAGAGCTCCAGCTCGAGCAGCTTTTCCCACTCCAGCCATGATAGAAATTGGTGTTGCCAAGCCTAACGCACATGGACAAGCAATTATCAGCACAGTTACTGATGCGACTACTGCATGGGTTATATTTGGATCTAAATTAAACCAAATCAAAAAAGTAATAATAGAGATAACCATTACTACAGGAACAAACACTGAAGAAACCTTGTCAACTAAGCGACCTATACTTGGTTTAGATCCCTGAGCAGTCCGGACCATTTCTATAATATTAGCTAGCACCGTATCTTTACCTATCCTAGTGGAACTAAATAAGAACGAGCCTGTTGTGTTAACTGTTCCAGCGACAACATCATCCCCAACACTTTTCAAAGTTGGCATTGGTTCCCCAGTCAACATAGACTCATCAACACTTGAGTTTCCTTCTATTAGTACTCCATCAACAGGAATTTTTTCTCCAGGATAGATCTTTATAGTTTCAGATATGCCTACCTTTTCAATAGGTAATCTTAGTTCCTGTCCATTACGGATTATGGTCGCATCTCTTGGCTGTAAACCTATTAATCTTTTAATTGCCTGTGATGTCTTCCCTCTGGCTCTGCTTTCTATAGCTGAACCAAGATTAATAAGTGCAATTATTATAACTGCAGCCTCAAAATATACATGCCTTGACTCTATCGGAAAGGAATCCTTGAACACAACTACAGTCATTGAAAAAATCCATGCAACTCCAGTCCCCATAGCAATCAATGTGTCCATACTTGCATTTCTAATTACTAGTGACTTATATGCTCCTGTATAAAAATGTTTACCAGAATACGTGATTACTGCCAAAGTCATGGTGCCAATAACAAACCAAAAAAATTGTCCTGAATTACTATTCAATATAGGCAATACATCGAAGACACTTAACACAAAAAGAGGCAATCCTAAAGATCCTGCGATTGCAGATTTTTTTAATAAATACTGATACCTTACTAGGTCTTTTTGCTCTTTCTCTATGACCTGATCTTTTAAGCTTTCTAAAAGTTCTGTTGCGTTATATCCTGCATTTTCAACAGCATGTATCAAAGATTCAGAGCTTGCAGATCCAACAATACTCGCTGTATGATCTGCGAAATTAACTGTGGCTTGTGTTACTCCGATAGTGGAATTCAATGCATATTCCACACTACTTACACATCCAGCACATGACATGCCGTCTATAGATAGATTGATTGCATTCTCACTCATTGTGGCAGATTAGTGAATAATTAATTATTTATTTAAAACGATCATTGTACTTCTGCTGTATCTCTATAGGCCATAGATTCTGTATGTAGTCTAACAAAGATTGTTTCTCTTCATCACTTAGTTTGCTTTTGAATGGTGGCATCCACCCCCCAAGCTCAACACCCCCTTCATTAATAGTTTGTAGCAAAACTTCGGGTGAGTGGTGCCAAGCATGAGCTGTACCATTTAGTGGTGGCGCTGGATAATTGCCATCCTCTTGTCTCTTCTTCCAATCTTTCGCTAAGCCTTTAGCTCCGGATCCGTGACAAACAGCGCAATTATTATTGAATGTGTTTTCCCCTAACTCAATACTTTTCGCTGCTACTTTTTCAGAGCTATCACTATCAAAACATCCTGACAATATAAATACAGCAAATATAATGGTTATTTTTTTCATTTATATTTAGTTTGCAATCTCAGTCTGCTAATCATAAAAAATAACCCTGGAGGTCGTTTAAAAAATTAAACCCTTTCACGCTGGCCTTGATATTCGTATTTTCTACTTCCAATAAATTTTTATTATGAAGTTTTGATAATTTGTCCTCGATAGTGTCAATAGACTTGCCAGTCCTAGACTCAAACAAACTAACATCAAACCCAGACCTTAATCGTAATGCGTTTAGCATGAAATCAAAAGCCAAGTTCTCTACTACATGGTCTGAAGATTCTTGGCTATTTAAGTAATCTTTTGGAGACCTTGGTTTGGCTGTTCTGAATATTTTTTCATCATTAATATCTGTAATTTTGCCATGCGCTCCGGCACCTATACCGATGTAGTCTCCGAACTGCCAGTAATTCAAATTATGCTTTGATAAGGTCTTACCGTAGGCTGAAACTTCGTACCTTTCAAAGCCATTCTTTCCAAGCAGTTTGGCTCCACTCTCTCCCATTCCCCAAATCTTATCGTCATCTGGCAGTTGTGGCGGAAACTTAGCAAAGTAAGTGTTAGGCTCAATTGTCAACTGGTACAACGAGATGTGGCTAGGTTCAAATTCAATTGCACGCTCAATATCACTAATTGAGTCACTAATTGTTTGGTTTTGCATCCCATACATAAGGTCAATATTAATATTAGTAAAGCCCGTAATTCTGGCCATCTCTAAGGCATAATTGGTCTCATCAGAGCTATGAATTCTTCCTAATAATTTAAGGTTGTTATCGTTAAATGACTGCGCACCAATTGACAATCTATTTATTCCAATTTGCTTAAAGTACTTAAACTTCTCTACTTCGAATGTACCTGGATTAGTTTCAAGAGTGATCTCAATTTTATTATCAAAGGTGAGCCTTTCCCTTAAACCATTAAATAACTCATCAAGGTCATCCACCTTGATTAAGCTTGGAGTGCCACCTCCAATAAAGATAGACTTAATTTTTCTACCCTGAACATACTTTAGGTCTTCATCTAGGTCATTTAGTAGCGCTCCAATATAGCCCTCTTCCGAGCCTACAATTTCGTGTGAATTAAAATCGCAGTAGGGGCACTTCTTTAAACACCATGGATAATGTATATATAAGGATAATGGTGGCAACTCTAACAAGTTTTACTCTTTTATTTTTAGTGTATTCAACAGGACTTCAAGGGCCCTTCCCCTGTGTGATATTTTATTCTTCTCAGCGGGCTCAAGCTCAGCTGAAGCACAACCATGTGAGGGAACATAAAATATTGGGTCGTAGCCGAAACCGTTATTACCTGCCTTTTTTCTGAGTATTTTCCCCTCCCAGCCACACTGAATTATTACAGGAGTAGGATCATTTTCATGTTCGATATACACAATAGAGCACCAGAACCTAGCAGACCTCTTAGAATCGGGCACGGTTGACATTGAATCTAATAGTTTTTGAGTATTCTCCTCATCGCTTGCATCTACCCCAGCAAAGCGAGCTGAATATATACCTGGTTCCCCCTTCAGAGCGTCCACTACAATACCTGAGTCATCTGCAAGGGCAGGAAGGCCTGATTGTTTGGAAGCATTTCTAGCTTTAATTAATGCATTCTCAACAAAAGTTAGTCCGGTTTCAGGTACCTCTACAACATTCATATCTTTTTGTGATACCACCTCAAAAATACTGTCTAGCATTGTATTAAATTCTCTTGTTTTGCCGGGATTATTTGTTGCTAATATAATTTTTGTTTTCATGCTTTTTATAGTTAGTACAACTAGCGAAATTTTTGCTCAATGAGTATAATCAACCAGTTATCATGATATTGGAGTAAGCAATGACTCAAGACGAAATGAAACAGGCTGTCGCACAGGAGGCACTTAATTACGTCGTAAAGGACACTATTATAGGCGTAGGTACTGGGTCTACAGCAAATTTTTTTATAGACTCCTTAGCAACAATAAAAGACGAAATAAAAGGAGCCGTTGCTAGTTCAGTTGCAACTGCAGATAGACTTAAAAGTTACGGAATCAAAGTCTATGACCTAAATGAGGTAGATGAAATCTCGGTATACATTGATGGCGCCGACGAGTCTGATAAAAATTTCAATCTAATCAAAGGTGGTGGTGGTGCCCTCACACGCGAGAAAATTGTTGCAGCAGTATCTAAACAATTCGTATGCATAGCAGACGAATCAAAAATAGTAAAAACGCTTGGTGAGTTCGACCTTCCTGTTGAGGTTATACCTATGGCTAGTAACTACGTGAAAAATAAAATTATCAGCACCATTGGTGGCTCCCCAAGTGTACGTAAAAACTTCGTAACTGACAACGGAAACCTTATTCTAGATATTAAAGGACTAAAAATTCATAACCCAAAGAGTACAGAAAAAACACTTGACAGTATAGTTGGTACAGTAACTAATGGGTTATTCGCAAATAGATGTGCTGACATTGTGCTACTAGGTACAGAGAGTGGCGTTAAAAGACTTTAGAGGTGTACTACTAAACTTATTTTTTCTTAAAAACAAAGTGCTGATCAAAAAGTGTCATGCCAAGGTTTACAATTTTTGTTAATGCATATTGAAAACAATATATCTTAATCATAACTTTATTATATTTGACTATTATGAAATAGAAGTTTAAAATAGTTCGGATTATTAGTGTATTTCTAATATTTTTTTTTCAAAATAAATCATTTATATAACAAAAAAACAGGAGCTAACATGGCTGACGAAACTCTAGACGCATCAGGATTAAACTGTCCTCTTCCAATCTTAAAAACAAAAAAAGCACTCTCAAAAATGGACGCTGGCCAGGTATTAGAAGTTATTTCTACTGATGCCGGATCCGTCAAGGACATCGAAGCTTTTTGTAACCAGACTGGCAACAAATTAATTTCTAACGCTGAGGATGGTGGAAAGTATTTATTTACAATAGAGAAAGTATAAATTACTTTCATAATAATATATCAAATCTAGGAGAAGTTAAACATGGCAAACAACAACAAAATGACAATTATCGCCACTAAAGGCACATATGACTGGGGGTACCCACCATTCATATTAGCATCTACAGCAGTTGCTATGGATAAAGAAGTCACAATTTTCTTTACCTTTTATGGCCTTAACCTTTTGTTAAAGGATCCTGAAAAACTAAAAGTAACCCCTGTTGGGAACCCTGCAATGCCAATGAAAATGCCTTTCGGCCCTAAGTGGTTAAAAAATATTGACTTCGGACCAAAAATTCCAAATGTTTTATGGAATTTACCTTTTGCTGAATCTTTGGTAACCTGGATGATGAAAAAAACCATTGAAAATTGTGGTGTTGCAAAGTTAACTGATCTAAGATCAATGTGCCAAGAGTTCGATGTTAAATTTATTGCTTGCCAGATGACTGTTGACCTGTTTGGTTACTCTAAGGATGACTTCATTGATGGTATAGAGTTTGGAGGCGCTGCAACTTACTTTGATGAGGCTTCATCTGGCGACCACCACCTTTACATGTAACAACAATAAAGTAACTATTTATTATAAAAAAACCCTATATATAGGGTTTTTTTATACCTCAAAACTATTATCTCCAGTCCAATATCGGCCAACCATTGTCAGTTGCAATCCTCATTAACTCTTTATCAGGGTTAACCGCAACAGGCTTGGTGACTAACTCAAGAAGGGGCAAGTCGTTACGCGAGTCCGAGTAAAAGGTTGAATTTTCCATTGATTCGTCTGATAATTTCAACCATGACTTCAGCTTTTCAACTTTCCCATTCTTATAACACGGGGTACCTAAAACATTGCCGCTATAGCTACCAGATATAATTTCTAATTCTGTAGATATCAAGTTATCAATACCTAGCATATCAACTATCGGTGCAGTAACGAAACTATTTGAGGCGGTAATCACCACTAGCGTATCTTCCTTATCTTTATGGATATTTATTACACTCTCGGCCTTTGGCAATAATAACGGTTCAATTTTTTTCTGCAAAAATTGTTTATGAAGATCACTTAACTCGTCCATTGTATATTCAGAAAGTGGTTCCATTGAAAATTTTGAATATGCGTAAATATCTAGCCTACCTAGACAGTACTGTTCATAAAAGTATTTATTTTTTTCATGGTACTTTGCCACATCAACTGCACCTATCTCGCATAAAAACTCACCCCACAGATAGTCACTGTCGCCACCAATCAGCGTATTGTCAAGGTCAAATAAGGCTAAGGACATTTATAACTACTCCTGTAATATTTTTACTATTTTATGTATATCATCAACCACATATAAAGAATCTAAGTAGTTGCCGTTTACAAAATTAATATTATCTAAATCTTTGAACCAGTCAACCAAAGGCTTCCAGAACTCTGTACCGTATAGGAAAACTTTAATTGGTCTTATTTTTTTTGTTTGAATAAGCGTTAATACTTCTAATAACTCGTCTCCCGTACCAAATCCGCCGGGAAAATACACACAGGCAAGCGAATAATTAATCAGCGCATATTTCCTAGTGAAAAAATGTTCGAAAGTTATTACTTCATCTAAGTATGGATTTGGAAATTGTTCATGATCTAGAGTTATATTTAGCCCTATACTGGATGATTTTCCTTCAAATGCACCACGGTTTACCGACTCCATTATTCCTGGACCCCCGCCTGTTAATATATTAAACCCAGAATCAGACAAAAGCTTCCCCAACTCTCTGGCCTGGGACGATAAAACATCATCTTGATTTGTTCTTGCGGAACCGAATACAGTTACATTGTTGGTGTAATTTTGTAATAAAGAGTCTGCACTTTGCAACTCTTTCTCAATCAATTCAATATTCATCAGTATTTACAGCTTAGAGAATGCCCTATCAGCGGCTTCAACTGTGTGTTCGATCTCAATCTCTGTGTGTTTAGAAGAAACAAACCCAGATTCATAAGCGGATGGGGCTAGATATACTCCCTCCTTCAACATTAGGTGATAAAAGTTTTTAAATATATCAATATTGCACTTGGATGATTGTTCAAAATTTGTAACCACTTTCTCTTTGGTAAAGAACAAACCAAACATTCCTCCTACGACATTGGCTGTCATATCTACCCCGCGCTCTTTTGCTTTAGATAATATACCGTTAACTAGTTTATTGGTGGTGGTGTTCAGTGTACTATAGAAATCTTTATCTGCTGATAAGATATTAAGCATTGCCAATCCTGCGGACATAGAAATTGGATTTCCAGACAAAGTGCCTGCCTGATAAACTGGCCCAAGGGGTGATATTTGCTCCATTATTTCACGTCTTCCCCCAAACGCTCCAACAGGAAAACCTCCACCAATAACTTTTCCTAAGGTAGTTAAATCCGGCTTAACCCCATATAACCCCTGCGCACCTCCGAGTGCCACCCTAAAACCTGTCATAACTTCATCAAAAATTAAGACTATATTGTGTTCGTCGCAAGCATTCCTTAGTCCTTGTAGAAAACCATCTAACGGTGGCACGCAATTCATATTTCCAGCTACAGGCTCAACAATAATGCAGGCCACCTGATCCCCAACTTCTTTTAGTGCTTGATTGACCTGATCAATATTGTTATATTCTAAAGTTAGGGTGTGTTCTGCAATCGAATTTGGAACACCAGGAGAAGTCGGCACACCAAGTGTTAGTGCTCCAGACCCGGCCTTGACCAATAAAGAATCAGAGTGGCCATGATAGCAACCTTCAAATTTTATAATCTTATCTCTGTGTGTGTATCCCCTAGCTAGACGTATAGCGCTCATGGTTGCTTCAGTACCAGAACTAACCATACGAATCGACTCTATAGACGGCACTAGTTCGCAAACCTTTTGGGCTAGAATTGTTTCTACTTCAGTTGGCGCACCAAAACCTAATCCGTTTCGCATAGCATCTTTTACTGCGCCCAAAACTTCACTGTTAGCATGCCCAAGTATCATAGGCCCCCATGAAGCAACGTAATCTATATACTTTTTTCCATCGGCATCAAATAGGTATGCACCATCTCCTCGAGTAAAAAATAATGGATTCCCTCCTACACCATTAAATGCCCTCACAGGAGAATTAACTCCTCCAGGAATATATTTTTTTGCTTGAACAAATAACGAATCAGATCGATTCATTAGAACCTCCTATATGGATGGGTTATCTTTGGGTAATTATTTAAGTGCGTAATGTGAGACCATACAGTCAAAATATTATCCAATAATAATCTGTCATTAATGCTAGTTTTTGACAAACTAATTGCAAAATAGATATCATCTAGCAACTTAAACATCCATGCTGTTTTAACTTTATCGACTATTTTATTTAGCTCTACTAGGCCACCCTCCCTGCCTAAAGCCTTTAGTTTTATGCCTTCAATAACAATATTTTGTAAACATCTAAGAACTCCTAATTCATTATTATCGAAATCATCTAAGTGGTTCACGTTAGTAGGATGAATCGCTATATCCAAAAGCTGATTTTGCCATCTCTGGTAATAAATATAATCATCATTTCTTAATTCTTCTATAACCTTGAATGGCACTCCATGTGTGTTCTCAAGTAGTTGTTTTACATCGAAATCAGATTTCTGTGTTTTACTAATATTCTCTTTAACCCAATCTTGAGTTGCTTCATCATAGGCTGGAGGAATATGTACGCTTTGGCATCTAGATACAATAGTAGCCGGTAAGTTTTTTGAATCATGTGCAAGTAACACTATAAGTGTGTTATCTCTTGGCTCTTCTAGAGTCTTCAATAGGCTGTTAGCGGCACTGACATTGAGTTGATCTGCATAAAATATAACGCCTATCTGCAATTGGTCTGAAGTTTTGTTTAATGCATCGCAAAATGCTCTGACTTGGTCAATTCTTATATCATCCGAAATATTTTTAGTCTTTTCATTTATTTCACCGCCTCGACAATAAATCATATTTTGGTAATTAGAACGCCTAACTAGTGCAGGATATTCTGCCTCTTCTTTAACATTATCTCTTTTAATTTTTTCTTCTTCTCCAGTCAATGTTGCAACTAATTCTTGCATCAACTCGAACTTGCCAATATTAGCACTACCAGTAATAAGTAAAGCATGTGGCATATGATTTTGATCAATCATACGCCTTAGTTTAGAGAAAGCCTGATTGTGCCATGGAAGAATCATAAATCTAACAATATATTTTTAATTTGTTGCGAAGTGAACTCAATTGTTTTTGATGCGTCAATCAATTTAATTCTATCTGGAAACATTTTTGATCTTTGTATATATGCATCTCTAACCCTAACAAAGAAGTCCATTGTTTCCTGTTCAATCCTGTCTTTATTGCCTCTTGAGTTTACTCTTTGTAAACCCAATTCAACGTCAACATCAAGTAGTAATGTTAAATCTGGAATAAAGCCATGCAAGACCCAATTCTCAAGCTCTAGAATTCTCTCCATATTGAGCCCCCTTCCTCCGCCCTGATAGGCATACGATGCATCACTAAACCTGTCACTAATAACCCAATCACCCCTTTCTAATGCTGGAATAACTTTACTATTTATGTGCTCATTTCTATCTGCAAACATTAATAATAATTCTGTATCCGAATGCATAGAGCTTGTTTCTCCCTCTAATAACAGTTCTCGAATCTTCTTACCCAGGTCTGTCCCTCCAGGCTCCCTTGTAATTATTATATTTCTCCCACTCCTACTAAGGTAGTCATAAATATAATCAATTTGTGTGCTTTTACCTGCACCTTCAACGCCATCAATTGTGATAAATTTTCCTTTCTCCATAGGCAACATTTTATCTTAGAAAAGCGATATTATTCTTTATAGATTCTTTAAGTATTTATTGATATTTTGCTGATGCTCTTTATATGTTTCAGCAAACGCATGAGTTCCATCTTTTTTAGATACAAAATATATGGACTTGCCGCTATCAGGATGTGCTGCTGCATATAATGATTCAAAACCAACAGATCCGATTGCACCAGGAGGTAATCCTTTGTTCTTATATGTGTTGTAAGGACTATCAATACCTAAATCTTTTTTGGTTAGTGAGCCAGAATAACTGCCCCCTAAAGCATAAACGACACTAGCATCAGTTTGTAAGCGCATATTTTTTTGTAGGCGTCGAACAAACACCCCGGCAATCTTAGACTTTTCTTTATGATTTGCTGTCTCTTTTTCGATTAAAGATGCCAGGACTAGTAACTCATCAGAATCTTTCAAAATCAAGTTTTTTTGCCGGTCAAACCAAACAGACTCTAACTTTTTCTGCATAAGTTTGTTTGCTCTAGATAAAACGCTAATGACCGAGTCACCATAATTTACTTGGTAAGTATCAGGCCAAAGCTTTGCCTCATAAGGTTTACTCAAGCCAGCCAATTTCATAGTTTCTTCAAAACCGTAATCTGATACCAATGCTTGATTTGAACTGAGCTGCTCAAAATAATCTTGTACAGTTAACCCTTCTACAAGAGTTATTGTTTTAGTAGCGACAGTTGCTTCAGAGAAATCATTAAGGATTTCGATAAGACTCATTCCTGGCGTAACTTCATAATATCCAGCCTTCAGGGAGCTGTCTACGTTTAAAAGCTTCGCTAAGGCCACAAAATACCAATCTGAATATATGTATTCAAAATTTTCGAGCTCATTAGCTACCGAGCTTATAGATGATCCAGGAGATAGCTGGTAGATAACTTTATGACTTACTTCTATATTGTTTGCATTGTACATAAATATAGAAAACAATAAAACAACCAATAAAACAACCCACATAATGTATCTTTTTTTAATCTTTTTATTGCCCTTAACCTTGGTCTTATTCTGGATTGCAATAAATGCATCAGTTATCTGCAAAGTAGTCTCATGTTGACTAAAAATATGATCATTTACCATATAAACTGGGCGTATTCCAATGATACTATTTGTAATGAATATTTCATCGGCTTCCAGCAACTCTGGCATAGAAATAGCCCCAACCACAACTTGAAATCCCATATCATCTACAAGCCTAAGTACTACTGATCTCCTCGTACCATCTATACCGCAATTCTCCAAGTCAGGAGTACTTATAACGCCATACTTAATTGTGAAAATATTGGCTTGGCTTGTAGAAATTACATACCCATTTTCATCCAACATAATGCACTCATCACCCTTCATTCCTGATCTTGAAAGGATCTGCTCTAATCTGTTGCAGTGCTTAATTCCAGACAACATGGTGTTTGTTGCGTAGCCACTTTGACAAACACTTAATGAATACTGCTCAGGAATGTTTACAGGGATGCTAGATGCTATCACTATTCTAGTAGGGACAATATCTTTTTCGAAACCATAGCCCCTTGAACTTTCGCCTCTTGATAGGATTATTTTTACAACACAATTTTCATTCTTCAGAACTGAAATGGCTTTGTTAATATCCTTAAGCCATAACGATTCCTGGACTTTGTTGATTCCTAACTTGTATCTACCCTCCTCCAACCTAAAAAAGTGTTTGGACCAAAAACGTATTTTTTTATTTTCTACTAGACAAGTCTCAAATAAACCATCACCAAACATAGTAGCTCTATCAAAGACGCTCAATTTTTCTCGCCTTTTGCCATTAATTAATACAACCTGTTCCATAAATTAATTATCCACAATGGTATTAGACTATTTAGATAAGTAACATTTTATATAACTTGAAATAATATTGAATCCAATGGACAAATAGATTGCCAATTACTCTGTAGTATATATAATTTAAATTATCTTCTTAACTTTAATACTACCCTAAAGGTCTCATAATAATTACCAATTACTCTTAATGCATAACAAGCAGGCGGTTTATGAAAAAAACTGTTAAGCAGTTTACAAACAATTTAATCAATAGCGTTAAAGATTTACTGCCAATTATTATTGTCGTGGCTGTTTTTCAAATCGCTGTTATACAACAAAATATACCAAACATAGCTGATATTATATTTGGCACTGCTCTTGTGATTTTAGGGTTAACTTTATTCGTTTATGGCTTAAAACTAGGCCTATTTCCGATAGGCGAAACTCTTGCATACTCTTTAGTTCAGAATGGCTCACTTTTTTGGCTTATTTTATTTTCTTTTGCACTAGGTTTTGGCACTACTGTTGCTGAACCTGCACTTATTGCTATTGCAAAAGAGGCGGCAGTTGTTGCATACGATGGCGGAATAATTAGTACACAAACAGAGATTAACGAGTACTCTAAATGGTTACGATATACTGTAGCAATATCTGTAGGTCTATCTGTGGTAATAGGTGTAATAAGGATACTGAAAGGTTGGCCATTACAATGGCTTATTATAATTGGATACTCACTGGTACTTATAACCACAATTTTTGCACCTAGTTTTATTATTGGCATAGCTTTTGACTCTGGCGGTGTCACTACCAGCACCATAACTGTTCCATTGCTTAC
>DQME01000073.1 GCA_015659815.1 Gammaproteobacteria bacterium | reverse complement strand
CGAGTTATCACTCATAAACTTTCTCAGCCTTGTTTGGCGATTTATATATTCTGCATCACTAAATGTGTGTTTAATTTTTTCTCCGTTTGGTATGTGCTTAATACGATCCATTGCCATTTGTCTCTCCTAATTAAATTTATTTAGATTTCCTATTTTATATGTTGACCGAATGGTCAATTAATTAATAATACATTATACTGACTGTTTGATCAATATATATAGTTATGATATTTAGTAGACCACTACTTATGCCCTATTAAGTATTAAGTTTGCTCCTTTTTGGGCTATCATCATGGTGGTTGCTGAAGTATTACCACTGATAATCTTTGGCATAATTGATGCATCTATTACTCTTAAGTTAGTTAGTCCATGCACCTTCAAATCTTCTGGGGACACAACTGACAAACTATCAACGCCCATCTTGCATGTCCCTACTGGGTGATACACTGTAGTGGTGGTCTGACGTAAATATTCTAATATCTGTTTGTCTGTTTTCACAGAATTACCAGGTGCTAACTCTTCACCTCTCAGTAAATCAAACTCGGAAGAAGATAGTAATTCTCTTGCCGTTTTTATCGCCTCTATCATCACCTCTTCATCTTCGATACTTGACAAAAAATTGTGGTCTATACATAACTTTAACTGGGAGCTGGTTTTAATCAATTTAACACTACCAGTGCTGACAGGGCTTAGCAGACAAGTAAATAATGAGTAGCCATGACCGAACTCAAATTTCCTGCCCCTATGGCTTCTGTATAAAGGGGTAAAATGAAACTGTATGTCTGGTTGGCTGCCTTTTGCAAACTTAGTTCGCGCAAAGCCTCCAGCCTCAACATAGTTAGTTGTCCACCATCCCATTTTTTTAAAGTAGTACTTAAACGGTGCAGCGATAACATCTTTTATAATGGTTTTAGATGAAATACCTATAGTTTCAGGGCTTTTCGAGCGAACAGTTACCATGCAATCTAAATGATCTTGTAGATTTTGTCCAACCCCAGGCAGGTCGTATTTGCATTCAACACCGATAGCCGCAAGATCCTCTTTCTTGCCTATTCCGGACATAAGCAGTAGTCTTGGAGAGTCAATAGCGCCCGCACTCAAAATAATCTCCTTGTTACAAAATAACTTAGATTCTTTGCCGTTATGCTCAACAACAACTCCACTTGCAAAGCCTTGATTAGTGTCGATAATCTTTGCCTTAGTATTTGTAAGTATGGTCAGATTTGTTCTATCAATGACTGGCTCAACAAATGCCGTGTAAGAACTTTCTCTTCTTGCATTTTTTTGAGTAACTTTATATACTCCAAGCCCCAATTGGGAGCCCCCATTGAAGTCAAAATTTTCCTTTAATCCAATCTTCTTTCCTGCTCTAACAAACCTCTTGGCGGTGTAATTTGTATCTCTCTGATTAACGACACTGAGATCTCCATTAGAGGAGTGATAATAATCATCTCCTCCAGTATGATCGTTTTCAATCTGCTTAAAAATGGGTAACACTTCTGAAAAAGACCAGCCCTTACACCCTAGATTTGACCATGAGTCAAAGTCCTTCTTGTTTCCCCTAATATAAACCATAGAGTTGATTGAACTTGAACCGCCAAGGCATTTACCTCTATTGATTGTAAGGCTACGATTATTTAAATATTTCTGAGGTACGCCCTCATATGAATAATCGTATTTTTTGTTTCCATAAAGCCCAAATATGCCCGCAGGTATAGTAACCCAAGGACTATTACTGCTACCGCCAGCTTCAATTAGGCATACGCTACTGTTTTCTGACAATCGATTTGCAAGCAAACACCCGGCAGCTCCTGCACCAATTATTATAAAGTCGAAACTATCATTTTTAATAGCCATGACTGCCCGAGTAGCTGCTTACATCAGGAGAGACCCATTTAGTTAAATCGCTTTGATCTGGTTTATATATTTCAACTTTGAGAGGATAACACTTTGCTTCATCACTTGAGTGAGTACTAGAGCAGTCACCTCCAGGACAGGATGATAATGCTCCCAATAAATCTATTTCAGCAATAAATTCCAGATAGTCCCCAGGACGAACCGGACTTGCTTTCATAAAATATTGATGAGTATCTTTAGTGAATCCTGTACACATAAATACATTAAGAACATCATGAATCTTGTCTTCTATTTCTGTTGGCGATTTATTTGTTTCGTGGGCCAAAGCGCGGGCCAGATTTGAGTGGCAACAGTGGTGGTAATTATTCCCAGATAAAAGTTTATGGGTGTAGGGATCACACCTAGTGCCTATTACATCATGAACACTGCCTCCATCATCATCCCAGCCATACCAATCAAGCGTATCAAATGTAATTGTAGCCATTGGCCGCAAAAATGGGAAACTACTCCATAGCTGATCTCCAGTGCTCACATGGGTACCATGCAACGCTCTTGTTTTCCCACTATAGAACTGCTCATTCAAGTTATTTCTACTCCAAAGGTTTAGGTCTCCCACTTGTGGACCATCTATACTAACAATCCTAAAGAAGTGCCCAGCTGGTACTATAAATGTTCTCGCGTCTCGTGGTGGTATAACTAACTCCATAACCATCTCCATATCTTTACGTATGAGTTGATAATGGTTAATCTTATTGTTGGGCAATGTTGTATCAGGATAAACAATTACAGGCCTTACATTGCGATACGATTGTACGTTCTTAGGTTTTTTTGATTGTCTAGTATTTTTCAAAATTGATTGTATTTATTTCTATAGTGAGGATGCTGCTCGACCCGCCTGATCATATAGTCCCGACAACGTTCTTAATAGCCTTGCACTTTCATGCATATTAATATTAGTATCAATAGTACCTTCTAAAGCCTCTACTAAACATTGTTGACGAATTTCAGCATACTTATTGCACACATTTTTTCCCTCAAAACTAATCCCATAATAAGTCTCCTTACCGCGCTTTTCTGGATTTATTAGTCCAAATTTTGAAAGCTTTCGTAACGAATACGAAACTGTGTGGGTATCACTTATATTATAAGTAAAGCAAATATCTGCCAATCTTTTTGATCGTTCTCGATGATACACATTGTGCAATACTAAGGCGTCCAAGTAAGTCATCTTATCGGGCCCGCCGGCAGAGATCATACACCTTACAACCCAGCTCTGCATTGAGTGGCTTGCAATGATAATACTGTACTCAATCTCTGATAATGAGGCTCCCTTTCCTTGAGCAAGGTGTTCAGCGGAAACAATTATATTATTTTTAGTTTGCATATACTACCTCAACTCTAGCGAAAGAGGTGTTCGGCTTAGCCTCTCAACTCCACTTGGTCCGATTACCACAGAATGTCCAGGGCACATAGCTAGCCTGTTTTCCCTGTTCATTATAATCATGTGCAAAAAGAAAACCATATTTTGTTCGATAACCATCTGATTGCCTTCATAGATCATGGGATAGTCGACCCAGATAGGAGCAAATGCACAGCCCATAGTATATCCACATGCATTTAATCTATGTTCTCTGAATCCCCCCTTATCCATCACAGTAGCGTGTGCTTCAAAAACATCTCCAAGCGTGTTACCTGGCTTTAGCATGTCCTCACAGGATTTTAGCGCATCAGTGGCAACAGAATGCATGTCTTGGTGCTCAGGCTTTGCTTCACCAATTAATACTGTTCGCATCATTGCTGCATGATAACGGCGATAACATCCGGCCCACTCCAAAGTCATTTGGTCTATTTTATCGAGATGTCTTGGTCCAGATTGGTATCGACACAGTAGTGCGTGTTCTCCTGAACCTATAATAAATTCATTGCCTGCATAAGTTCCCCCTCCTTGGAAAACTGCTCCTTGCATTGCAGCTAATATATCCCCTTCAAAAGCACCGGCTTTGGTTAATTTAATGCCTGCGTCATATGCATCATCAGCAAGATTTGCTGCTTTACGTATGTAGTCCATCTCCCTGTCGCTTTTTATATAGCGAAGTTGGTTTATTAAATCAGATGCATCTGTCAATGTACAAAAATTATTTAGTGCTTCAGAAACTAAAAGGTAGCTGTGTGCTGTCAACCCAAAACTGTCATACTCAATACCAATACTCTTGCTCTCACAGTTAAATTCCTTCATGAGTTTTTTGAGGTTGTGTGCAGGATTCATACCGTTCTCATCTTTCCAAACACGAATATCTTCAATTATGGAGGTTAACTCTGCCTGAGCAAGGTCAGGTGCACGAGTAAGTAACGCCATACGGCCATCTGCACTCAAATATAGGCATTGGAACATGGCGTAGCCGAAACTATCATATCCACTTAGGTAGTACATGCTTTCCTGTCGAAACAATAAAATACCGTCCAGGCCGCGCTGATTGATCTCTGTTATAGCTTTTATCTGTCTCTGAGCAAACTCTTCTTTAGTAAAGTGTATTGCCACTGCTAATCTCCTGCATTTTTAGTTATATATCCATAACCGCCACCGCCAGGTGTCTTTAGCACAAATATATCATTATTTTTTACCTCTACCTGGCCTTTTGTGCCCAAATCTGTAACACTTCCGTCGCTATGGACTACATAATTCTCTCCAACAGCTCCATTTTCACCGCCATCTAGCCCGTATGGGGGGACTATTCTATGTCCAGAAATCATGTTAACTGTCATAGACTCAAGAAAACGAACATGTCTCTCTACTCCCTCTCCGCCATTGTTAATTCCCCTGCCTCCAGAATTTTTTCGTATTGAAAATGACTCTAAACGCACAGGAAATCTCCATTCAAGAACCTCCGGGTCAGTTAGGCGAGAATTTGTCATATGGGTATGCACTGCATCACATCCTGGTTTGTTGGTACTGGCGCCAGAACCACCACAAAATGTTTCATAGTTTTGAATATTCTTGTTACCCCAAATAAAGTTATTCATTGTGCCTTGCGAAGCCGCGACCACACCCATAGCACCGAATAATGCATCTACAATGTACTGTGATGTTTCAACATTCCCTGCTATAACCGCTGCAGGATAATCTGGGTTAATCATTGAGTGCTTTGGGATTGTTAATTTTAATGGCTTGAGGCATCCAGCATTGAGCGGTATATCGTCATCAACTAGGCAACGAAATACATAAAGAACTGCAGCCTCACATATGGAACGAGGGGCATTATAGTTGCCTGGGTGTTGGTCGCTAGTGCCAGTGAAATCAATACTGGCGCTTCTGTCTTTGTTGTTAACCTTAATTGCAACACTGACCTGATGTCCATCGTCCATCTTATAGGTAAAACTTGAGTCAGTAAGAACATCTAGCACCCTGCGAACTGACTCCTCTGCGTTATCTTGAACATGCTGCATATAAGCGTGAACAACATCAAGAGAGTAATGATCAACAACTGATAGCAGTTCCTGGGCCCCCTTTTCTGCAGCAGCAGCTTGTGCCTTTAAGTCTGCAATATTGTGTGCAATATTTCGTGCAGGGTGTTCCCCCGAAGAGAGTAACTTGTATATCTCTTGTTCCATAAAGTTACCCTGTGATACCAGTCTAAAGTTATCAATTAATATTCCCTCCTCTTTTACATGCTTTGAATTAGCAGGAGCTGATCCTGGAGTAATTCCACCTATATCTGCATGATGCCCTCTAGTTGCAACATAAAAAATTACTCCTTTATTCTCTTTATCGTAAACTGGCTTAACTAAAGTAATGTCAGGCAAATGAGTCCCGCCATTGTATGGTGCGTTTATGAGAAACGCATCGCCGGGTGACATTGTTGTTTTATTTTCACGAATAATTGTTTTAATCGATTGGCTCATTGAACCTAAATGAACTGGCATATGTGGTGCGTTAGCCACAAGGTCGCCAACGCCAGAAAAAATAGCACAAGAGAAATCTAGCCTCTCTTTAATATTTACTGATGATGCAGTATTTTCAAGAACTGTTCCCATTTGCTCAGCAACGTTCATAAATAGATTGTTGAAAATTTCCAGCATCACTGGATCAACATCTGTTCCTATTGCTTTGTTTCTCTTCAACTCTTCAACACGCTCAATAACTAGATCATTGTTTTTCCTAATAATAGCTTGCCAGCCTGACTCAATAACAATCGTTGATGTAGGCTCAATTATAATTGCCGGACCATTAATGGCGTCCTCTGTTGCTATTGAGTCACGATCATAAAATGCTGCAAGGCATGGATTGCCTCTCATTACCACTGATTGCGTTGCTAAGACAGAAGTAGTCACAGGACCCTCTCTAGTTTGGCCGTAATAGCTTTGTTTATTTTCGCAAATTACCTCAGTTTGAATAGACTCAACAATCAATGATTTTTCTGGTGAAATGAAACTGAAACGTGAAAAATGTAATTCTTCAAAATTACTCTTTAATGCTTGTAGATCTGCATATTTAACCGCCAATGAACTATCTGAACCCTGGTATCTTATATAGACTTTATCCGAACAAATAAGGTGTT
>DQME01000023.1 GCA_015659815.1 Gammaproteobacteria bacterium | reverse complement strand
TTTAAGGAAGTGTGGGATAAACTTAAAAACCTTGATAGGCGTGACCATTGTTTTTTAATAATGGATAAATTACCTAATGAGTTAAAAGAATTATCTACTGAAGAAAATGCAAACCTTTGGAATAAATTCATTGAAAGACGTGAACGTTTTGAGCAAAGACAAAAAGAAAGAACATGACAACAATTCATAATTTTTTAGGAAAATGTCCTAATTGTTCAAACTATAGCATTACAGAACGCTATGGCTCTTATAGTTCATTTTGTATGCCAGATGACTATGCTTTTCTTCAGCCGATGCTTTAACATTAAATAGAAACAAAGGATTATAATTAATCATAATTAAATTAATGCGTGAAATATCAATGAAAACACTCCTATTAACAGTAATACTCATGATTGTTTCTACAATAACTAACGCAGTAACTAACGCAGAGATTACTGGAATGTTAGAGGGTTATGTTGAAAACTGTAATAAGAAAATGACTTTTTCCGGACATGGATTTGTTGGAAAAACCATTCTCGAATTCAGTAAGGGTGGTGTCGAACAAAGACGTATAGTATTAAGAAACTCCGATGAATATAAATCAGGAAAAAAATTAGTAACACCTAACTTTTGTATAACAATTGGATATTTGCTTGAAGATATGGGCTTGTCTAAGGCCACTACTAATAAGCAATAATTGAAATGGACCGGCAGCAGAAAATGGCAATATCTGGTCTAATTATGACGTTTATAGGGCTATTCTTTCCAATAATACACTCTCCAAATATGGGTAATCTTAATTATATTGATTATATAACTGAGGGTGAAATTAGCGGGCTGATGATGCTATTTTTATTAAGCATTTCTCTTGGTATTATTATTGCTAAAAAGTACAAAGGTTTATTGTTTACAGGCATATCAAGTGTTGGTGTGATGGCGTTTACATTAATTCAACTACAGATTTTAATATCAAATGCTAAGCGTGGCATATATACGGAAATATCTACCAATCCATTTGTAGGGTTAGCAGATATTTATCAGGATTCATTCCAACTACAATGGGGTTTGGCTGTTTTATTTATTGGCTCTGTTTTGTTAATTATGTCAGCTAAAAAAATCAAATAACAAAGAAAGAATAATGAATAAAAAAATTACAGAACTTGTATTAATATTAATTTTATCTATATTGCCTGTAAGTTACGCAGACGGGATAGAGATTCAGAATTTCTACACTCACAGGTGGGAATCAGGTGATTTACATAATGACAGCACCTATATTACTATTGGCACAGATAAAGTCACTAATGTTAAGTGTGCTATCTATGATGGCAATGACAAGCCTATTAGGGTTAGTGTAGACCCAGTAAGTCCACCACTAAGTGAGATTATAATTTTATCTAGCCAAGGAATGATTGAGTCTGTTAAGTGTTGGGATGTTGGCACAAGCCTTTATTAATTAATATACTCAACTCTCGATACTAATGTATTAATAAACTATCCCTTGTATATAGGATAGGATTTCAACTTGTCTACAAGTTCCTCGGTAGCTTCCTCAGAGCATTCATATGCTATGACTGATTGGAAGTCGAGTTATATTCTAGCTCTCGCAAATGAAGAGCGTGAAAATAATTATTAACTGCCACATCTGACTCAGTTTCCTCTGTGACCTCACTCTTAAAAAAGTGCTTCACGCACCAAGCACTTTTATAAATATACATCTTGTACTTGTATACAAGTTCATCAGAGCATCCATCCGCTCTTAGGTTATCCCACAG
>DQME01000037.1 GCA_015659815.1 Gammaproteobacteria bacterium | reverse complement strand
GAATCTGTTTCTGCAGGACACCCAGACAAGGTCTGTGACCAAATTTCTGATGCCATTCTAGATGCAGCATTGTCTCAAGATAAAAATTCACGTGTAGCAGTTGAAACCCTTGTAAAGGATAACCACGTTGTGCTTGCAGGTGAAATTACTACAGGAGCAATCATAGATTATGACGCTGTAGTTAGAAACACCATTATTGGTATTGGTTACGACCAGGATGATTACGGCTTCAATGGCAATAATTGTGGCATCACAAACTTACTTGGCAAACAATCTCAAGATATTGCCCTGGGGGTTGATGAATTTCAAGACCATGAACAAGGTGCAGGTGACCAGGGATTAATGTTTGGTTATGCAGACAATGAAACTGATGTATTAATGCCTGCTCCGATAATTTATGCACACAGACTGGTAAAACGTCAGGCAGAATTAATGAAAAATAAAACTCTGCCTTGGTTACGACCAGACGCAAAATCTCAAGTCTCTTTTCATTATGATGGATATAAAATTGTAGGCATTGATGCTGTAGTATTGTCCACACAGCACGATGAGGACATTTCTCAAGAGAACCTAAAAGAAGCCATAATGGAAGAGGTAATCAAACCAATACTACCAAATGAATGGCTAAATAATACTACCAAATACCATATAAATCCAACTGGTCATTTTGTGATTGGAGGCCCTGTGGGTGATGCTGGTCTTACTGGTCGTAAGATTATTGTTGATACTTATGGCGGAATGGCTCGTCATGGTGGAGGTGCATTCTCTGGCAAGGACCCTTCTAAAGTTGATAGATCGGCAGCCTATGCTACGCGCTACGTTGCGAAAAACATAGTAGCTGCAGGTTTAGCCGAGAAGTGCGAGATCCAAGTGTCCTATGCTATCGGGGTAGCAGAACCAACATCAATCAGTGTTAACACGTTCGGCACTGGGTCAATTAGCAATGCTAGAATTGAAAAACTAATACGAGAGCACTTTGATCTTCATCCTAAAGGTTTAATCTCTATGCTAGACCTTTTGAGGCCGATTTATCAAAAAACTGCTAGTTATGGGCACTTCGGTAGAACCGAAGACGACATCAGCTGGGAAAAAACTGACCGAGCGCACTTACTAAGATAACGAATCGTTGGTATAATTACATCTTCGCCAAGGAGCGTTGCATTGAGAGTTACTTTCAATCAGGCTTGGCATTAATAACGACGCTCATTTGTATACCCACTTAATGGAGATAAAAATGAGCAATCAAACATTAAACAATAATGACTATAAAGTAGCTGACTTAGGTCTGGCTGACTATGGCCGCAAAGAAGTAGAGCTAGCCGAATCCGAGATGCCTGCACTAATGGCATTGCGCTCAAGATATGTTGGTGAGCAACCCCTAGCCGGAGCAAAGATCCTTGGCTGCATTCATATGACAATTCAAACAGCAGTCCTAATGGAAACTCTTGTTGATCTTGGAGCTGAAGTTCGCTGGTCTAGTTGTAATATATTTTCTACTCAGGACCATGCTGCGGCAGCAATGGTTGCTGCTGATATTCCAACCTTTGCTTGGAAAGGTGAAACAGAGGAGGAGTTCCTTTGGTGTATTGAGCAAACAATATTAAAGGATGGCGAACCGTGGGATGCAAACATGGTACTTGATGATGGTGGCGATTTAACCCAAATGTTGCACGAAAAATACCCATCTATGCTGAAAGATATTCATGGCATAAGCGAAGAGACAACAACTGGTGTTCATAGACTCCTAGAGATGATGGAAGAAGGATCACTTAAAGTTCCAGCCATTAACGTAAATGATTCAGTTACTAAATCAAAAAATGACAACAAGTATGGCTGTAGACACTCTCTAAATGACGCTATAAAGCGTGGCACTGATATGCTTATGTCTGGTAAGAAAGCCTTAGTCATTGGCTATGGAGATGTAGGAAAGGGTTCGGCACAGTCACTTAGACAGGAAGGCATGATTGTAAAAATCAGTGAAATAGACCCTATCTGTGCTATGCAGGCATGTATGGATGGTTTCGAAGTAGTTTCTCCATACAATGGTGGAGTTAATACTGGCTCTGTAAATGGAATTAATGCAGATTTACTTTCAACTACCGACCTTATAGTCACAACAACTGGGAACATTAATGTTTGCGATAGTGCTATGCTTAAGACTTTAAAGCAAGGCTCTGTGGTATGCAATATTGGTCACTTTGATAATGAAATTGACACTCAATTTATGCGCGAGAACTGGAAATGGGACGAGGTCAAACCACAAGTACACCGTATATTTAGAAGTAACGATAACAGTGACTACCTAATACTTCTTTCAGAAGGTAGATTAGTTAACCTTGGAAATGCAACAGGGCACCCTTCACGTATCATGGATGGCTCTTTTGCCAACCAGGTATTAGCACAGATACATCTTTTTGATGAAAAATTTGCCGACCTTCCTGAAGATACAAAAGCTTCACACATAACAGTCAAGGTGTTGCCGAAGAAGCTGGATGAGGAGGTTGCTGCAGGAATGGTAGGAGGCTTCGGTGGGGTTCTAACACAAATGACAGATTCTCAGGCAGACTATATAAATGTCCCTAAGGAAGGCCCATTCAAAACAGAGTCATATAAATACTAATTTTTTATATGTAGATGAGTAAGCTACTCAATATCTAAATAATGCTACTGAAAGAGCAATTAAAGAAAAGAATATTAGTTCTTGATGGTGCCATGGGCACCATGATACAAAAGCACAAGCTGAGTGAGGAAGATTATCGCTCGGATCGTTTCAAGGATTGGCATATACTAGTTCAAGGGAACAACGACTTACTTTCACTTACGCAGCCAGATATTATTCAGAACATCCACCGATCTTACCTTGAGGTTGGTGCAGATATAGTTGAAACCAATACCTTTAATGCAACTAGAACATCTATGTCAGATTATGGCATGGAAGAGTATGCCTATGAGATGAATGTTGCTAGTGCAAGCATAGCTAAGAAGGTTTGTGAAGAATTTTCTACTAACAATAAACCACGATTTGTAGCCGGTGTTATTGGCCCAACCTCAAGGACATGTTCACTATCTCCAGATGTCAATGATCCAGGTTTTAGAAATGTAACCTTTGATGAACTTGTTGGTGTTTATATTGAATCAACTCGTGGACTTATAGAGGGTGGAGCTGACATTATTCTTATTGAAACTATATTTGACACTCTAAATGCTAAGGCAGCTATTTTTGCAGTTCAGCAGGTATTCGAAGATGATGGTATAGAGCTTCCAATCATGATATCAGGCACCATAACTGATGCGTCAGGTCGCACCCTGTCAGGTCAAATGACAGAAGCATTTTATAATTCATTACGACATGCAGAACCAATCTCTATTGGACTTAACTGTGCCTTAGGCCCAGATCTTCTTAGACAATATGTTGCTGAAATGTCCCGAGTGGCTGACACCTTCGTTTCCGCCCACCCTAACGCTGGTCTGCCAAATGAGTTTGGCGAGTATGACCTTGACCCATTAACTATGAGTGTTCAGGTTAGTGAGTGGGCTAAATCGGGGTTAGTAAATATCCTTGGTGGTTGTTGTGGATCTACTCCTGAACACATTAAAGCAATTGCTGACAGTATTGATGGATTTGAACCAAGAAAGATTCCAAAAATTAAACCAGAATGTCGACTATCAGGACTTGAGGCTCTTAACATTGGAGAGGAATCATTGTTTCTCAATGTTGGTGAGCGTGCAAATGTTACAGGTTCAGCCAAATTCAAACGCTTAATACTGAACGAAGAATATGAAGAGGCATTAGATATATGTCGCACTCAGGTCGAAGAGGGAGCACAAGTTGTAGACATTAATATGGACGAAGGGATGCTTGACGGTGAGGCCGCAATGGTGCGTTTTATAAACCTTATTGCATCTGAACCAGACATATCTAAAGTGCCACTTATGGTTGACTCTTCTAAGTGGAATATCATAGAGGCTGGACTTAAGTGTTCTCAAGGAAAGCCTATTGTTAACTCGATTTCCCTTAAAGAAGGAAAAGATAACTTCATTAAAACCGCAAAACTTTGCAAGCGCTACGGAGCAGCTGTAATTGTTATGGCCTTCGATGAGCAAGGTCAGGCTGACAATAAACAAAGAAAAGTTGAAATTTGTACTGATGCCTACAATATATTGGTTGATGAGGTTAACTTTCCTGCAGAGGATATAATATTTGATCCAAATATTTTTGCAATAGCAACCGGCATAGAAGAGCACAACAGCTATGGTTTAGATTTCATAGAGGCAACTCAAGAAATCACTAACAACCTTCCTTTTGCAAAAGTTTCAGGTGGAGTCTCAAATGTATCCTTCTCGTTCAGAGGCAACAACCATGTCCGTGAGGCTATACACTCAGTTTTCTTATACAACGCTGTAAAGGCTGGAATGACAATGGGTATAGTTAATGCTGGTCAATTGGTTGTCTATGACGACATTGAGCCAGAACTTAAAAAATCTGTAGAAGACGTTGTACTAAATACTGACAATGGTGCGGGTGAGCGTCTGGTTGATATTGCTGGAAAGTTTTCTGAGTTTGGAGGACACAAAGAGAATCCTAAGGACCTTGAATGGCGTACCTGGAGTGTTGAAAAGAGACTGCAACATTCATTAGTTAAGGGTATCACCCAGTTTATTGATGAGGACACTCAGGAAGCCTTAGATAAGCTAGGTCGCCCTATTTTCGTAATAGAGGGTCCACTCATGGACGGCATGAATGTTGTTGGAGACCTGTTTGGTGCAGGCAAAATGTTTTTGCCTCAAGTAGTCAAATCTGCCAGAGTGATGAAAAAGTCTGTGGCTTATCTAAACCCTTTCCTGGAGGCTGAAAAGGTTGACTGTGAAAGCTATACACAAGGAAAAATACTGATGGCTACCGTTAAGGGCGATGTACACGATATAGGTAAAAACATTGTTGGTGTTGTGTTGTCCTGTAATAACTATGAAATTATAGATTTAGGTGTAATGGTGCCTGCTGAAACTATATTTGAGACTGCAATAAAGGAGAATGTGGATATTATTGGTCTGTCAGGTCTCATAACACCTTCACTAGATGAGATGGTCTTTGTGGCTAAAGAAATGACACGGCAAGGTTTTGAATTGCCCCTTATGATTGGTGGCGCAACTACATCTAAAGCGCACACTGCAGTCAAAATCGAGCCTGAGTATAACAATGGGGTGTTCTATGTGCAGGATGCATCAAAAGCCGTAGGGGTGGCATCAAGCCTTCTTTCAGATACCCTTAAACCTAAACTTTTTGAGGAAACCAAAGAGGAATACCATAAGGTTAGACAAAGGCGTGCAAATAAAGGCAAAAGTAGGCTATTGTCGCTCGATAAAGCTAGAAAAAACAAACCTAAACTTGACTTTGACTCGATATTTAAACCGAAACATTTAGGAGTTCATATATTTACAGGTTACGACCTCAAAGAGATATATAAGTTCATTGATTGGGTGCCATTTTTCCGTACATGGGAATTGGCCGGCAAGTTTCCTGACATTCTAACTGACAACATAGTTGGTGAGGCAGCATCTCAACTTTTTGATGATGCCAAGGCAATGTTCAACAAAGTTATAAATGAAAAGTTATTAAAGGCGAACGCTGTGGTTGGTATTTTTCCAGCAAATAGTACCAATGAAGATATCGAGGTTTATGATGATAATGGTGAATTAATCATAACACTTAACCATCTTCGCCAACAACTCGATAAAAAAGGTAACACACCAAACTACTG
>DQME01000084.1 GCA_015659815.1 Gammaproteobacteria bacterium | reverse complement strand
GGTGTCATAGCCGAAGTCACACCGAGAGGTGCGGTGGTAACCTTGTCAGAAAACATTACTGGATACTTGAAGGTTAGTGAAATCTCTCAGGAGAGAATTGAGGACGCATCCACTGTACTAAAAACAGGTAACGATGTTGAGGTTGTCATAACCCAGATAGACAAAAGATCTCGCAACATTGCTTTGAGTATTAAGCAGAAGGATTCGGTTGAAGAGAAAGCCGCAATGGCAGACTACAACAAGCAATCTGATGCCGCCACAGGTTCAACCTTGGGCGACCTTTTGAAAAAAGCGAAGGACAAGTAAGGCTACAAAACGACTGCGCGGTAACGCGCAGTTGAATTAATTTTTTATGAAAAAAACAGATTTAATTTCTTCTATATTTAATAGCTGTAATATTTCTAAGAGTGACTCAAAGAACTCAGTTGAAGCGATACTGCAAAAAATAACCGATGCGATATCTTCCGGAGAAGGGGTCGAAGTTAGAGGGTTTGGAGGATTTAGCAAAAAGCACAGAAAGGCACGCTTAGGAATTAACCCAAAAACTGGTGAAAGAACTCAAGTAGAAGAGAAATCTGTGCCAGTCTTTAAGCCCGGAAAAAGCTTGAAAGATTCGGTTAATAAAAGTAATGTTTAATTGACCTGTTGATGTATAATTTCATTTTTTTGCATACAGGGCAAAGGCCAACTGAAATTGTATTTTAATTATAGGTTGGATTTATTATGGGTCGTTAGCTCAGTTGGTAGAGCACCGGACTTTTAATCCGATGGTCGAGCGTTCAAATCGCTCACGACCCACCATATTCTAAAAGGGATTCCAGTGATGGAGTCCTTTTTTTTCGTATCAAATAATACTCGGGTACACACAGGGTACACAAATGGACTATTTATTTGTTTAATAGTAGTTTACTAATTAAAACAATAATTTTACAGTTAATGAGAAAGAACAAGCCAACAACAATAGCAGGAGCGATGAAATGTAGGGCTAAATAAATGATGAGGGCACTCCCGTAACAATTATTGCGAAGACATTATCACATACAAGATAAGTGATACTACACATAATAATTCACTGATCTTTTACTTTGAGTTTTTGGTGTTGGGAGCAGATTTTAGGAATTGAGTTCTTGTAGTTCGCTTCTTGAAGTGCCGCAAATCAAAAACCCCTTCTTGCTTTCGTGGATCAACATCAGCAGAAAAGATCTTGTGTTTTAGCACCTTTTGTGTCCCCGTAACGGGCAAAGATTCGACAAAGAGAATCCAACCTGGGGCTTTGTAATACGCCAAACGGTTAAAACAATGGTTAAAGATATCGAGAGCTATCGCCTCACTTGTTTGAGTTTGTGTCGCTGGCACAATACAAGTAAACACTTCTTCGTCTCTTAGTTCATCAGTTACTGCAATACAGGTTACTTGAGCCACCGCAGAGTGCTCTTGGATAACCCCTTCAACTTCAGCAGCTGCAATATTCTCACCAGAACGGCGAATAATATTTTTCTTACGATCAACAAAATAGATCATCCCACTTTTATCCTGATAAACGTTATCTCCTGTATGAAACCAATCGCCCCGCCAAGCGTCTTCGGTAATATCAGATTTATTTAGATAACTCAGAAAAGCCCATTTACGTGGCGTTTGAGCTGAATGGCGTACTAACATTTCACCCGATTCGCCCACCGGCACATCGTTATCATTCAAATCCACCACTCGCACTTCCAGCCCAAGCTGTGGTTTACCTATAGCGCGAGAGTTAAGCTGGCGTGGCTCATGGCAATCTAGTAGAAGACGGCAAAACTCTGTCATCCCCCACCCCTCTAGCAAGGGAAAACCAAACCGCTGTTCGAAAGCCTCATGCAAAACCGGCTCCAATCCGGCGCCAAACGCAAATTTAACCTTATGATCTTGATCGTGTTCAGTTGGTGTTGCATTCATTAGGATTGGTACAATTGTACCCAAATAATGGACAATAGTTGCTTCAGTCTCTCGAATCATAGGCCACCATTTACTAGGACTAAATCGCTCTAGCTGAATTTGACAGTTGCCAGTCAGCATCACAGCAAAGAGCGAAAGGATTGCTGAGTTAATATGAAAAAGTGGTAAGGGGTTTAGCAATCGCTCATTTCCTTCTTCAAACTGAATAACGCCGCCTCTTGTTAAGTACCAGAAGCCAACCATCAATTCGTATTCATGGCCTGTGCGGCAACCTTTTGGTTTACCTGTAGTGCCACTGGTGTAGAGTAAACTTGCCTCAGTTTCGGTGTCCACTGGAGTCAAGTTAGGCGGCTGGGTTGAAGATAGAGGAATGTGTTTGTGCATATCTTCAAACAGTACCACTGGCATCTTCTTAGTAGACTTCGTCACAGCGGCAATAAATTGCTTACTTCGTCGCTCCAAAACGATGGCCAGTTCAGCATCAGAATCTTCTAGCAAATAGGCAATTTCAACTGAGCGGTAATCAGGATTCACTGGCACAATTGAAATGCCCAATTGATTACAGGCAAGTTTAACAAGCACAAACTCCGGTTGATTTTCAAGCAGAGTGACAATACGATGACCATGACCATACCCAGCGACACTGAGTTGACTGGCAATCTTATCTACTTCTTTTTGAGTAGCCTGATATGTAATGGAGTAACCATCGGGGTGGTACGCTCGATCTTCATCTTTAGGTACCATCAAAAAAATATTATTTGGGTATTGAGCTACCGCTTCTTGAAAGGCCTTGCCGATGGTTTTTCCTTCTGCTGAAATCATTATTTCTCCAATAAATAAGACTATGTTCCGTTAAAAACCACTGCCTTTATTGCTTGCTATTACGTGAAAAGCTTGCTCGAATTACAGCTAAATTTTTATGACACAAGCCCAACCAGACAAAGTGCTAATCTATTCAAGAATCAATTCACACACAAAACCGATAATGTCCATGACAACTTAATAGTAAGAGTAGTTTTTTCACAATAGAGTCATTTTTAAAACTAAAAGTTAATTCTACTACTGAAGTTAATCAAAAATATAGTAATTGACCTCAAACTTTGAGATCTTGGTGGGGAAATGTTGATTTATTATCTGCTCAATCCTTAGATCACGTTCATGTTTTCTCTTTAAGACTGAGATAACCGATGAATAGAACCTTTCTGCCAGCTATTGAGTCTCAATAGGCATATGCGGAATAGCGGCGGCATACCTGTTCCAGAAAAGACCTGTATTTTTGAGGATGGTAGATTCTATGAAGGCGAGGCTAGTTTAGTTTCCTATGTGAAATCCGTAGCGATATATGCACTACAACTGTTTAGGTTCGCCACTATTATGGTGCTATCACTTGTAATTGTCCCTATTCTTGTAGTAGGTCTATTATCACTTCTAATTATCCCCATTCTTATAGGTCTATCATTGCTCGTCTAGTGGTGTTTTCATTGATGGCTCTATTTATTCTCATTGGTTTAAATGTGTTTATATTCCCCTTTGCTATACAATAGTAGTTACTATGAAAAAACTAATTCTTGTAATAATATCTTTTTGTTTTTTAAACTCACCAGCTTTTTCATTATCTAAAGCTGAGATAGATGAAGTGCTTTGGGAGTCTGCTTCTGAATTAAATAGCTCATTACCAATGATGGTTGATGAATTTACAAGATGGGATAATTCTATGTATATTAAGTATTCAAATATTTTTACATATTCTTATACATTGCTCAGTGATGATATAAGTTCTGACTTTGATTACTTAGTCTTAAAAGATTTTTTTAGAGTTGCCATAAACAAATTTTGCACTAATCCAGACACTAGCTTCTTACTTGAATATACAGACATTAAGTTTACTTACAATAATATAAATGGGATTCACTTATTCGATAATGAGTTTGGTAAGGATGACTGTCAATAACTATGAAAAAACTAACCATACTACTATTCTCAATACTTATTTCCTTTAACTCTTATGGGGAGTGGGCAGAGCTTGCACAAAATGGTGAAGGTGATACTTTTTACATAGATGCGGATACAATCAGAGAAAATGGTGGATATGTTTATTATTGGGAACTGATAGATTTAATTCAACCTGATGAGTGGGGAGATATGAGTGTCAAAATATATATCCAAGGCGATTGTCTAGTTAACCGGTTTATATTTTTATCCAGTATGACCTACAAACAATCTATGGGTGGAGGCAGTGGTGAAACAATGAGTCCACCTGATGAATGGCAATATCCAGTACCTGAAAGTGTTGATGCGCATTTATTAGATGAAGTTTGTAGGTATGTTGACTAACTACTATGAAAAAACAACTACTAATATTAACACTATTGCTGTCAGCAAGTTTTTCAGTTTTTGCTGATTCACATATTGATGCTATTGCAGAAGGGATAATAATATTTACTTTAGCTATTATTGCTATACTTGTTTTCTTCCTTCCAACTATCGTTGCTTTTAAACGATATCATCGTAATAGATGGATAATTTTATTGCTGAACATTCTTGGAGCAACAGTAATTTTTTGGTTTATTGCTCTAGTATGGGCATTTAATAAAGTTGATGACCCTATTAAAGGGGGACACCAGATTGATGGTCAATTTGGAGATAGGCATTTATAGTAACTAAAAAAATAATTACTTTAAATAATTTAACTTGTTTTGACCATAAATGTGTGGGTAGGGTCTTGTCTTAATTCAGTCCAAATCCTCTCTGATGTGAGTACGAGTTTATATATAGTTATATAGTGTCAATTGGTTTAGCATTTATTCGTTCACGACTTACCCTAAAAGGGATTCCAGCGATAGAGACCATTTTTTTATTGATTTAATAATCTTTACAAAATCATTTTTAATTTCATCTATGTCTGATTCACTTTTTAATTCGCTAGATACATCAATTAATACTAAGCTATTTCTAATTAGTGCAACGCCTAACGCTGCAATTTGTTTAATGGATTTAGAGTTATAATCATAAGTAATTACACCCATAATGCCTATCTTCTTATATTCATTGTAAATGGTGCCTAAATCTTCAACACTGGAAAAAGTTGCATTATAGTTAGTGTTAAATTCTCTATTAAACCTGTGCAAATAATCAGATAAATTTATTCCAAACTCAACATCAATAATACCCATTCCTTCTCTATTAAGAAT
>DQME01000063.1 GCA_015659815.1 Gammaproteobacteria bacterium | reverse complement strand
GAAATCAATTATCCTGTAATACAATACCCTAACAGCATTGACTCTCTGAACCTTGATAAAAGCCCTCTCATCTCTGGAATGTTGCTTGGTATTAAAGCCCAGTACCTGATTTTTGATTGTGGTGTCCTTAACATTAGAAAGTTTAGCTCTTATAATATTGCAATAAACTATTAACATATCGAAAACACATGAGCGATTTAACTATTGAAGATTTACAAACAGGTAGCGGCTTAAATGCTAGCACAGGAGACACTGTGTCCGTACACTATACCGGCTGGCTCACTAATGGAAAAAAGTTTGACTCGAGCGTTGACAGGAATCAGGAGTTTGTTTTCGAGCTGGGTTCGGGCCAAGTAATCCCTGGGTGGGACATGGGCATTGAAGGAATGCAGGTTGGCGCCAAGAGAAAACTTACAATACCCTCAGACTTAGCCTATGGCCCGATAGGTGCCGGGGGTGTAATACCGCCAAATGCCACCCTAGTGTTTGAGGTTGAATTAATGGCTATAAAGTGATGAAAGAAGACTTTCCTCGAGTAAAAAGACTTCCGGCCTATGTGTTTGCCATTACTAATGAACTAAAAATGCAAGCAAGGGCAAGGGGCGAAGATATTATTGATTTTGGCATGGGCAATCCTGACCAGCCAACGCCTAAAAATATAGTTGACAAGCTAATCGAAACCGCTAAACGGCCAGACACGCATCGTTATTCAGCATCAAGAGGCATACCAAGACTACGCCTTGCTATTTCTAACTGGTACAAAAGGCGTTTTGATGTTGACCTAGATCCGGACACCGAGACCATTGTGACAATTGGCTCTAAGGAGGGTCTTGCTAACTTAGCACAAGCCGTAGTTGGGCCAGGCGACACAGTTTTAGTCCCCAACCCAGCATACCCGATACACCCTTACGGATTTATTATTGCTGGAGCAGATATACTGCACATACCGTGTGGCCCAGAAGACGACTTCTTTTCCGAGTTAAAAAGGTCAATTAATAATACTTGGCCAAAGCCTAAGATGCTTGTAATTAACTACCCCTCTAACCCAACCTCGGAATGCGCTGACTTAGAGTTCTTTGAAAAAATTATAGACATAGCAAAGGCTAACAGCATTTGGGTCGTTCAGGATCTTGCCTATGCCGACATTGTTTTTGATGGCTATGAAGCCCCAAGCATACTTCAAGTAAAAGGAGCAAAAGACATAGCAGTTGAATTTTTCTCTCTTTCTAAAAGCTACAACATGCCTGGATGGAGGGTTGGTTTCATGGTTGGAAATCCCTTGCTCGTCGCTGCACTGGCAAAAATAAAGTCATACCTTGACTATGGTGTTTTTACCCCTATACAGGTAGCCTCTATTGAGGCTCTTGAGGGTGACCAGTCTTGTGTAAGGGACATTGCTATGATGTATCAAAAGCGTAGAGATGTACTATGTAATGGTTTACAATCCGTAGGTTGGAATGTTACTCCTCCAAAAGCAACCATGTTTGTTTGGGCTAAAATACCTAAACACTACGAAGAGCTAGGTTCTCTTGAGTTTACAAAAAAACTGTTAAAATTTGCAAAAGTTGGTGTGTCTCCTGGGCTTGGGTTTGGCAATAATGGTGACAACTATGTTCGTTTTGGACTAATTGAAAATGAACAACGAATAAGGCAGGGTGTAAGAGGTATTCGTTCTATGTTTAAAGAGGACGGTTTAATTTAACAATTATTTTATGAAGCTAAGTGCAAAACAATTTAAACAGCTGCCTGGCAAGCGCCTAACCCTGCTTGGAATGTCTGGCGTTGGAAAAACTCACCTAGCCAAAACTCTAAGCAAAGACGATGGCTGGTTTCACTATTCGGGAGACTATCGTATTGGGGCTGAACACCTAAACAAATCAATTCTAGAGAATATAAAAATAAGAATAATGAAAGATCCTTGGCTTGAAAAACTTCTGCACGACAAGTCAATAGCCCTAAAAAACAATGTTACTTTTGACAACCTGTCTTCAGTCTCTGCGTTCCTTGGAAAGGTTGGAAACCCCGAACTTGGCGGCCTTCCAATAGATGAGTTTATTTCTCGTCAAGAGCTTCACAAAGAGGCAGAAACTCAGGCAATGCTTGATGTGCCTAAATTTATACTGAGAGCCAAAAGACAAGGCATTAATAATTTTATTAATGACGCTGGTGGTAGCTTATGCGAGATTGATAATACTGCGGTTTTTAAGGCTCTGGCAGAGCACACTGTTATTATCTATATTAAAGCCAGCAGTACTAACGAAAAGACGCTCATAGAGAGGGCACAAATGCAGCCCAAACCGATGTACTATCAACCTGACTTCTTGCAAAACCAGTTAGAAATATACCTACAAAAAAATGGCATGGTTTATGTAGCACAGATGGACCCTGACGATTTTGTTCGCTGGATCTTTCCTCGCTTACTCGAACACCGTAAGCCAAAATATGCAGAAATTGCTAACCTGTATGGTTACACTGTAACTAGTGACGACCTATACAGTTGTGGTAGCTCATCACAAATATTAGAATTAATTCAAGACTCTATAAAATAATGCCACTAATCGCAAATTCAAATCTACCCACTTTCAAACGACTAGGCGAAGACTGGGTGACTATACTGACTGAAGACCGCGCAAGCCATCAAGCAATAAGGGAGCTCCACATTGGACTTCTAAATTTGATGCCTGATGCTGCCTTAGAAGCAACTGAACGACAGTTCTTTAGGCTGGTAGGGCGGTCCAATCAAATTGCACAGTTCTATATGCACCCCTTTACACTGCCTTCAATTGAGCGAGGTAAAGGCACCAAAGACCATATTTCTAGATACTACAAAAGCTTTGAGGAGATTAAGTCGCACGGCCTTGATGCACTAATCATTACAGGAGCCGCTGTTGAACAAGCCAACCTGTCTGAGGAGCCTTTCTACGAACACCTTAAAGAGGTTATTGACTGGTCTTACGATTTCGTTACGTCCACTATTTGTTCGTGTTTGACGACACACGCAGTAATGGAGTTTCGTTACAACAAAAAAAGACAGCCCATAGGCGAGAAGTGTTGGGGCGTCTTTCCTCATGAAGTAATAATGAGACACCATCCACTGCTTAAAGGTATAAACACTCGTTTTAATGTTCCACATTCTAGGTATAACGAAATCTCTTTACAGCAGTTTGCAGATTCCGGGGTTGAGGTTTTAGTTAAAAGCGATATAGGTGCTCACATGGGTGTAAGTGATGACCTTTTTCGTATAGTGTTTTTTCAAGGTCACCCCGAATACGACAGTATTAGCCTTCTTAAAGAATACAAAAGGGAAATTGCTGCTTTTTTGAACAACAAAAGGCCCGACTACCCGGTTTTTCCGGATAACTACCTTAGCGAACAGAGTCGGGCAATATTGAGAGAATACAAATCTAAACTGCTTAGTGCTGAATTCTCTTTGTCTGAGTTTCCCGAGGAGCTTATAGCCAAAACTCTTGATAATACCTGGCGAGACGCTACTGGCGCCCTTATTAGCAACTGGATTGGGTGTGTATATCAGGTAACGCATGAGGATGTTAAATTGCCGTTTATGGACGGTGTTAATCCAGAAGACCCTTTGGGCATAAAGTAGATCTTCTTTTGTTGGTTGTTTTAATATACAATCCTATTACCATTGCTCAATTTATGCACCAAGATTAAAATATAGCTATGAAGATTATCCGCGGTCTGCACAATCTTTCTAATCTTAGTGGTTGCGTAGCTACTATTGGCAATTTTGATGGTGTACACTTGGGCCATCAGAAAATTTTGAAAAGTGCTTCGGCAAAAGCCAAGTCTCTACGCTTACCTCTTGTGGTTATTTCTTTTGTACCTTCTCCTCAGTCCTTTTTCAATCGACCACAGCCGACACTAAGCAGCTTTAAAGAAAAGCACTTTCTTCTCGAGTCTTTTGGCGTTGATGAGCACCTGATTATTAATTTTAATAGGCGCTTCTCTGAAGTTAGTGCTGAACAATTTTTACTTCAGACTTTAATCGGCAAGCTAAAAATATCTTACTGTTTTATAGGTGATGACTTTCGTTTCGGCAAGAATAGGGTGGGGAATTTTAATATGCTTAAAGAGTTTTCAAAAAGACACAACTATATAGTTGAAAACTCTAGCAGCATTCTACACAGAAGCAAAAGAATTAGTAGCTCAACAATTAGGTCTCTTTTGTTGTCTGGTAGTTTTGCCCTCGCTAACGAGATGCTTGGAAGAGAGTTTAGTATCGCCGGAAAGATTGTGCATGGCGACAAAAGGGGCAGAACTATTGGATTCCCAACTATAAACGTTCCTATCAGAAGGTGTGTCAGCCCTGTTTTAGGTGTTTTTGCTGTTAAGGTGTGCCTAGGAGGTATGTCTTATTACGGTGTTTGCAATATCGGAAAGCGCCCCACGTTTGGTGGTGAAAAAACCTTGCTGGAAGTTTATATATTTAATTTTGATGAGCAGGTATATGGTTTACAGGTAACGGTCACTTTCAAGTTAAAGATAAGGGAAGAAAAAAGATTTGGCTCATTCGAAGACTTAAAACAGCAGATTCTTCTAGACACTCAGTCGACAAAAGACTACTTTAAAATCTAAACAACCTTCCATCTAAGGACCTCTCCTGCCATAAACGGAACTATGCTTGATTTACCGCAAGGATAGCTGTCTGGCACAGTCCACTCTTTTCTTTGTAGAGTCGTCGTGTCCTGGTTTCTGGGCATAGAATAAAAGTCTGGACCAAACTTTGACGCAAAGCCTTCAAGCCTATCTAGTGCGCCCGCAGACTCAAATGCTGTAGCGTATAGCTCTATTGCACAGTGGGCATTTAGAACTCCTGCACAGCCACAAGACGACTCTTTGTATTCTTTCAAGTGTGGGGCCGAATCAGTACCAAGAAAAAACTTGGGACTTCCGCTCGTGGCTGCGCCCAAAAGGGCTGACTGGTGTGGTTTAGACCTTTTAAGCACCGGTAAACAATAATAATGCGGACGAATGCCG
Source organism: Gammaproteobacteria bacterium (assembly GCA_015659815.1). Taxonomy (GTDB): domain Bacteria; phylum Pseudomonadota; class Gammaproteobacteria; order PS1; family Pseudothioglobaceae; genus SZUA-1055. The sequence continues at coordinate 10,798 of DQME01000063.1, read as the reverse complement.
CCTGCAAGCATATCGTTACGATTAGCTAAAAGGTGGTGTGGCGTAATTGTTGCTGCCACATTATTGCTGCTGGACACAACAAAGTCGCATGCGTCCTTTGTAGTTACATGCTCAAAAACAACCTTAAGCTCAGGAAACTTGTTAATAAGCCCTCCAAGCACATCTTTAATAAACACTGCCTCACGATCAAAAATATCAACATCTGCATGGGTCACCTCTCCGTGTACAAGGAGAAGCATGCCGACTTTCTGCATCATTTCTAATGCAGGATAAATGTTATTAACGTTTGTCACCCCGCTATCGGAGTTTGTTGTTGCGCCAGCAGGGTATAGCTTTGCCGCTCTAATGTGTGTGTGTTTAGAAGCATCCTCTATATCCTTAGCGGTGGTGTTGTCAGTCAAATACAGCACCATTAGTGGGTTAAATTCAGAGCCGTTTGGCAAAGAATTAATTATTTCTTCGCGATACTTGAGTGCCTGAGTTGAATTTGTAATCGGAGGGTTAAGGTTTGGCATAATAACACCTCTTCCCATCTGTGCAGCGCTCATGCCAATAACAGACTTGAGCTCGCGGCCAGTACGCACGTGTAAATGCCAGTCGTCTGGCTTTAATATTGTTATTTTTTGCATAAATTCAATGCGACTTGTTTAATCGCTCTCTTTCTGTCTGGGCGTTTGTTGTTCAATGTAAGCTTTTTACCGCCCATGACAGTGCTTGTATTTTTTCCCGGAATTACAAGGGCAAGGCTCATTTCTTCCTATCTTCTTCCTTTTGTTGTTTACATTTGAGCTCTTTTCGTCGGCCTCGTTGTGTTGATATTCAACATTCTTGTTGGCTTGAGGCTCAACCTCAGATGCTTTGGTTTGTTCGTTAATGGTTACTAGCGATAGCGCTTTAACTATTTCTGTGTTTATAGTATCAAGCAAGGATGTAAACATGATGAATGATTCTTTTTTGTATTCTTGGGCAGGGTTTTTTTGTGCGTAACCGCGAAGATTAACGCTTTGTCTCAGGTAGTCCATTGATGCAAGGTGTTCTTTCCAATAATGGTCAAGCGCCCTTAACATTACCGCCTTTTCGAAGCCGCGCATTTGTTGCTCTCCGACTAGTTCCTCCTTTTTCTCGCTTATAGATGCAAGGCCATCAATAATTCTGTCCTCAAGCTCATCAACGTCAAGGCCCTCGTCAAGCCAATCTTGTAAAGGGAAGTCAGCCGCATAGTCTGACTTTAAAGCGTTGTGCAGCCCTTCAACGTCCCAATCATCCTCTGACTGTGCTGTAGATATATACCCCTCAAACAGGTCTCCTATAACGGTTCTTCTCATTGTAGCATAACGCTCCCGAACGTCTTCAACACTCATAAGTTCATCGCGCAAACCGTAGATAACTTTTCTTTGATCGTTAGCAACATCGTCATACTCTAGTAGGTGCTTTCGTGCGTCATAATTCATTCCCTCAACCTTTTTCTGTGCATTTTCTATTGCACGATTCACCATTTTGTGCTCTATGGCTTCGCCCTTTTCCATACCGAGTTTTTTCATCATGTTTGCCATTTTTTCACTAGCAAAGATACGCATAAGGCTGTCTTCCAATGACAAATAAAAGCGTGTTGACCCAACGTCACCCTGTCTCCCGGCACGGCCTCTTAACTGGTTGTCCACTCTACGAGATTCGTTACGCTCAGTTCCAACAATGTGGAGGCCTCCAGCCCCAATAACCTCTTCATGTTGCTTTGCCCAGTCAGCCTTTTGTTTGTCTGTTGGGTTGTCGGTCATTCTGCCCCCAAGAACAATGTCTGTTCCTCGTCCAGCCATATTTGTTGCAATTGTAACTGCGCCTATAGAGCCGGCATTTGCAATTATGCTTGCCTCTCTTTCGTGTTGTTTAGCATTCAGCACCTCGTGTTTAATGTTTTTCTTCTTTAGAAGGCCAGATATTAACTCAGAGTTTTCAATACTGCTTGTACCAACCAAAACCGGTTGCCCTGTTTGCTGGCAGCTGACCACATCATCCGCTATCGCCGTGAACTTTTCATCTGTTGTCAGGTAAATTTGGTCTGACGAGTCGGTCCTTGTAGAGGGGCGATTTGGTGGAATTACCACACACTCTAGGCCATAAATATCTTGGAACTCTACAGCCTCTGTGTCTGCAGTTCCCGTCATTCCTGAAAGCTTTGAGTAGAGCCTGAAATAGTTCTGAAAAGTAATCGAGGCGAGTGTCTGGTTTTCTTTTTTGATGCTTACACCCTCTTTTGCTTCAATTGCCTGATGTAGCCCTTCAGACCATCGGCGCCCAGGCATGGTCCTACCTGTGAACTCGTCAACAATAACAATTTCGTCCTCTGTAACTATGTAGTCTACGTCTATCTGGAATAGAATGTGCGCCCTTAAGCCAGAATTAATATGCTGCATAAGAAGGATATTACTGGCATCATATAGACTTGCTCCTTCTGACAGCGCTCCGGCCTTTATGAGTAATTTTTCTGCCTTGCTGTGGCCGTCATCGGTTAGGAACACTTGTTTGTGCTTCTCGTCAACTGTATAGTCACCCTGCTCCTCTATAACAACTTCCTTGCCTTCGCCACTCTCAACTTGCCTTGTAAAACTTGGAATCATTTGGTTTATTGCATGGTATATGCTTGAAAAGTCGTCTGAAGGACCAGATATAATTAGAGGGGTTCTGGCTTCGTCAATTAGTATGGAGTCAACCTCATCCACAATCGCAAAATTTAACTCTCTCTGAACCTTCTGTGCGCTACTGAAGGCCATATTGTCACGTAGATAGTCGAAACCTAGCTCGTTATTGGTTGCATAAACAACGTCACAAGCATAGGCTGCTTGTCTCTCTTCTGGCGGCATTCCTGAAGTTACTGATGCAACGCTAAGCCCCATAAAATCAAATGCTGCTCCCATCCATTGTGCGTCACGTGCTGCCAAATAATCATTTACAGTTACTATGTGCACCCCTTTGTCGCTCAGGGCGTTCAAGTATGCTGGAAGTGTGGCAACAAGAGTTTTTCCTTCCCCTGTGCCCATCTCTGCAATATTTCCGTCATTTAAAACCATGCCTCCGATTAACTGCACGTCGTAGATCCTTAAACCAAGCGCCCTAACGCATGCCTCTCTCATAACAGCAAAAGCCTCTGGAAGAATAGACTCCATACTCTCATCTTTGGCAATTCTTTGTTTAAACTCATGAGTCTTTAATTTGAGCTCTTCATCGCTCAAAGAACCTAGACCCTCTTCAAAAGAGTTTATTGTGGCAACTGTCTTGTGTAGCTTTTTGACAAAGCGGTCGTTTCTTGAGCCTACAATCTTCGCGGCAACTTTGTTGATAATGTTCATTTAAACGGCTTAGTTTGATTTTCCAAAATAGTGCTATTTTCGCATATATACTGTGACATATAGCAATCTTTATATTGTTAGTAGTATAAAATTTATCATTATAAGTAGCATATTGGCCCTTTGGCTCTGTGCTTTACTTTTTGAATATAATTTTATGAATAAACATAATGCAGAGCTAGTCAACGCTGCCAACCTTTCGCCAAAAGGGTCTCTTGGCAAGCTCTTTTTGATGGCTAGAAAATATAACCATATAAATGACGAGGTTTCGCCCCAACTGCCGAACACTATTAACTCCATCAGGCTCTCAATAATTGTTGGCAATACCGCAACCTTTGTTGCACCAAACCAGCCCGTTGCTTATAAAGCAAACCAACAAAAGCAACTACTATTGGATCTGCTAAAGACAATTGATGGTCTTTCACATGTTGATAAGGTAGTGATTAAAGTTGACTATATATAATTATTTCATTATATTAACCGTTATATTACTCTATAATTATCGTTTTTGCATTTTAAAAACACTATAATTGTTGTTTTTTATTTGCGCGTTATGAGTAATTATGTGAGGACATCAGCCCTATGTCAGAGCAAGAAATAGATTTGAAAAGAAGACGCCTACTTACAGGCGCAACTAGCGTTGTTGGAGCGATTGGAGTTGGCGGAGTTGCCTGGCCATTCCTGTCTTCTTGGAGCCCATCAGCGAGAGCGAAGGCGGCGGGAGCACCTATTGATGTTGATATAAGCAAGCTCGAAAACGGTCAACTGGTAAGAGTGTTATGGAGAAAAAAGCCTGTTTGGATTTTTAAGCGTGACGAACAAACAATTTCAAACCTTTCGGCGCTAGAGGGTGAGCTTGATGACCCTAACGGCACTGGCAACTCTAAGACACAGCAACCGCCATATATAACAGAGTCGCATCGTTCTATTCGCCCCGAAGTTGCGGTTATAGTTGGGGTTTGTACCCACCTAGGATGTTCTCCAACCTATAGGCCAGAAGTTGGGGCTGCTGACCTTGGAGGCGAAAGATGGAAGGGCGGTTTTTATTGCCCGTGCCACGGCTCTAAGTTTGACCTAGCTGGCAGGGTTTACAGTGGTGCGCCTGCACCCACTAACTTGGTTATACCTCCATATAGCTTCATATCAGACACACTTATAAGGGTTGGTGTTCAACCAGATGCCGCCTAAACAAGCTCAAACTATGGAACACAACAGACTCCTAAATGAATATGAATAAAAACAAAAACTGGATTGACCAAAGATTTCCCCTAACAAAAGTTTGGAATGAACACCTTGCAGAATACTACACCCCTAGAAATTTCAATTTCTGGTATTTTTTTGGGTCCCTTGCATTGTTAGTGCTTGTCTTGCAACTTGTTACGGGTATTTTTTTAACAATGCACTACAAACCTGATACCGCTACTGCTTTCGCTTCGGTAGAGTACATTATGCGTGATGTAAACTGGGGATGGCTGATTCGTTATATGCACTCAACTGGTGCTTCGGCATTCTTTATTGTTATCTATCTACACATGTATCGAGGCCTTCTTTATGGCTCTTATAAGGCGCCAAGAGAGCTTATTTGGATTCTGGGCATGGTTATTTATATAGCCTTGATGGCAGAGGCATTTATGGGATATGTTTTGCCTTGGGGCCAGATGTCCTACTGGGGAGCACAGGTAATTATATCTTTGTTTGGCTCAATACCCTTTATTGGTCCCGACCTGTTAATATGGATCCTGGGGGACTATGCAGTTGGAGACCCTGCTTTAAACCGTTTCTTTTCTCTACACGTTATTGCGCTTCCTTTAATTCTTGTAGTTTTAGTATTTTTGCACATAGTTGCGCTTCACACTGTCGGTTCAAACAACCCTGACGGAGTTGAGATAAAAGAAAACAAAGATGAAGGCGGCATCCCAAAAGACGGTATACCTTTCCACCCATACTACACTGTGAAAGATATTGTTGGTGTGGTTGTTTTTTTAATGCTTTTTTCAGCAGTGTTGTTTTATGCTCCTGCCCTAAACGGTTATTTTTTAGAGGCAGCAAACTTTGTAGAAGCAAACCCTCTCAAAACTCCAGAACATATCGCACCTCTTTGGTATTTAACGCCTTTCTATACAATTTTAAGAGCGATTCCTCCAATTCTTGGGTCGCAGTTTCCTGGCGTTTTGGCTATGTTTGCAGCACTACTAATCCTTGTTGTACTTCCTTGGCTTGACAGGTCTAAAGTAAAATCTATTCGTTATCGTTCGTGGCCATATAAGGTCGCTCTTGGCGTTTTTGTTTTGAGCTTTGTTTTTCTTGGCTGGTTAGGCATGAAGCCTGTTATATCGCCAGAATGGTATGTTTCTTTAGCGGGATCGATAGGGATGGAGATTGAGACGGCTTTGTACCTAATTTTGGCCCGTTTTTTCTCTTTTTGTTACTTCGGATTTTTTGTATTTATGCCCTGGTTTACCTCTATTGGACAAACTAAGCAAGTCCCTTCAAGGTTGACGGAGTAAATTATGAGCAAATCTATTAAAACAATTCTAGGCGTTATGTTAATGTGCGTATCTATCTCTGCGCTATCTTCTGTTGGCGTTAAGCTTGATACTGCTAATACGGATATAAGTGATAACAATTCTTTGCAAAACGGTGCAAAACTTTTTATGAATTACTGCTCTGGATGTCATTCGCTTAGTTTTATGCGCTACAACAGATTAGCAGAAGACCTAAACATTCCGAAAGAAGATGTAGTTACAAACCTTATGTTCAATGCAGAAAAAATTGGCGACACTATAAATGCAACCATGCCAACTGAGGGCGCTAATAAATGGTTCGGAGGGACTCCTCCAGACTTGTCGCTAGTAGCTCGCTACAAAGGGGTTGACTGGATATACACATACCTTCGCTCTTTTTATCCTGATGACTCTCGCCCATATGGCGTTAACAACCATGTATTTCAAAACGTGTCTATGCCCGACATATTGTTAGAACTAAAACGCACCACTCCAAAAGATGAGTTCAACAGCAAAGTGCGGGATATTGTAAACTTCTTGGACTATGTTGGAGAACCGGCAAAACTTGTAAGGAGTGCTATTGGCACAAAGGTCCTGGCCTTCTTGTTGCTTTTACTGGTCCTGGCTTACTTACTAAAGAAAGAGTACTGGAAAGACGTTAAATACGGCAAATGGCGCGCAAAAGACTAATTTCTGATACAATTAAACAACAAAGGCAGTGTCCTTGTAACGCTGCTTTATTCTAAGAGAGAAACCCAAAATGCTAACAAAACCAAACCCGTCCTCCACTACGCTTTATTGTTCTCCAGATGAAATGGAGTCTCATGCTGTCCGTTTTATTATGGCTGAAAAAAGCATTGAAAGTGAGATTTTCAACCTGAAGATTGATGAAATGCCAGAAGAAATATTGGAGCTAAACCCTTGCCAGTCACTGCCTACCTTGTTCGACAGGGGCATGGTTTTGTATGACACCTCGGTTGTAACTGAGTATCTAGATGAGCGTTTTCCGTTTCCTCCACTATTGCCTGTTGATCCTATAGACAAGGCTGAAAAAAGATTATTAATTTTCCGGTTTACTAGAGCGCCTGGGTGTTGGTATGAACTAGCAAACACCATAGAAAACGGCAACAAAAAAGAAGCCGAAAAAGCAAAAAAAATATTAAAAAGCAGTTTGATCGAGCTTATCCCCTTGTTCGCCTATAAGCCTTACTTTAAAAGCGACGAAATGACTATTGTTGATACATGCCTTGCTCCCCTTCTATGGCGGCTAAAAAAACTTGGTATAGACCTAGGCCCCAAGGCTAGGCCAATTCATGACTACGCTAGTAGGCTGTTCTCTAAGGACAGCTTTCAAGAAAGCCTTACTGACTGCGAGAAAGAGTACAACTAATCCTTGTCCGTCTGAAATGACAACTGTAGTCCCATACCTTCTGCGAGCTTATCACCAATGGATCGAGGATTCTGGCCTTACTCCTCATGTATTAGTTAATTGCACAATTGAAGGCGTGATAGTGCCTAATAGCTTTGTTCAGGAAGACAAAATTATTCTTAACATTAGTTATGGAGCAACCGACAGTCTTGTCATAGGGAATGACAATATCTCTTTTAAAGCACGGTTTGGGGACAGGCCAATGTCAGTAACTGTTCCAATAATCGCGGTACTTTCAGTTTATGCCGGAGAAAACGGTGAAGGCATGTTTTTTGGCCCTAAAGAAGGTTCTGCTGAAAACGAAACAAAGCCAAACTTAAAGCTTATAGATTAACTCTTTAGCTTTTTCGTTGAAATCGTTCGGTTTGCTTTTATTGAACTCCAGTACGGGTATTTTTGTATAGGACTGTATCGCTTGCTTGTTGTCTAGTTTGTTTTTAGTTACCTGATTGAGAACTATCATCCCAATATCAAGTCTTTGTTGCTCCGCCGCTTTGGCCACCAGCAGGGCTTGGTTTATTGCCCCAAGCTCGTCATTAACAACTAACACTACTGGTAGCCCTAGTCTTTGGGCCAGATCACTGTTAAGGGCGTTTTTCGCAATCGGAGAGTATATTCCTCCAGCACCTTCAACGACAACATAGTCACTGTTTATGTTTGACTTACATGCGTCTACCAGGTCGTCTAAAGATATTTCAACCCCCTCGTCTTTGCTGGCCTTTTCTGTGCTTGAGCACGACTCAAAACGAAACCTGCAAACATTGTCTAAGGGCTCATCAGTGTTGCATGCTTTTGCGAGCAGTGTTGCGTCTTTGGGGATTAGCCCTTTTGAGGTCTTTTCGCAGTCGCTTTCAATAGGCTTTCTAACTTTTACTGGGTGTTTTTCATTCAGTATTTTAATCAGACGAAGCGCAACAAATGTTTTTCCTACATCCGTCCCACTTCCTGTTATAAAGATTCCTTTCATGGTTTGCTATTTTATCTCAAATGCGATAACCTCAAGGCCTACTTCTTAACTGCTCAAATGCTGTCATATAGTATAATGTCGCGCATGTATAACAACTTAAAAACTAGTTTTTGTGGTTTAAAACTAAACTCACCCATAGTGTTGTTGTCTGGTTGTGTTGGTTTTGGAGAAGAGTACACTCGAATTGAGGGCTTTTCAAATGCTGATGTTGGGGCTATTTGTCTTAAGGGAACTACTCTAGAGCCTCGCTTGGGGAACGCTCCTCATAGGGTCGCTGAAACCTCTAGCGGCATGCTTAACTCTATTGGGTTACAAAACCCTGGAACTGAGGCGGTTATAAATGACATATTGCCTAGCCTTGACATGGATGAGACCAGGTTCATAATAAACATATCCGGGTCTTCAGTAGAAGAGTACGGTGAAATAGCAAGGCGCTTTGACGACACAGATATTGACGCAATAGAGATAAACATATCATGTCCTAACGTTAAAGAAGGGGGTGTGGCGTTTGGCAATGACCCAGAAATGTCTTATCGTGTAGTTGACGTTTGTAGAAAAAACACTTCTAAACCAATTATTACAAAGCTTTCACCAAATCAAACCGATATTGCCAATAGCGCTTTACGCTGCATCAACGCTGGCAGTGACGGTCTAGCAGTTATAAACACACTCATGGGCATGGCCATTAACATTTCGGAGCGTAGGCCAGTAATTGGTAATAACCAGGGCGGTCTGTCTGGACCTGCTATTAAGCCTATTGCGCTTCTAAAGGTTCATCAGGTTTACCAGGTTAGTAAAAAGTACAAGGTCCCAATTATAGGGCAAGGCGGAATTGCCACTGTAAACGACGCAATTGAATTTATAATAGCTGGCGCAGACGTTGTTGGTATTGGAACGGCCCTGTTTTATGACCCACTTTTATGCAACAAAATCAATAAAGGGGTTGCCGACTACCTCTCTAAGAATGGGCTTGATTGTGTCGATGACCTAGTGGGCTCTCTTGTTTTAAATTGACAATTAATTAGTGACGTATAAGCAAAGAATGGACTCAAAATACAACCCAATTGAAATTGAGAAACAGGCTCAGGAGTACTGGCACAAGAACCAGTCTTTTAGGGCTGTTGAAGATAGCAACAAACCAAAATATTACTGCTTAAGTATGTTTCCGTACCCGTCCGGCAGGCTTCATATGGGGCATGTGCGTAACTACAGTATTGGAGATGTTATCTCTCGCTTTCATAAAATGCTAGGCAAAAACGTTCTTCAGCCCATAGGGTGGGATGCTTTTGGTTTGCCCGCAGAAAATGCGGCATTAAAAAACAAAACTCCTCCCGCTAAATGGACTTATGAAAATATAAGCTACATGAAAAGTCAACTCACCCAGCTTGGTTTTGGTTATGACTGGTCGCGTGAAATTGCAACATGCCACCCTAAATACTATAAATGGGAGCAATGGCTATTCGTTAAGCTGTTCGAAAAAGGGCTGGTTTACAAAAAAAACTCTTTGGTTAACTGGGACCCTGTTGATCAAACTGTTCTTGCAAATGAACAAGTAATAGATGGCAGGGGTTGGCGCTCTGATGCATTAGTTGAAAAAAAAGAGATATCTCAATGGTTCATGAGGATAACGGATTATGCAGAAGAGTTGTTGTCGTCTTTGGATGATCTAGATGGTTGGCCAGACTCAGTTAAAACAATGCAAAAAAACTGGATCGGCAAGTCTGTCGGCCTAGAAATAGATTTTGTTATGGATGCCTTTGACCCCCTGCGTGTTTACACAACAAGGCCGGACACCCTAATGGGTGCAACCTATCTGGCTGTTGCTGCAGAACACCCTTTGGCGATTTATGCTGGAAAAAATAGCACCATTGTTCAGTCTTTTATCGATGAGTGCAGGACCCTACTGACAACCGAAGCTGCCCTTGAAACAATGGAAAAAAAGGGCGTTAATTCTGGTCTAAGCTGCACTCACCCAATTACTGGCGATGAAATTCAAATTTGGATTGCTAATTTCGTCCTCATGGGATACGGAACCGGTGCGGTTATGAGTGTTCCTGCTCACGACGATAGGGATTATGAGTTTGCAAAAAAATATAACATTCCAATAGCCCCTGTTATAAACCCGATCAATGGGCCTCTTGATATTGATAGTTTTGCCTATACCGATAAGGGAGTGCTGTTCAACTCAGGTGAGTTTGATGGGCTAACCTCAGCAGACGCTTTCGAGGCGATTGCGAACAAGTTAGAGCAAGTAAATTTAGGCAGGAGACAAACAAACTACCGTTTGCGCGATTGGGGCGTTTCTAGGCAAAGATACTGGGGCTGCCCTATACCGATTATAAATTGCCCCAACTGTGGCACTATAGCAGTCCCAGAAAAAGATTTGCCCGTTGTGCTTCCAGAGAATGTTAGCTTTGATGGTGTCGGCTCTCCAATCAAAAAAATGTCAGAATTTATTGAGACAGAATGCCCAAAATGTAGCTCAAAAGCTGAGCGAGAGACGGACACATTTGACACCTTCTTTGAGTCTTCTTGGTATTTTGCGCGTTATGCTTGT
>DQME01000174.1 GCA_015659815.1 Gammaproteobacteria bacterium | reverse complement strand
TAGGGCTATGCAAAATCAAGGTTGTTGCGCTGATTTTGCTAACAGCAGTGGTTGGAATGTTGTTGGCTGTTCCGGCACCATACTTTCCAGACTGGGCCTTGGTATTGGCAGCATCTGCCGGTATTGGCCTGTCTTCAGCTTCCGCCGCAGTTTTTAACCACGTTGTCGATGAAAAAATTGATACGCAGATGTCTAGAACTGACCAGAGACCCTTACCACAAGGCAAAGTCAGTAGGACACAAGCCTTGATTTGGGGTGTGTTTTTAGGTGTAACAGGTCTAGCCATTTTGCAGCTATTTGTCAACACATTGACTATGCTACTAACATTTATTTCACTAATAGGGTACGCAGTTATATACACCCTTTACCTGAAACGAGCTACACCACAGAACATTGTTATAGGAGGTGCTGCCGGTGCTGCCCCACCTATACTAGGCTGGACATCGATTACCGGTCAGCAGGGAATAGAGTTTGCTTTTTTGTTGTTTTTGATTGTCTTTATATGGACACCACCACACTTTTGGGCGCTTGCAATATTTAGGCACAAAGAGTACAAAAAGGTTGGCGTACCTATGCTCCCAGTAACACACGGACTTGCTTATACCCGTATGCAGATACTTTTGTACTCAGTCTTGCTTTTGTTGGTAACCATTTTGCCGTATTTGGCGGGCATGTCTGGAGTTATATACTTAGCATCCGCAGTAATTCTAGGGGTTATTTTTTTAGTCTATGCAATTAACATTTATAGAAGACCAGATGACCCCAAAGTGGCTTGGGATACATTTATGTATTCCGTTAAATACCTGATGCTAATCTTTATAGCCTTGTTGATTGACCATTATTGGCTTATCAGGGTTTCAATTTAATACCCGCAGAAAGCGCATGAAAGGACTTGGACAGTTATTCAAAGCTTTTGCTTCTGCAATGATAGGAGTAGGAAAAAAGGAAGACCTAGTTAAAGACTTTGAAAGGGTCGACAAGCAGGGTCCTTGGCCTTATATTTTTGTTGGGTTAATAATGACGATCGGTTTTATTGGTCTAGTGATTTTAACTGTAAAGTTCACCCTTTCTTGAGGTTGTTGTAAGCAGACTGAGGCTGTATCGTTATATTCTTGGCTTGAATATAGTATGTATCAGAGCTACCATACTTAATAACAACATGAGCGCTATAGCGTTGTGCATAACAGCAATAGCCATAGGAATAGAAAGTACAACGTTCATAATGCCAAGGGATACCTGTAGAACCATAAAAACCCCCATCCACAGGAGGGTTGGCTTTAGATGAGAGTGCCTGCCGAAAGTATAAATTATTGATGCGAGAGTAACAGTTACAACTGCAGCACCTATTCTGTGAGTCATTTGAATTGCAATTTTAGCTTTGTTATCTAAGTTTTTTGCAAACTCATAATCCTCTCCTAAAGCGCCCCAAGTCATGGCCTCGGTAAAGTTCATAGGTGGCCACCACTGGCCTAAGCATGTAGGGAAAAACTCGCCACATGACGTAGCGGCGTAGTTCGTGCTTGTCCAGCCACCCAATATTATTTGTAACACAAGGGCAACAAAACCAAAAACCAATAAATATTTAGAGCCTATAGGTATGGGTGTGCTTGGTTTAACCACGACTCTTTGGTTTAGGGCCAGCCAAAAGAGCATACTGGTGGTTGCAAAAGCACCTATCAGATGTGCTGTAACAATTCCGGGATGCACTTTAAGGGTAACAGTCCACATACCAAAAAGACCCTGAAGAACCACAAAGAACGCTAAAAAAGTGGGCAGCCATAGTGACTGGTCCCTTTTGGGCTTGCCTGTTACAGATAAAAGCAAAATCAAAAAAACAACAAGACCAAGCGTACTAGCAGCGTACCTGTGCACCATCTCTTTCCAGCCCTTGTCCGGCTCTAGCGGCCTTTCATAGCCATCAATTATTGACCCAGGAGCTAAATCAGGCACGATTAACTGGCCATAACATCCTGGCCAGTCAGGACACCCAAGTCCGGCGTCTGCTAAACGGGTGTACGCACCTAAAACCACTACTACCATAGCCAAAACGATAGCAAAATATATTAGTTTATTGAAAATATTCATTTCTCAATTAAGCTCCACTTGTTCCAGTCAGTTATTTTATAGTCAAAACTGAGTGTTGTTAGTAAATAGCAATATATAAAAATTTTATATAACGATTAATACCCAGACAAAATTAAAAAAATTATGAAATAAATAAAAAAAACAGGTATCATTTCACACAGTTTTTCAGATGGTTATAACAACCAGTATTAATTTTTTCGGAGGATTTATGAAAAGAATAACAGCTTATATAGGCGCTCTTTTTGGAATGGTTTCTACTAATGCGTTCGCTGAGTACAGCCTAAATATGACTGAGGGCGTTACTTCTGTGAGTCGCGACATATATGACTTACATATGATGGTTTTTTGGGTTTGTGTAGCCATAGCCGTGGTTGTTTTTGCTGCTATGTTTTATTCAGTATTTACACACAGAAAATCTAGAGGAGCAAAGGCTGCTAACTTTCATGAGTCTACCACTGTTGAGTTTCTTTGGACCGGAATACCTATACTAATCTTGATAGCAATGGCAATCCCTGCCTCTAAAACACTTATTGATCTAGAGAACACTGACAGTGCAGAGATGGAAATAAAAATTACAGGGCACCAGTGGAAGTGGCAATATGATTACCCTGAGGAGGGCATTAGTTTTATTTCAAACCTCAAGCAGTCATCAAAAGACGTTATCAATGGTTCAGATGAAGACAGAAACAAAACTAACCAGAAAGATGCATACTTATTGTCTGTTGATAAACCTCTTGTTTTACCGGTTGATACATCTATCAGATTCCTAGTGACCTCGAGCGATGTAATTCACGATTGGTGGGTTCCAGACTTTGGAGTTAAGCAGGATGCTAATCCTGGATTTATTAATGATGCTTGGGCCAAGATTGACGAAGTAGGTACATACCGTGGACAGTGCGCTGAATTGTGTGGCAAAGACCACGGATTCATGCCAATAGTCGTAGAGGTTGTGTCAAAGGCTGACTATCAGGTATGGGTTAATGAACAACAGCAGGCTGCTGAATCTGCTGCAGCAAGTGCAACCAAAACATGGTCAGAAGAAGAACTAAGAGAACAAGGCGAGTCTGTCTACAATACAAACTGTGCCGGCTGTCACAAGAAAGACGGATCGGGTATGGTGCCAGTGTTCCCTGCAATTAAGGGATCAGAAATAGCCAACGGGCCAGCGGCAGACCATATGAAAATTGTACTCCATGGTAAGGGCGGAATGCCAGCATTTAAGATGCTTGGGGATGCAGACCTTGCTTCGGTAATAAGTTACGAAAGAATCGCCTTCGGCAATACGGGCGGCGTTGTCCAACCTTCAGATGTTAAATCTGCACG
>DQME01000183.1 GCA_015659815.1 Gammaproteobacteria bacterium | reverse complement strand
GACTCACAAACGATCAGTATTCTTCCTTCAAAATTATGGGAAAAATTTAACAATTTAGATAAAGGATTTCCAGTTTGTGATCTTATTTGTAGTGGAGGCAATAATTTACTTTTAAAATTGTAGCCTAAAACACTTGGGCCAATCTTGGGCGATCCAACCACTAATTGCTGGTATTTATTTAACGTGCCATATAAATAACCCTTATCTAAAAATACTCGGTCTATCGGTAGTGGGGGCCTGTCTAGGCTAGTTTCTGCATATTTATACCTCGCTTCGATGTCATCATAGAATATGTCTACTACAGAACTAAAACCTACATGCGTAACAATTATTGGTTCTTTAGGAAGGTAATCAAACAGTGTATCGGTTTCATTAAAAAACAAAGGCAAATAGAACTCTATTCCACTTGGGAGGCGATATTCACTGACATCTCTATATATCAACCCTTTGTTATTATTGAATGTACTAATATAATTTTTTTTAAAAAGATCTATGCTGTTTTGATCTGTCGCGAACTCTCTAGCTGGCAAAAGATCTATTTTGTCAATAACATCTATTGAGAGCTGAGTTGATGTGTCGAAGGTTCGAATTGATTCTATCTCTAGGTCAAATAAATCAAGCCTATAAGGAAGTCTTGAACCCATAGGGTAAATATCTATTAATGACCCTTTTATGCTAAATTCACCATGCTCCATCACCGAACTAACTCTGTTATATCCAAACATGACTAATTTCTCAGTGAATTCTTCTGAATTCAAATTATCACCAGAAGATAAACTAAAGCTGTTACTTTTAACGTAATTCAAAGGGCATAGGCGCTGAGATAGTGACTCTAAAGTTGTTACAATGATGCCACTATTTAGGCCTTGCATTTTTGATAGAGTGGACAGCCTATTAGACGTAATGTCTGGGTGAGGAGAGAAGTGATCGTAGGCCAAAACCTCCCAATTATCAAACCTAAGTATATCTAAGTCTGAATTATAGAAAGCAAGAGAGCTGCATATATTATTGTATTGAGCTATATCGTTGGCGACTATTAATACTACCTTACTTTGTTTTTTTGCTAGCTCAATAAGTGCTAAAGATTGTGCGCTACCGTATAGAGAGCCCCAATGAAACTTGTTCTTATTTTTGGGCAATGAAGAATCATTTGCGTAAAGATAATGCACTAGTACAATTTAGCTTCCTGCGGAGTTGCTATTCGATATAATTTCGATCCCCTCATTTTCTAGCATCCTAATTAGTTTAATTAAAGGTAATCCAATTAAACTATTTGGGTCATCACCCTCAAGGCGCTCAAATAGGCAAATCCCTAGTGCCTCTGATTTAAAGCTACCGGCGCAATTGTATGGCCTTTCCTTAACAAGATAGTCTTCAATTTGATCAATAGTAAGTTCTCTAAAAAACACCTTAAACTGTTCAACTACAGTCTGTAGGTTGCCAGTATCTGTGTTTAAAAGTGACAATCCTGTAAGAAAGGTAACAGTATTTCCAGAACTCTGTTTTAATTGTTTGATAGCATTTTCATGAGTGTGTGGTTTCGTTAATATTTCATCAAGAGGACTATCGCCTTTACCTAATGTTGCAACTTGGTCGGCTGCTATAATTATCCCATCCTCGTTCTTAGCCACCTTTAGAGCCTTCTCTTGGCTTAGCCGGTATACCAGCTGTGTAGGGCTTTCGTTCTCGAATCTAGATTCATCTATTTCTGGCGAGGTAACCGAAAAGTTTATATCTAGTTTTGTTAGTAGTTCACTTCTGAAAGGGGAAGAAGATGCAAGAATTAACTGAAGCATAACAAGTAATTTGTTTGTAAAATATAGGTTTATTTTACTAGACAGTAAAGCTAATGCGTTTATCAATTATTGTTGCTATGGACGACAATCATCTTATTGGCAATGAAAATACACTGCCATGGCATCTACCAGCAGATTTAAGTTATTTTAAAGGAGTTACAATAAATAAAACTGTAATGATGGGACGCAAAACCTTCACATCAATAGGCAGAGCTTTGCCTCACAGGAGAAATATCGTTGTAAGTCGCAGCATTGATTTCATTGCCGATGGGTGTGAAGTTGTCGGCAGCATTGATGAGGCCCTTAGCATTTCAAAACAAGATGGTGAGGTAATGGTAATGGGGGGCGCTTCATTTTATGAGCAAATGTTGCCTATAGTAGACAGACTATACATAACTGAGGTCGATGGCGAGTTTGTTGGAGATACCTATTTTCCAACATACAATAGAAATGAGTTTATTGAAACTAGTAGAGAGTCACATTACCCTGACGAGACAAACCACCACAGTTATCATTTCACAGTATTAGAAAGAATCAAGCAGTAGATTTAGCTATCTCCTTCTTTTTGGCAATATTTGCTAAAACCATCTTTATTTCTTTCGGCATTACTTTAACAAAATTTTTAACTTCGAGATCCCACCCTTCTAGTATCTTGTTGCCAATGTCAGAGTCAGTATATTTAGTGTGATTGGATACGAACTTATGTAGCTCTTTTTCTGCCTCTATGTCCATTGGGTCTATATCAACCATACTCAGGTTACACATCAACTCTAGAGTCTTATTAGGGTTGTAAACATAAGCAACACCACCACTCATACCCGCAGCAAAATTACGTCCTACCTCGCCAAGTATAACTACTATACCGCCAGTCATATATTCACAACCATGATCACCCACACCTTCAACCACGCTAGTTGCTCCAGAGTTGCGGACACAAAACCTCTCAGACACACACCCAGATAAGTACAACTCACCAGATGTAGCTCCATAACCACAAACATTGCCCGCAATGATTTCGGTTTGAGCCTTAAAAGTAGAATTTTTTGGAGGATAAATAATAACTTTACCTCCAGACAGTCCTTTAGCTACATAATCATTGGCATCTCCTTCAACCTCTAAGGTAATACCTTTTGCAAGGAATGCCCCGAATGATTGGCCCGCTGAGCCTTTGAAGTTTATGTGTATTGAGTCATCAGTAAGTTCATTGTTCCCACGAGAATTTACAATATGTGAAGAAAGCATAGCCCCAACAGTTCGGTCTGTATTCTTTATCGGTAAATCAATCACTACTGATTTACCTTCATCAATGTAGTTCTTAGATTTCTCAATCACAAGGTTGTCGATCTGCAGTTCGAGTTGATGGTCCTGCATAATGGTTTGATATACTACAGTATCTTTACTAGGCTTTTGAGCTGGGGTTAACAAAGCATCTAAGTTAATGGAAGATTGCTTCCAGTGCTCTATCGCTTTATCCATCTCAATTAAATCAACCCTTCCTATCATCTCGTTAACAGTTCTAAATCCTAAATCTGCCATTATTAATCTTAGCTCTTCAGCTACCATAAATAGATAGTTGATAACGTGCTCAGGCTTACCATTGAATTTTTTGCGTAACTCTTTGTCTTGAGTAGCAATACCAACAGGGCATGTGTTTAAGTGGCATTTACGCATCATTATGCAGCCTAGTGTTACTAGTGGCGCAGTTGAAAAACCGAACTCTTCAGCACCAAGGAGTATGGCGATTGCAACATCCCTGCCTGTCTTTAGTTGTCCATCAGTCTGTATAACAACACGTGAACGTAGATCATTCATAACCAGTGTTTGGTGTGTCTCTGCAACCCCAAGTTCCCACGGTAGACCAGCATGCTTTATAGATGTTAGTGGGGATGCGCCTGTGCCTCCATCATGGCCAGCAATAACTATATGGTCCGATTTAGCTTTGGTGACTCCAGCTGCAACAGTGCCGACCCCAACTTCAGAGACAAGCTTCACACTTATACGTGCCCTAGGGTTAGACCTTTTTAGGTCAAAAATAAGTTGAGCAAGGTCTTCTATGGAATAAATGTCATGATGTGGAGGGGGGCTAATTAAACCGACACCAGGAGTTGAATGCCTAACTCTGGCTATCTCTTTGTCAACTTTTGAGCCAGGTAGTTCACCACCTTCTCCAGGTTTGGCTCCCTGAGAAACCTTGATTTGTAGTTCTTCGGCTTGGTTTAGGTATTCAATGGTAACTCCAAAGCGGCCAGAAGCTACCTGTTTTATTGCACTTCTTCTTGAGTCTCCATTCTTATCAAGCTTCCATCGCTTAGAATCTTCACCACCTTCTCCAGTGTTTGACTTTCCTCCAAGCCTGTTCATTGCAATTGCTAAAGATTCATGAGATTCAGCAGAAATTGAACCGAAACTCATAGCCCCAGTTGCAAAACGCTTAACTATATCTTTGACACTCTCAACATCTCCAATATCAATCGGACTACCCTTTTTGAAGGTCATTAACCCTCTCAGGGTACAGTTACGGGTACCCTCGTCATTCGATTTCTTGGAGAAGGACCAGTAAGCATCCTTATCATTATTTCTAGCTGCTAGTTGCAAGTTGGCAATAGTATGTGGCTCCCACATATGCTTTTCACCCCCGCTACGCCAATGGTACTGGCCTAAGTTATCTAGCACGTTAGTCTGAAAAGCCAGCCTATGCCTTTCTTCATTCTCGGACTGTAATACATCAAATCCAACGCCGCCAATGCGGCTAAAAGTTTCAAAAAAGCATTGATCCATGACTTCAGATGCAAGACCTACCGCTTCAAAAATTTGAGCGCCTTTATATGACTCGAGCGTTGCAATCCCCATTTTTGCCATGATTTTTAGCATACCTTTGGCGACACCCTTTCTGTAAGATTGAACAATTTTATTGTCATCTTTTTCATTAATTAGGCCATCATTCCTTGCTTGCCATAGTGCCTCGAAAGCTAGGTAAGGGTTAATAGCGTCTGCACCATAACCAGTAAGTAAACAGAAGTGATGCACTTCACGAGCCTCACCAGTTTCTATTACAATACCAACCTGAGTTCGTTCATGCTCTACGACCAAATGCCTGTGTAGGGCAGATGAAGCCAATAGCGCACTTATTGCTGTTCGGTTTTGATCCACATTGCGGTCAGAAAGAATTATCAGACTGTGTCCTTCCTTAATTGCTTGAGAGCCTTGCAGACATATATCATTAAGTAGTTCTGAGGTTTTGCTTTTACTGTTTACATCATATGTTATATCTATAGTTTTTGATGTCCATCCACGATGATTACAGTCCTTTAGTGCGGCAACCTCTTCATTAGTCAATATTGGGTGATCTATGATTAGTCTGTGTGCATTTTCAGGTTTATTTTTTAAAAGGTTTCCTTCTGGACCTATTGAACATCGAAGAGACATTACCACCTCTTCGCGAATGGAGTCCATAGCGGGGTTTGTTACTTGTGCGAATAACTGCTTGAAGTAATCATAAATAATGCGTGACTGATCTGACAGGCAAGCTAGGGCAGAGTCATTTCCCATAGAACCTACGGGATCTCTTAACTCTTTAACAATTGGCAATAGCATGAATTGTAATGTCTCGGTGCTATATCCAAATGCTTTCAAACGGTGCACTAGTGTGTCCGGGTTAAAGCCGTGTGGTTTTTCGTCGCAGTTCAGTTCTGATAAGTGTATCTGTTGATCGTCTAACCAATTTCTATACGGGTTTTTTGATGCAAAGCCTTTTTTTATACTGTCATCATCAATGAGCTCGCCCCTTTCAAAGTCGACCAAAAACATTTTTCCTGGCCTTAACCTTCCTTTGATTTTAACTTGGTTAGTTTCAACATCAACAACCCCGACCTCGCTAGCCATGATAACTCTATCATCATGAGTTATATAATACCTTGAAGGGCGTAGGCCATTTCTGTCTAGAACAGCACCTATATAGTTACCATCAGTGAAAGCTATTGAGGCAGGGCCGTCCCAAGGCTCCATTACGTTAGAGAAGTATTCATAAAAAGCCTTCTTTTCAGGACTCATATTATTATCATTTTGCCAGGCCTCAGGTATCATCATCATGATGGCTTCTTGTAGAGAGCGACCATTCATCATCAGGAACTCTAATACATTATCAAAGCTCCCTGAGTCAGAGCCATCAAACTCTATAACTGGTAAGGTTTTACCTAATTCATTGCCAAATAAATCACTCTCAAGTAGCCCCTCCCTAGCTCGCATCCAGTTGTAGTTTCCTTGGCGGGTATTAATTTCACCGTTGTGGGACATGTATCTACAAGGTTGCGCTCTGTCCCAAGAAGGAAAAGTGTTGGTTGAAAAGCGAGAATGCACCATAGCTAAATATGTAGAAAATTTTGGGTCTGAAAGGTCACTATAAAAATCACTTAACTGTGACCCCATCAACATCCCTTTATAAATAATAATCTTGGAAGATAAGCTACATATATAAAACAGTAAAGACTGAGAAAGTGAACTATCTGACCTTATTACATGAGATGCCTGTTTTCTTATTTTGAATAGCGCCCTTTCGAATGCTTCCTTGTCAATCTTTTCGTTATTGTCAATGATGAGCTGTTTTATTATGGGCTGAGAATCCACAGCGGTTTTACCTACGTCGGCTTTTATAGCGTCAATAGGGACGTCTCTCCAGCCGATAAACCTTTGACCTTCCTGCTCAACTATTTGCTGAACCAATGCCATGCAATGAGACCTCTGTTTGTCATCCTGAGGTAAAAAAACATTACCTACAGCATAATTTCCAGATTCAACACTGGCATTAAATAGCGAGCCGACCTCACGAATAAAAAACTGCTGAGGAATGTTTGTCAGAATTCCTGCACCATCACCAGTATTAGGCTCACAACCGCAACCACCACGATGGTCCATACGTGAAAGCATTTCCAGGGCGTCAAAAGTAATTTGATAGGAGCTCTCCCCTTTCATGTTTGCAATAAAGCCAATACCGCAATTTTCCCTTTCGTTTTTTGGATTGTAAAGTCCGTGAGCTTTTGGAAGGTGTAATAGTTTCTTATTCATAAATATATTTATCGACAATAAATATCACGAAACAAAATCTGTAGATTTTATCATAGTAGGCATTCTAATGTAGCCAAAATACCCGCTGTTAGAGGGATAAGACGGAATAGATTAGTGTAGAATGAAGCGTTTCATAACATAATTATTTGATAAATGATACTCGTAATATCGCCATCTAAGACCCAAGATTTTTCTTCCACAGATATGTTGTCGTACTCAAATCCAAGACAAATTTTAGAATCTGAAGAGTTAATGCAGATACTCAAAAATAAGTCACAGAATCAAATTGCAAGCCTAATGTCTATCAGCGACAAACTGTCAAAATTAAACTACGATAGGTTCAAATCATTTTCCACTCCTCTTACTCTAGAAAATGCAAAGCAGGCTATATTGTCATTCAAGGGAGATGTGTATAGTGGAATTGATGTAGATTCTTTAACGCAAGACGATTTAGATTTTGCGCAAACAAAGATTAGAATGATTTCAGGGCTGTATGGTGTTCTTAGGCCGTTAGATTTGATTTCTCCATACCGGTTAGAGATGAGTACGAAGTTAAAAAATAGTATTGGCGATAACTTGTATCAGTTTTGGGGGGATAAAATATCTAACGCTCTAAACGAAGATGAGAGTGAAGTTATCATTAATCTTGCATCAAATGAATACTTTAAAGCGATACAAAAAAAATCTCTAAAAGCCAAGGTTATTAATATAGCCTTCAAAGAGAATAAGGATAATAAGTATAGAATAATTGGAATTTACGCCAAAAGGGCTAGAGGGTTAATGGCTAAATACATGATCGACAATAGGATATTGATTCCAGAAGGTTTAAAAGGTTTTGATATAGAAGGGTACAGGTTTAGGGATGAACTATCTGATGACTCAAACTGGGAGTTTACTCGAGATTTAATTAACTAGATTATTAGATATATGTTTTACAGTCATTTAAGTTTATTATAGTGAACTAACCCCAGCAATTCCTTTTGCTCCAAACTCGATAGCTTTATTTAGATGCTTAGGCTTCATGCCACCTAAAAAATAAATAGGAATGTGAATTCTTTCTGACACCGTTTTAGCTACCTTCCATCCTAATGGAGTTGTGCCTGGGTGAGTCTTTGTTGACAGAACAGGGGAAAGAGCAATAAAGTCAACTCCTAACTCTACGGCCTTCATTGCTTCGTCTAGATTATGGACAGATGCGCCTAAAATTTTATCCTTAGAACAAGGCCTGGATTCAAGAGACAAAAGCTCTCTAGTTGTAACATGCCAACCATCTGCACAGCTCTCATTGTAAGTTTTATTTATTGTATTTAGAAGCAATTTAGTTTCGCTTGATTTGCATTTAATATACAGACTGTTCACAAAATTATCATCAAGCTGAACCTTAGCTCGTAATTGTATTAGTTTTATTCCTCGAGAAATATTTTCATCAAATTTTTTCATCCATAACCCGCTGTAGTGGCCCTCGGATGGAGTAATCCAATAAGTCTCTGGCAATGTTATTGACAGTAGCATCTCATGTACGCTTGGAAGCAACTTATATTTATTTAGACTGTTAATATTTATCCATTCAATTTGTTGCCCCTCTGCCCCATAAGGGTTCCCCTTATAGCTATTGATTAGAAAGTAACCCAAACACACAGTTCTATCAATATAATTGTGGTTGATAAATCGAATAAAGCTTAAATCCGTTACGACAATTCCAAGTTCCTCCTTGAGTTCTCTTTTGATTGCATCAGAGTGGGACTCTGTTCCATCAATTTTGCCACCAGGAATTTCCCAGTAATCGCCCATAAATTTTTTTTGATGCCTTTTAGATATAAGAAATTCATTGTTATCATTTTTCAAAATGCCGACCACAGCTTTGACTGTTTTCATTGAATTTCCTGATGGTAAAATAATTCTATTTTAGCATCTGCAATGGAAATGGATATTAGCGATAGAATAAGCTTATTAAAACCCCACTCAAAGATTTTTGAGTCCAGTAAGATGGGCCTTGAAAAAGAAGGTTTAAGGGTTTCAGAGAATGGCGGCATTAGCCAGATCCCACACCCTAAAATTCTAGGCTGCCCATTAACACACCCCTATATAACAACTGATTTTTCCGAGTCTCTAATTGAACTCATTACTCCGCCATTGAATGGCTGTGATTCGGTGCTTACATTTTTAGCAAACACACAGAGCTATCTTTATCATAAATTGCCATCCGATCAAAGCTTCTGGCACGGCTCTATGCCATGCGTAATAAGAGGTGAGACCTATATTCCGATAGCTGAATACGGTAAGTCAAATAGAGCTAAGATGAAAACGATTTACAGAAGAGGGTTAGCTAATCGGTACGGCAGTGTAATGCAAACAATAGCCGGGATTCATTTCAATTATTCCTTCTCTCAAGATTTTTGGAAAAAATATTATTCCTTATCTTCAACAAGCCAAACACTACGAGAGTTCATTGATGATTCATATATGTGCATGGCTCGTAATGCTCTACGCTATGGATGGGTAATACCTTATCTTTTTGGGGCGTCCCCTGCAGTTTGTAAATCATTTCTTAAAGGGTACCATGATCATTCACTACAAGAGTTCAATATCAGCACATTATTTGAGCCATATGCAACCTCTCTCAGGATGGGCGACATTGGGTATCAAAATTTATGCGGAGACGAGGCAGGCGTTAAAGCGAGTTATAATAGTTTAGGTCATTACATACATAGCCTAAAAGCAGGGATGCAAAATATTAGCTCTGAATACGAGAAAATTGGTCTCAAGGTGAACGGTGAATACCAACAATTAAACACTAACATTCTTCAAATCGAGAATGAGTATTACTCTTCAGTTAGGCCAAAACCTTCAGCAGATATAGATAAAAAGCCATTAGATGCTCTTAAAGAAGATGGGGTCGCCTATATTGAGCTTAGGTCGATAGATATAAACCCACTATCGCCATTAGGAATTGATAGAGAACAGATAAATTTTTTGGAATCATTACTACTTTATTGTTTGCTTGAAGATTCTCCATTAATTAGTACTTCAGAACAGAATGAAATTGATATTAATGACAAGTCAGTTGCCCATGAAGGCAGAAAGCCAGGGTTAAAAATTATAAAAAAGGGGGAACATATTACTATACAAGAGTGGGGAAAGGAGATACTTGAAAAAATTTCACACTGCTCTACACTGTTAAGTAAAAGACACTCTGACGACGTAATAAATATTGGAAAAAGGTTTAGTGACGCCAGCCTTACCCCATCAGAAACTATATTGGAAAATATGAGAGAGAATAATCAGGGTTTCTGGGAATACACTGATACAATTTCGAAGAAATGCAAAGATATTTATTTAAAACGTAAGATTGATGATAATCATTTCAGTTTTCTAGACGAGCAGGCAAATATTTCGTGCCAGAAAGTTAAAGAAATAGAACTTTCAGATGAGATTAGCTTCGATGAGTTTCTACAAAATTATTTTGACAATAGTTAAAATATTATTTTGTATATTCTAGGCTTGCCTTTTCAATTGTACGCCATAGATAATCTGCGAATGAGAATCGAACCAATATTGTTAACGAGTTCTCGTTTGGTCGGTATATGATTGATGGAGCTTTAGCTAGATTAGTTGAGATTACAGAGCCTATTGTAAGTTTGTGATAGTCATAAGGCGATAGTTTAGCGACCACATCGAGATGGCGGCTACCAGAAATTTCTATATTAGTAAAACTTCCTGAGTTATCTATTATGTATGCAAAAATATCTTTGAATGCCTTTTCAGCACTTTCAATAAAATCAGATAAAGGCACATCACCAAGCACCAATAGAAACTCATCGGGGCTTATCCAGATTAATTTCCTTTCAGCAGTTTCTATGAATTTCATTGGGCCAGGCAATGTCAAGCCCAGAGATTCTATCGCTTTAACAAAATCATCGTCACCTGTTTTTCCACGAATTATTAAATAAGATAGTTTTTTTGTTTCTTTAACCCTCCAGAGATCACCAACAACTGTTGTATTGTATTTCTCCAGGGCCGACTCATAAACTGGAACTGTACTTTTTGCCAAATTATCCATCAACATTCTCACTTTCATTTCCATTCATTTTTAATCCATCAGGGTCAAAAAATACGTACGACTCTATTGTCGATGGGCTGCGCTTACCTTTAGCAGTAGCAACAATAATTTTTTCACCTTTTCTTCTTAATCCGTCGCGTACTAGCCCCATAGCTATTGACCTGTTAAGAGTGGGACTGAAGTAGCTTGACGTTACATGGCCTAGCATATTGCTGTTTGTATTGCTATTTAATATTTGAGCACCTTCTGATAGTACTTCACTTGGATCTTCGGTGAGAATGCCAACTAGTTGTTTCCTGTCTACTCTTGAAGTGTCTGATCTTGAAAGAGAGCGCTCCCCCAGAAATGAGAACTGTTTAGATTTGGACACTACCCACGACAAGTCGGCATCAATTGGAGATACCGACCCATCAGTGTCTTGGCCAGCAATAATATAGCCTTTTTCAGCCCTTAGAACGTGCATAGATTCTGTTCCATATTGAACAATGCTCCATTTATTACCTTTCTCGAGAACAGAGTCCCAAACAAACCTCCCGTAGTTAGACTGCACATTAATCTCGTAAGCAAGTTCACCACTAAAGCTAATCCTCATTACACGCGCACTCACTCCACATACAGTGCCGGCTCTCCAAGTCATAAATGGAAATGCCTCCTTTGAAAAGTCAATATCTGAGCATATTGATAGCATCAGTTCCCTGCTATTTGGTCCAACGACAGCGGTAGTTGAAAAATGATCAGTAACTGAACTAAGGTACACCTCTAGTTCGGGCCACTCAGTTTGTAACCAGTTCTCGAGCCATTGATAAACTTTAGCTGCGCCACCAGTTGTAGTTGTCATTATAAAATGGTCATCAGACAAACATGCAGTTACACCGTCATCCATTATCATTCCATTCTCGTCAAGCATTAGTCCGTACCTGCAAGATCCAACTGCCAATTTAGTCCATGAGTTGGTATAAACTCTATTTAGAAATTCTCTAGAGTCAGGCCCGTGAATTTCAATTTTTCCTAGAGTTGAAGCATCTATAACCCCGAGAGACTCACGAGTTTTTAAACACTCATTGAACACAGCCCCATCTAATCCGTCTCCATTATTAGGGAAATACCATGGTCTCATCCACTGGCCCACAGTTTCAAATATTGCGCCATTATTAATGTGTGAAGGCTGCATAGGGGTGTATCTTTCTGGGTCGAATAAATCATTTATATGTTGCCCAGCCAGAGCTCCAAATGTTACAGGCGTATATGCCGGCCTAAACGTAGTAGTGCCTACTTCACTCATTTTTAAATTTTGACTCTGAGCGGCTATTGCAACACCCAGTACGTTGGAAGTTTTGCCTTGGTCAGTGCCAAATCCTAGTGCTGTGTATCGTTTAATGTGTTCAATGGATTTATAGTTTTCTCTAATAGCTAATTGGATGTCAGAAGTAGTGACGTCGTTTTGCATATCAATGAATTGCTTTCCACCAAAAGACTCAACATTAAAAAATTTATCTGTATTTAAGAAGTTTTTTTGTGCTGTTGTTGCCGTTATTGAGTTATTTATAATGTTGTTAGCTTGCTCTTTAGCATTATTTATGACATCTGTAGCATAGATGTAGCCTGTTAACGCTCCGGTGCCGCTGCGCTTTTGTTTGCTTAGATTTGGGGCAAAAGCTACCAAATTGTCATCCCATATTGGGTTAGATCCGGTATGGCAATCTAAGTGAACTACTGGATTAAAGCCACCGGCTACTAGAACTAAGTCTGCATCAATTGTTTCAGTTAATACATTCTTATTGCTTTTTTGATCTCTTTCGCCGATAGTTACTGAACTGACACTATTTTTACCGTTAGCTTTAATAATAACGCTACTATTAATTAACCTAACATTACCATTTAATGCGACATCAGGGCTATTTGACCTAGTATCTATCAGAGTTACTTTTTGTGAATACTTTGCAAAATAATTAGCTGCCGTATGGCCAGAGTCGTTATTTGTAAAAATAACTACCTGTTCTCCCGCCAGTACTGAGAATCTATTTAGTAAAGATAATCCAGCAGTTGACAGCATAATACCGGGCAAGTCATTGTTATCAAAAGCAATAGGCCTCTCACTTGCACCTGTAGCCAAAAGAACGTGACCGGCTTTAATTTTGTGAAGCCTCTGTCTGCTTAGATTTGCATTTCGTTCAGATAATGGCTTATGATCTTGGCGCATTTCATTAGCGATTACATTGTTTTCATCATGGAAAGCAAAGGCGGTGGTTCTAGAAAGAATTTCGACATTAGGGTAAGTATCTAATTGGGAGATAATATTATTCATATATTCTAACTGGTTAGTGCTTCCAACTGCCTCATCTGGGTAATCGTAAGTTGTTCCCCCAAGGCTAGGACGTTCATCCAATAGTATTACTGATTTTTCGGTTTTCGCAATTTCAATAGCTGCTGTTAACCCAGCTAATCCACCTCCAATAACTAAAACATCACAATTATGGTGCATATGGTCATAGTGTTCAGAGTCAAAATCAACAGGGGCTTTTGATATTCCAGCGAAGCTCCTCAAAACTTTTTCATAAAGCATCCATAGTTTTTGTGGGCGCATAAAAGTTTTGTAATAGAATCCAGCAGCCATGAATCTATGAAATGCTTTGAATAGTGGCTTGATTTTTTCTATAGAGTTAGGGTTAAGTGTGGGAGCAGAAGCTATCAAGTCTTGGTAAAGCTCCACCTGTGTTGCTTTTGCATTTGGAGTATATAGTCCTCCCTGTTCTAGACTAACGAGAGCGTTTGGCTCTTCAGCGTATGGGGCGATAATCCCGCGTGGGCGGGAGTATTTATAGCTATAACCAAAAACCTTTACATCATTTGCGCTCAATGCAGAAGCTAAAGTATCGCCATCAAAACCTTTAAATTGCTGGCCTTCAAAGATAAAATCTATCTCTATTGCATTGTTTATAATGG
The DNA here is from genome assembly GCA_015659815.1 of Gammaproteobacteria bacterium. Taxonomy (GTDB): domain Bacteria; phylum Pseudomonadota; class Gammaproteobacteria; order PS1; family Pseudothioglobaceae; genus SZUA-1055. The sequence goes on along the minus strand of DQME01000183.1, from coordinate 21,666 downwards.
CGCTAGGCAAAACTGGATTAATTCGTCTCATGTTTGATCTCTTTTGATGCCTGTATCATTGTGTAACTGGAATAGATAGTGTTATCTATAGTGTTTCTTTCGATTACAAAAAATTTTCTACAACCAGAGCTGTGTTGCCATTGCTCTACATGCCTCCCCTTTGGGTTTTTTCTCATAAATAAATAGTCACCCCACTCATCATCGCTAATCGAACTAGGGTTATTTGGTCTGGCAATTAGAGCTTCACCAGAATAACTAAAGTCTTCCTCTTCTAGGTGCATTTGACAGTGCGGACAATATATTTTTAACATATTTTTTATTTGATAAGGTTAATGCGCAACACCTGCAGCTCCGTGCTCATCAATTAGGTGTCCGTTATAAAATCTTTCGATAGCAAATGGGACAGCTAAAGGGTGAGGGGAGTCGTTTGCCAGTGTTGATGCAAAAACGTGCCCAGAACCTGGGGTTGCTTTAAATCCGCCAGTTCCCCATCCACAGTTAAAGTACAGGCCCTCTACATTTGTTTTACTAATAATAGGACATGCATCAGGTGTAGTGTCAACAATTCCACCCCATTGACGGTTCATTCTGGCTCTACTAAAAGCAGGAAACAGCTCAAGAATTGCAGCAGCAGTGTGCTCAATTACATGTGGGCTACCTCTCTGAGAATATGAATTATAGCTGTCTATTCCAGCTCCAATTACTAGGTCACCTTTATCTGACTGACTAATGTATCCGTGCACTGCATTCGACATAACAACCGTATCGAGGACCGCTTTCATCGGTTCAGAAACAAAAGCTTGCAAAGGATGGCTTTCAATTGGAAGTCTGACATTGGCCATTTCGGCTAGAACAGAAGAGTGTCCAGCAGCAACACAACCTACCTGATTAGTCGCAACATAACCTTTCGTTGTGTTTAAACCAACAATCTTTGAGTTATCAATATCCATTGCTGTCACTTCGCATTGCTCAACAATGTCAACGCCCAGAGCTGCAGCTGCTCGTGCAAAACCCCAGGCTACCGCATCATGCCTAGCTACACCGCCAGTTGATTGATAGGATGCCCCCATAATTGGGTATCGCACATTTTTTGAAATATTAATAAGGGGTATGCGTTTTTTTATTTCATCAGCAAGAACAACCTCGGCAGTTATGCCATTAATTACATTAGCATTAACTCTTCTTTCAATATCACGCATTTCTTGCAGCGTATGCCCAAGGTTGTATACTCCCCTAGCACTAAACATTACGTTGTAATTAAGGTCTTGAGATAGGCCATTCCATAAATCAAGGGAGTGCTGGTAAAGCATTGCCGACTCGTCCCAAAGATAATTCGATCTAACAATTGTAGTGTTTCTGGCAGTGTTTCCACCACCAATATAGCCTTTTTCTAAAACAGCAATATTTTTAACGCCATGCTCTTTAGCTAAGTAATAAGCGGTCGCAAGGCCATGACCACCTCCGCCAATAATAACAACGTCATATCTAGATTTAATTATCGGAGAACTCCAAGCTTCTGGCCACTCCTTGTTGTCTTTAAGGCCTTGTTTCAATAAAGAAAATATTGAGTACTTCATGTATGTGTATGGCTAATTAAAGAAGTTATATTATTGATTTGAGGTGCTGAACCTTGCTCGCATTGTCTATGCACTTATTAGATGCCTTAATGGCTTCTTCAACGGTAGCATTTTTTGCTATCATTATCTCTATCCAGTATCCATGAATCATGGACATCAATGATAGAGAATATTCTCTAGCGCTTGTTTCATCACAGAACTCTAACAAGTCAGACTTAATCACAGAATATAACGATTCGTAGTAGCTTTCAACTAGTTTGTTAATCTTTTCATCGCACACGGAGCTTGCCCACAGTTGCGTCCATCCACTCTTGTTGTCATTATTAATAAGGTCTTTATCAAAACTAACCAGCATGGTTTCTTTTAGCCTTTTGACAGGGTCTTTTGGGTATTTTTTTCTAACCTTATCTATTCTGTTTTTTAAATCACTAGTTAGCTCTGTATAGGTTGCTAATACTAGCTCTTCCTTTGTGCCGAAGTGATGATATATAATTCCTGTAGAAGTGTTTGCACGCTCACTAATTTTTTTTGCAGTAAGCATCTCTATACCATTTTCTGATATTTCACTTAATGTTGCATCAATTAATTTCTTGTATAGAGTCCCTTCTTTATTCATTGTATTCCCTAACTAAAATAACTGACCAAATGGTCAAATAGACAATAATACATAATATTGACTATTCAGTCAATACTTGACATGATAATATAAAAACTCCTGTACTAAGAAAAACAGAAAAAAATCTTTTTAATAAGAAAGTTAGTAATGTTTATACTTTTTCAACCTCGACAGCAACAACTTTATATTCTGGGCACTTTGTTTCTTCATCAGTCACAGAGCTGGTAACTTCATTAATTAGAACTTCAGGGAAATGGAAGGTTGTACGAACGACACCCCTCTTTACTCTGTCAGTTACTTCCACATCTAGGGTTATTTCACCACGATCAGACCGTAATTTTGCCCTGTCACCGGTGGATAGTTTTTTTGCCTTAGCGTCCTTCGGGTTTAACATAATTACATCCTTAGGCAATATTTCGACATTAGCGGTCCGCCTTGTCATAGTTGCACAGTTATAGTGCTGCAGTTCACGACCTGTCGTAAGAATGAAAGGGTATTTATTTTTGTGCTTAACAAGCTCCTCACTTTCTCTCCAGTCGTAGTAATGGAATTTACCTTTACCCCGCTTAAACTCACCAATATGTAAAATCTGAGTGTCTTCTCCTTTCTTGTTAACTGGCCACTGAAGTCCCATAGGGTTCGAAGACAAAGCCTCCCAGGTTATACCCTCAAAGAAAGGAACAACGTTTGCGACTTCCTTAAGAACTTCAGCTGCATCATAGTCTGGCTGGTCATAACCTAACTTACGCATCATCTCGACAATAATTTGCCCGTCGGTTTTACAGCCTTCTAAAGGATTAACTGCAGCGTTAACCTGCTGGACCCTTCTTTCTGCATTAGTAAATGTGCCACTTTTTTCTAAAAAAGTAGTTCCAGGCAAGACTACGTCAGCCATTTTTGCAGTCTCACTCATGAAAATTTCTTGTACTACAAGCAAATCAAGAGCATTCATACTTTTTATAACATGATGTGTATTGGGGTCGGTCTGTACAACGTCCTCAGCAAAAATCCAAAGAGCTTTAAGAGAACCATCAATAGCACCATCAAACATTTCAGGAATTTTTTTACCAGCAGTGGTCGGTGTTGGCAGGTCGAATTTTGTTTGATAATAGTCCTGAACTTCTTTCTGATCCATCCACATATACCCCGGGCCATGGTGTGGTTGGCAGCCCATATCGGCAGCCCCTTGCACGTTGTTCTGGCCACGTAACGGGTTGACCCCAACGCCTGGTCTACCTATATTTCCAGTCATCATAGCCAAGTTAGCAATCAACATCACGGTTTGTGAGCCTTGAGAGTGCTCTGTGACTCCTAGGCCGTGAAATTCCATCGCATTATTTGCACTTGCGTAAGCTATAGCTGCATCTTTAACATAGCCTTTATCAAGTCCAGAAACAAGTGCCATTTGGTCAACATCTAATTTCTTAATTTGTTCTATAAACTCAAGACCACCTTCGCAACGTTCTTCAATAAATTTATAATCAACAAGGCCGGCCTCTACAATGAAGTACTGCATCATGTTAAGAACGGCAACGTTTGTGCCAGGTTTTAACTGTAAATGGTAATCAGCTAAACGAGCGAGTTCGGTTTTTACTGGATCTATGACAATCAATGTCGCACCAGAAAGGGCTTGCTGTTTAATTTTTGCCCCTGTAACTGGATGTGCAGAAGTTGGGTTAGCGCCAATAACAATCATTAAGTCAGCCAAAGGAATGTCGGTTGCAGGGTTTGTGCCAGCGCCCGTTCCGAAGCTTTGCTGCATACCCCAAGCAGTAGGAGAGTGGCAAACACGAGCGCAGCAATCTATATTGTTAGTACCAACCAATTGACGAATCATTTTTTGGAATATAAAGTTTTCTTCATTCGTGCATCGAGCTGAAGAAATACCAGCAATCGCATCAGGTCCATGCTCAGCTTTGATTGATTGAAACTTGTCCTTAATAAAATCAAAAGCCTCTTCCCATGAGCATGGGACAAGATCACCATTTCTTCTAATCAGTGGCGATGTTAAGCGGTCCTTATGATTGTAAAATTTAAATGCATATCGTCCTTTCAAACATGTATGCCCTGAATTTACTGCATCTTGAGGGGCACGAATAGATAATACCTCGTTATTTTTAACTGCCACCTCAAGGTTACAGCCTACACCACAATATGAGCATATCGTTCTAACTTTCTTGTCGGCTTCAACAGATTTTGATTGAAAAACATCTGAAATTGCTGATGTTGGGCAGGTTTGAGCACATGCGCCACATGAAACACAAGAAGAGTCACCAAAAAGCATATCGTTATCAGTCGTGATTCTTGACTCGAACCCTCTACCAGTCATGGTTAATGTGAACTGACCTTGAACCTCGTCGCATGCACGAACACATCTAGAGCAGTTTATACACTTAGACAGGTCCATTCTCATGTAGGCGTGTGACAAATCTTTTTCACGATCAAGGTGGTTCTCGCCTTTTGCATAACGGATTTGTCTAACCCCAACACTTGCTGCAACATCTTGTAGCTCACAATTGCCATTTACTTCACAAGTTAAACATTCTGGAGGGTGGTCACTAAGAACCAATTCAACAATATTTTTTCGTAGAGCTTTGATGGCGTTCGAGTTCGTAAATATTCTCATTCCAGGGCTAATTGGTGTATGGCATGAAGCTACAGTCCTTTTTGGGCCATCTTCATTGTGCTGAACTTCAACAGAACAGACACGACATGCTCCATATGGCTTAAGGTTATCGTCGTCACAAAGTGTGGGAATAATTTTGTTTCCTAGGGCCTTATTGCAAAATTCAAGAATCGAACTCGAATCGTCGAATGGGTGTTCAGTATCATCAATAAATATACTTTGCATACTATTTCTCCATAAAAGGTTCGAATTCTTCAGAGCAATGCTCGAGAAGATTTTTTATTGGAAGGGGTAATCCTCCACCGAGGGCGCATAGAGAGCCAGATTCCATTGTTTCTAACAAGTCATTCATCAATTCTTCTGAAAATTTTTGGTTATTATCCAAGGACGATTGTAACATCTCTTTTCCACGCGTCGATCCAAGCCTGCACGGAAAGCATTTACCGCATGATTCGTGAGCTGTAAATGCAAACAAGTGTTTAGCATACTCGACTGCTGAAAATGAACGCGGTATACAAACAAAGCTGGCGTGACCGAGAAGAAAACCGGCCCCATCAAAAGTTTCAAAGTCTAATGTAAGGGTGCGTAAGATTTCAACTGGAACTATTCCACCCAGTGGACCGCCAACCTGTATCGCTTTAATATCATCATTGAAACCACCCCCAATTTCATCAATAATATAATCCAATGGGGTGGCCATGTTGACTTCATAAAGTCCTGAGTTATTAAAATAACCATCTAAAGAGATAAGTTTGGTTCCTGTTGATTTTCCGTTACCAATACTCTTAAATGGCATCTCGCCAAGTTTAAAAATCACCGCAACTGCGGCTAAGCTTTCTACGTTATTAACTACTGTAGGTTTTTTATATAGACCTTCAACGGTAGGGAAGGGAGGGCGAACGTCAACTTCAGCTCTGCGACCCTCAATAGAGGCAATAAGTGCTGTTTCTTCTCCGCAGATGTAAGCTCCCTGACCGGCAACAACGCTCATATCAAAATCAAAACCGGTCCCAAGAATATTGTCACCAAGTAAGTCGAGTTCACGCAATTTTACAAGCGCATTGTTAATTGTTTCAATTGAGTCTGGGTACTCACCACGAATATAAAGGAATCCTTGTTTCGAACCTATAACGTAACCACAAGCAATCATACCAAACAACACCTTAAGTGCTTGTTGTTCAAGTAGGTATCTGTCAGAAAAGGCGCCAGGGTCACCCTCGTCTGCATTACAAACAACGTACTTTGTGGTTTCTTTCTGTGCCTGACAAAATTCCCACTTCATGCCGGTTGGAAATCCTGCACCACCACGACCTCGCAGTCCAGACTCTTTAAGGGTAGAAATTAAATCAGATTTATCGCTAGACAAGCAATCTTTTAGTAACTCCTTAAAATTTTCATAAGTTGAAAATACTTCTTCCTCTACCAAAAATGAAGTGTCAGCATATGACTCCATTGTGTACTCAGAGCTAATGTGATTTCCATCAATAATTTGATCTAGATTATTGATGTCTTGGCCAGAATAATTCTTGCCATCGTAATGGAATGCGCTATTTTCGTAGCACCTACCTAGACAAACCATCTCGCCAACATTTTCTGAACCAAACTTATCGTTTAAAGTGTTAAGAACAGTATCTTGGGTGCCACGACAAAGGCAAGCACTTCCTATACATGCAAAAGCTTTCTTGGTTTTGAAATCCTTGTCTAGAAAGTCATAGAAACTTTTAGTGCTATGGATTGTTGAGACACCCATGTTGTATTCATGAGCAATTTTATTGTCTGATTCCTGGCTAGGACTTAACGCAATTTTTTCGAACAAGCTTTTCTTGTGGTGTTTTTTTCCTGACAGAAGGCTAATATTCCTAGACATTTTATCTCCCTAGTGAAGAGGCTTTATGCGCCACTCACCATTATATATATTGTACTTGTATTTTTTTATAAAGCCAATTAACGTGATATCGAATTTTTTAGCTAAATCTATAGCTAGGGATGTTGGGGCACCTATACCTACCACCATTCCGATTCCAGACATTAATATTTTTTGAATTATATCGAAGCCTATCCTTCCAGAGCACATGACGAATTGTTCAAACGGATTCAATATGTTGTTAGTTTTGGCGTGGCCTATCAGTTTGTCAAGAGCATTATGCCTTCCAACATCTTCGGCCAGATGAAACATCTCACCGTCCGCTCCAAATAGTGCAGAAGCATGAACACCCCCGGTTTGTGCAAACTGAGTTTGGTTTGTATTTAGCAGTTTTGGTAGATTTGGAATTAGGTCAACACTTACTTGGGGCACACTTTTATTTATATTTGGTTCAAACGCTATTTCGATGGCATTCAGAGTTCCTTTGCCACAAACACCGCAACTAGAGTTGACCATGAAGTGCCTTTGCAGTTTGCTCATATTTACTTGGTTATCTTTGTTTAAAGTAACAATCATTGAATTATTAACGCTATGTTTACCGGTGTTTGATCCAAATGCAGTTATATTGTCAATATCACCGATGCTAGTGATAATCCCCTCAGAGAATAGTAGACCAGAAATCAATGAACGGTCGTCTCCTGGAGTTCTCATAGTAACCATTAGGGGCTCTTCAATCCAGGCTTTATCTGAATAGTGTTTTAGTACAATTTCTAATGGCTCTTCTATTGCAATAGTGTCACTTTTAACCTCAACAGTTGAATCTTTAACCCTGTGAATGTTAAATTTAACTGTTCCAGTTGTTGACATGATTAAAATAGCCCTTCAATAAGACCTTCTTTGTTTAATTTAATCTTATCAGCAGCAGGCGTTCTAGGCAATCCAGGCATAGTCATTATTGCGCCACAAACAACTACTATGAATTCAGCTCCTGCAGAAAGCCTAACTTCACGAATAGACATCGAGTGATTAGATGGCGCACCTAATAATAAAGGGTCAGTTGAGAAGCTGTATTGAGTTTTTGCAATACATACAGGCAAGTGCCCAAAATCGTTATCTTGGTACCAAGCAAAAGAGTCTCTTATTTTTTGATCTGCCTGAACCTCGGTTGCTTGATAAATTGTTTTTGCAATTGTTTCCACTTTGGCAAATAATGACAAATCATCGTCATACAGTGTTTTAAACTGTGATGTACCAGAGTCTGCTAGTTTGGCTACTTTTTCTGCTAGATCTAATGCACCATCGCCCCCATGCTCCCAGTGACTTGTTACACTAACGTCAACATTAAACTGTGCACAATAATCTTTCACTGCTTCAAATTCGGCTTCAGTGTCAGTTACAAATTTATTTATTGCTACCACAATCGGTACGCCAAAATTTGAGAGGTTTCTAATATGCCTTCCTAGGTTGACGCAGCCGTCAACTAAAGCATCTATGTTTTTATTATTTAAATTATCCTTAGCAACTCCGCCTTGATGTTTCAGAGCTCTTATGGTTGCAACTAGAACCACTGCATCTGGCACTAATCCAGCCTTACGGCATTTTATATTAAAGAATTTTTCAGCACCAAGGTCGGCACCAAATCCAGCCTCTGTTACAACATAGTCTGAAAGTTTTAGAGCAGTTTTAGTGGCAATCACAGAGTTACATCCGTGGGCTATATTGGCAAATGGCCCACCATGAATTAGTGCTGGGTTTCCTTCTAAGGTTTGAACAAGGTTTGGTCTAAAAGCGTCTTTTAAAAGAACAGTCATAGCATGGTGAGCATTAATATCTTTAGCCCTAATTGGTTTAGTATGGCGTGTATAGGCGACAATAATATTGCCTAATCTTTCTTCTAGTTCAGTCAGGTTTTGAGATAGACAAAAGATAGCCATTACCTCTGATGCTACGGTAATGTCATACCCATCTTCACGGGGATACCCATTTGTTGATCCGCCCAACGAGGAAGTTATTGATCTTAAAGACCTGTCATTCATATCTACAACTCTTCTAAATTGTACCTTTCTGGTATCAATGTTTAATTCGTTGCCCCAATAAATGTGATTATCAATCATGGCATTTAATAAACTATGCGCTGAAGTTATTGCATGAAAATCTCCAGTGAAATGAAGATTAATATCTTCCATTGGGATAACCTGTGCGTATCCGCCACCAGCAGCTCCACCTTTCATTCCGAAGCATGGACCTAAACTTGGTTCGCGTAGACATACCGTGGTTTGTTTGCCAATCTTATTCAGTCCATCCGTTAGACCGACAGATGTTGTTGTTTTTCCTTCTCCAGCAGGAGTAGGGGTAACAGCGGTTACTAAAATCAGTCTGCCATCCTTATTGCCTTGGACGTTGTTTATAGCCTCCCAAGAAATTTTTGCTTTATCATGCCCAAAAGGCACCAGGTTTTCTTGATTAATATTTAATTTGGCACCTATGTCATTTATGTGCTCGCCAGTAGCCTCTCTAGCAATTTCAATATCCGTTTTATATGAACTCATATATACTCCCCCTAAGAAATTTTTACAAAATATTCAATTCTATTTAAAGTGAATTAATTTCAATATTAAATTTTATGTCATAATTCACTATAAGTACTATTATTATCACACTAATTAAAAAAATTAGCTGATAATAAAATTCAAAAATAAGTGATTTAAATTCACTTAAATGCAATTTTAATGTTAAATATTTGAGTCTTCAAAGCTACTTTTCCTTGACTCAATATAATCTAGTAGCGCCTTATCAATATCACTATCTAGTGCCGGTAATTCATAGCTATTAAGGATTTGTTTGTATTTTTCACTGGCAATGGTGGCGGTATCTCTTGAACCGTCCTCAACCCACTGCTCAAAACTGTTATCATCCATCACATCTGACATATAGAAAGCTGTTTTAAAGTTTCTTTCGGTATGCTCACAACCTAAAAAATGAGACTGCGGACCAACCTCTCTTATAGCGTCCATTGCTTGACCGTTATCACCCATATCCACTCCCTCAACGCTGACACGCATCATTCCAGCCTGATCACAGTCAATGATAAATTTTTCATAGCTCATACAAAGTCCACCCTCCAGCCAGCCGGCAGTATGAAGGTTAAAGTTTACGCTTGAATTAATAGTTGCTTGCAGCGTGTTTGCAGCCTCATAGCCAGCCTGAGCATCTGGTAATTTTGCGCCATTAAAACCACCACCGCTACGAAAAGGAACTCCTAATCGCCTAGCAATGGCCCCTGAAATGTTCATCATGTGTCCTGCCTCTGGGGTTCCAAAAGTCGGTGCACCGGACTTCATAGACATCGCAGTTACAAAGTTTCCATAGACAACCGGGGCTCCAGGTCTGATAATTTGAGTAAGCGCCATTCCGGCCATTCCTTCAGCTAAACTTTGGGCAGCAACACCAGCTGCAGTTACAGGGGCCATAGCACCGGCAACAATGAAAGGAGTGACGATGGTTGCTTGGTTGTTCCGCGCATAAACTTTTAATGAGCCCAACATAGTTGCGTCAAAAGCCATAGGGGAAGAGGCATTAATTAGACTGATTAATACACAGTTACTGTCAACGAACTCATCTCCAAACACTATCTTAACCATGTTGACAGAGTCCTGTGCCCTATCAGAAGCAGTAACTGACCCCATAAATGGTTTATCAGAATACTTTATATGGCTGTAGATCATGTCAAAATGCCGCTTATTAACTGGTAAGTCACAGGGCTCACAAATAGTACCACCCGAGTGATGAAGGTTATCTGACATGTATGCCAGCTTTACAAAGTTCCTAAAATCTTCAATACTTGCGTAGCGTCTTCCTTTGTCTAGACTGTGTACAAATGGCGATCCATACGCAGGAGCAAGTACCATGTTATTGCCCCCAATCATGACACTTTTTTCAGGGTTACGTGCATGCTGTTTAAACTCTCTTGGGGCCGAGTCTTGTATTAGTTTTCGGCACAGACCTCTAGGAAAACGTACACGATCTCCATCAATTTTAGCTCCTGCAGAGGCTAAAATTTCAAGGGACTCTTCGTCCTCTGAGAAAACAATACCTATTTCCTCCAGTATTGTGTCAGCATTGTTTTCAATTATGCTAAGCTCATTGTCACTCAAGATACTGTAGTGAGGTATTTTTCGCTTTATATACGTTGGTGGCTTTGGTATGACCTGTGCCTTTGTATCATCGTTATCTTTTCTACGTCTTCTTCTCTCTCTTGGCATATATACTCCTATGATGCAGCTCTTCTGCGTCTCTTTTTATTAACTTTTTGTTCTTTTATTGGCGATACTGAAAACTTCATTGCATCTACAAAATATTGCTGAAATTTAGGTTCATTGGCACTTTCAATTTTTACTACATTGGAAACAGCGTCAATAATTTTCTGTCGTTTACCCACATCCAAAAGTGCTGCACTGGCACCAATACCAGCGGCGTTTCCGACAGTAGTAATTATTTCCTCGGTTGCACTAGGAATAATATCTAGCATGGCAACATATCTAGCATCTAAATGAGCACCAAAAGCACCAGCAAGAAGAACCTGGTCAAATTCTGTACAGTCAAGATAATCCATAAGCAAACTAACACCAGCAGAAAGCGCAGCCTTGGCGAGTTGAATTGAACGTATGTCTACCTGCTCAATATATATAGACTTATCTCCTTGGTCAACTAATAAAAATCTAGTTGTATTTCCAACTTTAGAAAAACGTTCTGGAGCGCTTGATTCAACGAATAGTCCAGTCTGATCAATTATTCCAGCTTCAGCTAAACTAACAATAGCCTCAATTATTCCACTACCGCAAATTCCTATAGCATCTTGTTTGGAGCTCTTAAATTCTTCTTCATCAGACCAAGAATTAATGCCAATAACCTTAAAACTAATCGACAAATTATCTTTATCAATTCTTACTCTCTCAATTGCCCCGTGTGTTGCTCTAACTCCAGAACTAATTTCAGCACCCTCAAATGCTGGGCCGGTAGGGGAAGAGGTCGCATATACGTTACCATTTTTGGATAACATAATTTCTGCATTAGTCCCAATATCAACCAGAAGGGTTGTCTGAGAATGCATTATATGCATCTGGCTTAGATATGCTGCTGCTGTATCTGCACCAACATGGCCAGCAATTAGAGGCAGAAACGACAACCTTGTTTTTGGGTATAAATCAAAACCTAGAGCCTGAGCGTCAACATCCATCCATTCCCTTGTTGCCACAGTGAAGGGAGCCTGACCTAACTCTACTGGAGATATGCCAAAGAAAATATGGTGCATAATTGGGTTACCAACCAGAACAATTTCTAATAACTTGTCTAAGTCAAGATTAAGTTTCTCGCATGACTCATGAAACATTTCAGTTAACTTACTGCGCACAGCTTTGGTTAATTTTTTATCACCATCCTTATTCATCATCACGTAAGAAACACGACTCATCAAATCCTCACCGTAACGAATCTGTGGGTTCATTGCACTTGACTCAAATATTAATTTTCCAGTTTTGAGGTCATACACATATATTGCAAGAGTTGTTGAACCTATATCAACAGCTGCACCAATAATTTGGTGCTCTGCCTTGGGATAGACTGCAACAACCGTTTTGCTGTCTCGTACAGCAACACTCAGTTCTCCTTTGTTATTGTGAATTAGGCCCTGTAGACTGCTCAATAAACTGAAATCAAATGTTGCATGAATTCCCTGCTTTTCAAGCTGAGCTAATAGGTTTTCTGTTGACGATGGGTTTTCATCCAGAGTTGATTCTTCCAGTTTGCAGTCTATGAGTTGAATTGCAGTTGATAGAGTGTAATCTTGAGAAATATTTTTCTTACTTATATAGGCTTTATGTTCCTGGCTGCCTTCAGGAACATCGATAACTAAGTCGCCCTCAATACTAGTCTGACAGGCAAGCCTCATGCCTTTGTATTGAGGGTTATCTTTAATTAATTGCTTTTCAATTTGGGTTAACTCGCCTGAATTTTCAGCAATGCAATCGACACCAAATTTTGGGTGCTTGCCTTCAGACACCTCAATCCAGCATTGATGGCATTGGCCATATCCACCGCACAGTGAGCGAATAGCTACACCAGCATCCTGAGCAACCTTTAGAATAGTTATTCCAGTGTCGGCTTTGTGTTTGAGCCCAGAAGGTGTAAAGCAAATTTGTCGTTTATTATTCAAATTAAGTCCCTTTAATCATCAGCAAAGTTATTGTTTCCATAGCCAGAGTATTGTTTTTCATTTTGGTTTATTTCGTAGTATAAGCCCTTCTCTTCTATAAAAATATTATGTCTAACTTTTAATTTTTTTGAATCATCTAGGCTGCCAGCAGTGACACTTATTGTAGGCCTGTTGTCGTTCTGCCAAAACATTTGTGAACCACAATTTTCACAAAAACCATGACGAGATTTATCGTGAGTATAGAACCACTTAACCGAGCCTTCAATTTCAATATTATTACGATCTGCTTGGCAGCTAGCCATATGATGACCTGTCATATTTCTACATTGAGCGCAATGACAAAAAGAGACATCTTTTAAATTGTAAGCTTTGTAACTCGTTTTGCCACATACACAAGAACCCTTGTATAAAATTTTAGTCATATAACCCCCTTAGGTTATGCACGCCTTCTTCTACGTCTACCTTCTCTAGCATCATTTCCTTCCTTGGATTTATCTTTATAATTTGATATCCACCTACCGCAACCATCATCTACACCAGTTAGTACGTCTGCCGCTCTTATGGCTTGCACCAGTTCCGGATGGAGTGGATTAACAATTGCTGATGTCATGCCAGCAGCAATAGCCATTGGCAAGAAGGCATTATTGATGCCATTTCTTTGCGGCAGGCCAAAACTAACATTGGATGCCCCACATGTCGTATTGACCTTGAGTTCTGTGCGCAACCTACGTACCAGCTCAAACACCTGATTTCCTGCTTGTGAAATTGCACCAATAGGCATAACCAGTGGATCAACAACAACGTCTTGAGCTTTAATTCCATAATCAGCAGCATGTTCAACAATCTTTTTAGCCACTTTAAATCGCTCTTCTGGGTCTTGACTTATGCCTGTTTCATCATTAGATATAGCTACAACTGCAGCGCCATATTTCTTAACTAGTGGCAGTACTCGCTCTAATACCTCAACCTCACCCGTAGTAGAGTTTACAAGAGGTCGGCCTTGATATACAGCTAGTCCTGCCTCCAAAGCCTCGATAATGGATGAATCTATGCACAAAGGCACATCAACAACTGCTTGCACACGTCGAATAGATTCAGCTAGAATAGCCGGCTCATCTGCAAGAGGTATGCCTGCATTTATATCTAACATTTGAGCTCCAGCCTCTACTTGTGCTAATGCTTCAGCCTCAACTCTAGAATAATCACCAGCCTTCATTTCTTCGGCTAGAATTTTTCTTCCTGTAGGGTTTATACGCTCCCCAATCATAACGAAAGGATGGCCGAAGCCAATTGTCACCTCTTTTTTATGAGAAGATAATGTTGTAGTTGTAATCATTGTTGATTTGCTCCATAAATTCATTAATATTCATTTTTAGGCGCCCAGGGTTTTCTATCCCCTAAGACACCAGACTCTTTTACTATTTCAGCGACATGCTTTTCTTGGTTATATGCCATAACATGTACACCGCTGACGCCTTCAATTTCTTTTACCTGTTGCATAATCTCAATACAAATTTTTTGACCTTCTTTCTTTTGATCTTTAGCACTATCTAAGCGTTTTATTATGCTTTCTGGTATATGAACACCTGGTACATTGGTTGTTAACCACCTTGCTGTTCTAGCAGATGCCAATACTCCAACACCTGGCAAGATAAATGCTCGCTCTGTTAGTCCTTTGTCAACAGCTTCTGACATAAAATCAGTCAGCATAGGCATATCAAAGCAGTATTGTGTTTGAATAAATTCTGCACCGGCATCTATTTTTTTCTCAAGCTGCATAATCCTTGACTTAACTGGAGGTACAAACGGATTGATTGTACTTCCTGCAAACATTTTAGGAGGATGAGACAGCTTTCTTCCACTCAGCAGCATAGATTCATCACGCATTTTTACTATTGTCATAAGCAAAGATATACTGTCTAAGTCAAAAACACGTTTAGCTTCAGGCTGATCGCCTGCAGAAACATCATCACCCGTTAATGCCAACACATTGCCAACTCCAAGAGCTGCTGCGCCTAATATATCACCTTGTATTGCAATTCTATTTTTATCCCTGCACGAAATTTGAAGTATGGGAGAGTAACCAATATGGCTCAGCAAAGCACAAACAACAACGCTAGACATGTGACAATTTGCTCCAGAACCGTCAGTAGCGTTTATTGCATCAACGACCTGATCAAACAATGCCGCTCTGTGGAATACTTCAGTTCTGTCTGCAGAGTCTGGAGGCGCAAGTTCACTGGTAACAGCAAATTTACCACTCCTCAAAATGCGCTCAAATCTTCCGCATGAGACATGGCCTTCTATCTCTGGTAGTGGATTACCGGGGTGATATATAAACTCCGGATTAATTTTTATTGAATCTTCAGTGCTCATAGTCTTTAATCTCAATCTCTTGTTTGGCTAGCCTAATCCAGGCACTGCTACCCTCTTGCTCATGATTAACCGCAAACTGTATCTGTTGAATTTCAAGATTATTTCTCATCTTTCTTGAGCCTCTCCAGGCGTTCACCCATACACACTCCATGTCTGGTTTGACTTCACAATTACCATTCTCAAGAACCCCTCCACAGGGACCATTTCTAAGGGTTTTTGGGCAATTCATAGGGCACGTCATTCCAGTGCTAGAAAGTACACAATTACCACACATTTGACAATCAAAAAGGAACCCTTTTATTTTCTTTTCAAGCCAAGTAATTGGAGTATCTAACGTATTTTTTGAGAGCTTGTGTATAACCTTAAGTGCGCGCAGAATAATCGGCGATAAAAGGTTATATACCGATTCATATGTTCTAGCATGTTTACTAGCAAATAGTCTCGCTCTGTACATAGTATTTTGTTAGTTAGAAGTTAGAGGAGTTAGCTCAATATCTTTGAAAACTTCGTCAAGGCTTCCTGTTCCTACTAAACGGTACTCATACTCAAAGCCGAAGTCTTCAGCATATTTAGATGCATCTCTTTGCCACTGTTCATTTTCCGTTTGCGCTAAATAGACTAATTTTTTGTAATTAGAAAAGTACGTTTCAAACAGGTCTGGATATTTATCTAGGCCCAACCCTTCAATAATCAATCTTTGAAAATTCTTAACTAAATAGTCCGTTAAGTAGAACGTTCCAATTTCTTTTTCATGCAATTCATAGAATACATCTGAGCCTGCAAAGAACTCGTAGCAGTGTGCTCCACCTATCCTTCTTGCATTATATTTTTCAAGCACCTTGTCAAGTGACCCACCAGTTCCACAGTCGGCATAAGCAATGAAGATATCTTTATATTTGCTACCGTTTTCTGCTAGGTATTTATCTACAGCTGGAGCAATTAATTGGGGCTTGTTGTGCCAACTGGCAGGCAAGCATTGCAGTTCAACTCTTTCAGACAGGCCGGGATTTTGCTTAGTAATTCTTACTAAGTCATAAACAAGTGCACCACAGCCCAAAACTAATCTTTTTTTGGCTTGGATATCTGAGTCTTTACCTGTGCCCACGTTTATTTCTCAAACTTATAACATGATCTTCAGCCATTTCAGCACTGCGAGCAGCGTCTCGGCCATAAGCGGGGACGCCAATAGCGTCTGCGAACTCTTGATTGAGTGGAGCACCGCCACACATTATATGTACATCTTTACGGAGCCCACGCTTTTCCATCTCTTCAACAACAACTCCCATATATGGCATAGTTGTAGTAAGCAATGCTGACATCCCAACAATTACAGGCCCGTGTTCATCTATAGCCTCTAGGTAATTCTCTACTGGGTTATTTATGCCTAAATCTATAACCTCAAAGCCAGAACCTTCAAGCATCATGCCAACTAGATTTTTACCTATGTCATGTATATCCCCTTTAACCGTTCCGATTACAAATTTACCTAGTGATGTATCCTCTGCTGATTCAGCAAGGATAGGGCGCAAAATACTCATACCACCCTTCATAGCGCCAGCACATTTTAGTACTTCAGGAACGAATAAAATGCCATCACGGAAATCAACACCTACAATTTTCATTCCGCCAACTAGTGCCTCACCAAGCACATCATTCGCATCCCAGCCACGAGAAAGAAGTATTTCAGTCCCCTCAGTTACCTCTTCATCAAGGCCGTCATACAAATCATCTTGAATTTGTTCTACTAGCTCCTTGTCATCTAGCTCGTTTAAATCAAAATCATCTTCAAATTCATCTTCATCACTCATCGCCAAACCCCAAAAAAATTATAAATACTGACCAAACGGTCAATGATTAAATTTAAATAATATTGTATAAATAGACTTTTGTCAATATATATTTACATCCAGTATCAGGAAGATTTTTTTTTGAGTAAGATTTTTGAGTTATTTTGGCTTGAAGCCAGCATTCTTTACATATTCTTGTAATGTTTCATGGCTAAATAATTTATCTAGTTCTAATGCCATATTTTTCACTGGTTCCTTTAAATCACCATCAGGAATATTAATCACTTGATTATTCCAGTCAGCCAAATATGCATCAGAATCAGTCGACCCATCAACAGTAGCAGCTTCATCAACAGCAATCATAAATCTATTATCAAGTTGCACTTTTTCAACCTCTCTGCGAGATTTTTTGATCATTACTTGTGTTGGTATGTCTCTCCATTTGATAATCGTTAGTTTCATATTAAAACTCCATAGCTTAAAGTCTAAACAAATTTTTTTTTGAATTCTACCAGTAATAGAAAGATTTGTATGGCTATAAATTATGTATAAATGTACATTATGGGTGAAGGTTTAATCGATCCCAATAACTTTATACTTATATATTATTGACAAAAGTCTATTTATACAATATTATTAAAATTTAATCATTGACCGTTTGGTCAGTATTTATATTAAGGTTGTAAATAAAGTATTAGATAAAAGTATCTGAATGCTATCAAATAATTGTATAAAGTTATAGGAGACATTAATGAAAAATAAAGCTCGAGTGGTCGTTATTGGTGGAGGCGTAGTAGGAGCAGGGACTCTTTATCATCTTGCAAAAAAAGGCTGGAGTGATGTTGTGTTATTGGAAAGGAAAGACCTAACATCAGGCTCTACCTGGCACGCTGCTGGCCTTTTGCCATTATTTAATATGAGCTACTCGGTTGGCAAGTTGCATCAATATTCTGTTGATTTTTATCATGAACTTGAAAAAGAAACAGGAATGAATGTTGGCTTCAGTGTGGTTTCAAATATTCGTCTTGCAAATTGTAAAGACCGAATGGATGAATATAAATATTATGCAGGTGTTGGGAGCACTGTTGGAGTTGATGTTAAATTTTTGACACCAGATGATGTTAAGGAGATTTGGCCATTATGTAATACTGATGGCCTAGTTGGAGCTATTCAGCATCCAGATGATGGGTATATTCAGCCAGCTGATCTAACACAGGCACTCTGCAAAGGAGCTAGGACTAGAGGGGCAGAAATATACGAGCACACAAATGTTACAGCCATAGAGCAGCAGCCAAACGATAGCTGGGTTGTAAAGACAGATAATGGGGATATTGAATGCGACCATGTCGTTTCTTGCACTGGTAACTTTGCTAGAAAAACGGGAGAAATGGTTGGACTAGATATACCAGTCATACCAGTACAACATCAATTTCTTGTTACTGAGCCTCACCCAGATATTGTGGAGAGGAAAAAGCAGGGATTGCCCGAAATGGGAGTTCTGCGAGAATCTGATGCTGGCTACTATTTGCGCGAGGAAGCGGGCGGTATGATTTTAGGGATTTATGAAAAAGGTGCACCAGTTTGCTATATAGATGGACCAAGTGATGATTGTCAGTACGAGTTATTTAATGCCGACCTTGATCGTTTAATGCCACATATTGATTGCTGTATAAAGCGTGTACCAGCTTTTGGTGAAGTAGGTGTAAAGGATGTTTATAACGGTGCTATCGCTTATACGCCTGATGGTAACCCTATAGTCGGACCTGCACCTGGCTTGAAGAATTTTTGGTTAAATGAGGGCCACAGTTTTGGTATAACCGCTGCAGGCGGTGCAGGATGGCAATTATCAGAATGGATGATTGAGGGTGAGCCAACGGTAGATATGATGGGAGTTGACCCACGCAGGTTTGGCCCTTACGCAACACGAGGCTATCTTAGAGAAAAAAATGAAGAGGCATATTCAAATGTTTTTACTCCGCACTACCCAGATGAGGAGCGTGGGGCAGCAAGACCTCTAAAGACGGCTCCATGCTATGACCGCATGAAGGCATTGGGAGCTGTATTTGGTTCTGTTTATGGTTGGGAGCGTCCAAACTGGTTCATGCCAAGTATCGATTATTCACTTAGTGCTGAAGATCTGAACCAGGCAGATCCATCTAATGTCTTACTTAATAAAAATCATGCTAAGCCGCTAGATGATGGCCGTATTGTTGAAAAAAATTCATTCAGGCGTTCAAACTACTTCGAGCACGTAGGCAATGAATGCAAACATGTGAATGAAAAGGTTGGTTTGTTGGACATGTCTGCTTTCGCAAAATGTATAGTTAAAGGTCCTGGGGCTGAATTATGGTTAGAGTCCTTATTTGCAAACACAATACCAAAAAATATTGGACGTATAGGTTTGGTGCATATGCTTTCCAAGAATGGAGGTGTGCGGGCAGAGTTTACGGTATATAAAACCGCCCCCCAGAGCTACTACTTGGTTTCAGCAGGAGCGTTTGAAACTCATGATCACGATTACTTATTTAAGCTTGCGCCTTCAGATGGAAGCGTTAAAATTCAGCGCGTCACAACTCAAACTGGTGTACTAGTTCTGGCTGGCCCTAAGTCAAGAGATGTGCTACAAAAGCTAACGGATACTGATTTATCTAATGACAACTTCAAGTGGCTGACGGGTAAAAAAATCAATGTAGGTTATGCTACTGCTGACGCTCTAAGGGTAAATTTTGTAGGTGAACTAGGTTGGGAGTTGCATCACCCAATCGAAATGCAGAATTATATTTTCGATAAGCTAATGGAGGCTGGAGCTGATTATGACATAAAACCTTTCGGTATTAGGGCTATGGACTCTATGAGGCTAGAAAAGTCATACCGTTTAATTCCAAGAGAAATGTCGATAGAATATTCAGCATTTGAATCAGGACTGGATAGGTTTGTTAAATTAGGCAAGGAGTCTAACTTTATCGGTAAACAGGCGTTAACTGATTGGAAGTCTAGAGGGTCTATTAATGGCTTTGTAACTATGGAAGTGTTTGGCATTACTGATGCAGATGCTCGTGGATCAGAGGCAATATATAAAGATGGTCAAATAGTTGGTAGAGCAACATCTGGTGGTTATGGATGGCGTTGCAAAAAGTCCCTTGTTTTGGGCCTCGTCAAATCTGAGCTTACAGATATAGGCACTAATCTCGAGATAGAAATTCTTGGAGAAAGGTACAAGGCAAGAGTTATTGAGGAGTCTCCATTTGACCCGACTAATAATTGCTTAATGTCCTAGCATAACTTTCCAATTAGCAATACTTATTAATATTGGTGTGTTTAAATGTTTATAGTACTTAAATAATGGTAATATTTTTTATATGTTAAAAAATATACAAAATACTGATTTATATGAAAAAATGGTGACATGGCGTCATCACTTGCATAAGTATCCAGAGTTAAGCTTTGATGAAAAAGTTACTAGCGACTATATTGCATCAATTTTAACTGCAAACGACATTGAAATTCATCGAGGCCTAGCAGTTACAGGGATTGTTGCTACAGTTAAAGGGAAAAAATCTGGCAACTCTATTGGCCTTAGGGCGGATATGGATGCGCTACCAATTATTGAGTTGAATACCTTCGACTATAAGTCAATGAATGATGGCAAAATGCATGCCTGTGGGCATGACGGCCACTCAGCAATGCTTATGGGTGCAGCTGTTTACCTTAAGAAAAACAACGACTTTTCAGGTACCGTACACTTTTTCTTCCAACCTGCCGAGGAAGGCGGAGCGGGGGGGCGAGTTATGGTTAAGGACGGTCTATTTGATATGTTTCCTTGTAATTCGGTTTACGGTATGCATAATTGGCCAGGACTTGAAAAAGGCTACTTTGCTGTTCACGATAAGGAAGTGATGGCAGCTGTAGATACGCTTGATATTACTGTTACCGGTCGAGGCGGACATGCAGCTATGCCTGACCAGTGCATTGATCCAATTGTTGCAGCTGCACAAATAATTACATCATTACAGAGCGTTGTTTCACGAAATGTTGGCCCAACTGACTCTGCCGTATTAAGCGTTACAGCGATTAATGCCGGTAATGCCTATAACGTAATCCCGGGTGTTGTTCATATCAAGGGAACATTAAGGTATTTGGATAGTAATATTGGCTCCATGATAAAAGACAGAATACAGACCATAGTGCAAAACATTGGTTCAACTATGGCCATATCAGCAAACTTAACTGTTACACCAAGCTATCCTGCAACTATTAATACTAAAAAGCATGCAGAAGAATGCGCCAAAGCAGCTGCTTCTATTGTTGGCAAGGGTAAAGTGATAAGGGACTTGCCACCAAGCATGGGTTCAGAAGACTTTTCATTTATTCTAAATGCCTCTGAGGGAGCATATATATGGGTTGGTAACGGGTCAGTACCTGATGATCAGCCAGAGGGAGGTTGCATGTTACATAACGCCCAATACGATTTCAATGACGAGGTGCTTTCAGTTGGCGCCAGTTATTGGGTTCAACTTGCCTATAATCTTTTGAAATAATTAGCATAAGTATGACAAATATCAAATATTCAAAGTTTGGTAGCAAGTTCTCTCGTGAAAATGGAATTACT
>DQME01000112.1 GCA_015659815.1 Gammaproteobacteria bacterium | reverse complement strand
TGGTTGCAAGACAAGCCTACGATGCAGTTATTATGGCCCCAATGTTCATAATTATGTCTTTTTCGTTTGGACTAGCTTTTTTCATTTTGATATTAATGGCGAGCTATAAATGGACAGACAGAGACCTTGGCGATGCGATAGTTAATAGATTAGGCAACTTGTTAGGAGTGTTTGTTGCAGCGGTAGTTTATTTCGTTGCTATTTATCATGTTGGTAATTTGTATTTAGCAGAAAACGCTCTAGTTGAAAACTTTATCTTGTTTGATGGAGGAGTATATACACAACTCTTTTGGTATGGCCAAGTATTACTAGGAGGGTTAGTCCCAATGGCTTTAATATATAGCCCCTCAACAAAGGGTAATCGCTCAATGCTAGGTCTTGCATCTTTGCTGGTAATGTTTGGCGGAATAGCGCAAATTTATGTACTAATTATTGGCGGACAGGCATACCCAATTGAAATGTTTCCTGGTAAAGATATCATTGAAGGATATGGTGGCATTGCTACATATGTACCATCGATGCCAGAGATATTGCTAGGTATTGGTGGCATCTCAGTCTCTTTAATTGCCGTTGTATTTTTAATAAAGTTTTTACCATTCCTGCCAGAAAGTTTAGCTGATGAGGTTGCAGATCCTCATCATAAGGGCTAAACTCATACTGTTGAACCTCTAAAGGCAAACACTCTATGCCTTGTTCATTCTATATAACAGCTGCACACAAATCGTCAGGCAAGACGGTCGTGAGTTTGGGCATATCTGCCGCACTAAACGAGCGCTCATTAAAGGTCCAGACATTCAAAAAAGGTCCAGACTATATAGACCCTATTTGGTTATCACAGGCTAGCGGTAAACCTTGCTATAACTTAGACTTTTTCAACATGAGTAATGATGATATTGTGGGCCTGTATTCAAGCAATGCATCTAAGAGTGATGTAAACATAATTGAAGGAAATAAGGGGCTATATGATGGAATTAGCCCTACCGGTGGAGATGCTAATGCAGATTTGGCAAAGCTTCTTAATGTACCAGTAATTTTAGTTATAGATGTGACCGGAATTACACGCGGAATTGCGCCACTATTAACTGGTTATCAAGAGTTCGATAAAGGTGTTAATATTGCGGGTGTTATTTTTAACAATGTAGCAGGAGATAGGCATGAATTAAAACTTACTCAAGCTACTAACTATTACACTGATATACCGATATTAGGGTCAATAAGAAGGTCTAACGAATTAGTAATAGATGAACGTCATTTAGGGCTAATGCCAGCCAATGAGGCCCCAGAATCTCAACGCTTTATCGATCGTGCTGCCAAGCATATCGCTAATCAAGTAGATCTTGAACAAATCATTACTCTGAATCAACAAGTTGTTCAATCAACAGCGCCAGTAGTAAGCACTACCAAGAAATCTTTAACGGTAGCAGTTGCCAAAGATAGTGCGTTTGGTTTTTATTACCAAGACGATATTGATGCGTTTAAATTGCAAGGTGTAGATTTGGTTTTTTTCAATACCTTAACAGATGCGAAAATACCTCAGTCAGATGCTTTGTTTATTGGTGGCGGCTTTCCAGAGATGCAACTTGAAGCTTTATCAGCAAACACACCATTGTTAAATGACATTAAAACCAAAATAGAGCAAGGCCTTCCAGCATATGCAGAGTGCGGCGGAATGATGTACTTAAGTAGACAAATTACTTATAAGGGTGAATCTCACAAAATGGTAGGTGTCATTGAAGCAGACACCTTAATGACATCAAAACCCATTGGGCGAGGATACGTGAAATTATCTCCAACAGACAAGCACCCGTGGAATGGTGTGGCTGAGCAGATTTATGCACATGAATTTCATTATTCAAAACTAGAAAATATTGACCCAAAAACCCATTACGCCTACGAGGTTTTACGGGGCGTGGGTGTGGATAATAAGTGTGATGGCATATTAAATTACAACCTATTAGCCACTTACACGCACCTTAGGAGTGTTGGAGGCAACCATTGGGTTGAACAATTTGTTAATTTTATTAAAGATAAATTATCATGATTACAATTACTAAAAACGCATCTGAAGAAATCAACCTATCTACTCAAAACCCAGATGCACAGGGCATGCTAATTCGTTTTGCAGTTGACCAAACAGAAGAAGGATTCAAATACCTTATGGGATTTGATGAGCGTTCAGATGGAGATATTCATTTAGAGTCTAATGGCATTGAATATGTATTGGCTTATTCTCAAAAAGCGCTACTAGAAGGCATGGTGGTTGATTTTGACGAGATTGATAAAGAGAATGGTTATGGCTTTAT
>DQME01000107.1 GCA_015659815.1 Gammaproteobacteria bacterium | reverse complement strand
CAAGCATTCTTTTTTGTGATTGATGGATCAAAGCCGATAACATTCATGCCCAATGCATGCGCTGCATTGGCAATTTCAACGCCAATTGCGCCAAGCCCTACAATTCCCAAAGTTTTGCCAGGCAACTCTGAACCAGAATAATTTTTCTTACCATCTTCCACTGTTGATTTAAGATTATCAAGAGGTAAATTGTTCACATAATTCCATGCCTGACAAATATTACGACTTGCAAGTAGCATCGATGAAATCACTAATTCTTTTACTGCATTTGCGTTAGCTCCTGGTGTATTAAATACGACAACACCATGATTACTCATTTTCTGTAAAGGAATATTGTTCACCCCAACACCAGCACGACCAACAGCTTTCAAGTTTTCGTCAATTTCCATTTCGTGCATCGCTGCGCTACGAACTAGAATGACATCAGGATTTATTAGCTCAGAGGAAACTTTGTATTTGTCTTTAGAGAATTTATCTAAACCTATCGGTGAAATGTTATTTATTGTTTGTACTTTTATCATTTAATCTCTACTAAGTTAAATTAAAGCCTTTGCTGGCGACAACAAAAGGAGATAAGTCGACGCCAACTAAGCCATTAGTCTCCTGCCACACTGAATTAGAATGGAAAGTGATAGGAAGGTCTCAAATGAAGGTTTAGCTCCTCCAAATATATTCTTTTAATTGTCACTACTATGACACAAAACCCGACATTTTATAGTAAAAGTGAATTAAATTCAATCACTCTTGAATTTATTTATTAAATCTACAAACCACCTTCTAATAATAGGTATACTGATACCCACTTGATAACCAATGACGGTTGTCAATAGAAAACATTGATGTTTAGCTGAGCCCAATATGTTTGCGCACAGCTAAACTTTTTTTTGTCAGTTTGATGATGAGCTGAACTGGTATAGATGCCTTTTACCCCTTAAGTTTTAAAAGGGATAGGAGGTATTTTTTTTGTCTTCGTTTAAGGAACTTTAACATGAATATCGTGACAATAGTTACCCAAGCCAAATGAACACATTCATTTTGCATAGCAAAGACTTAACTCTGGCCCAAAGACTTGCAAATGAATTGCAAGGGGAACTAGAAGAACGAAAAAAACATTTTCGTATTCATACAAATCTATCTGCAGACCTAGAACAATTAAGAGAGCTTTACGAAGTCGACATTAACCTTCTTAGTAAAACATTTGATTACTCCCAAGTCGCTCTCTTGGTTAGTGATATGGACTCAACACTAATTACAAATGAAACCATTAATGACATTGCAAGTCCTGATATAGCAAGCAAAGTGTCTTCAATTACTGAGCAAGCTATGGATGGAAATTTAGATTTTACATCCTCATTTAAATCCAAAATTTCCTTGCTTAAAGGGACAAAAAGTGAAACCCTAGAACAAGTCTATAACGAACAATTGAATTTGAGCAAGGGTGCTCAAGAGCTAATTAATTTTTTTAAATTAATTGATGTGAAAATGGCTGTAATTTCAGGTGGATTGTCTTATTTTGCCGAACGCCTGAAGGATCAATTAGGATTTGATACTTATCGAGCTAGCAACATAGAGATTGTAGACAACTGTTTAACAGGAAATATCATTGGCAAGGTTATAGATGCTGATGCAAAGGCTCAATACATTCACGAACTTTGCGATCAATATGGCTTTGAAAAAAACCAAGTCGTAGCTGTAGGTGATGGTGCTAATGATTTAGAAATGATGAAAATTGCTGGTCTCTCAGTTGCATATCATGCTAAACCTTTGTTGCAGAAAAATTGTGATGTT
>DQME01000099.1 GCA_015659815.1 Gammaproteobacteria bacterium | reverse complement strand
TCCCAGAAACGTCCATCAAGGTTTGAACTTGTATTGCGGTTCTTGTCATTCATAGTTCTGGTAGCTTTCTCAACTGCTTTGTTAGATCAAAACATAGATGATCCTGCGGGCGGATATATTGGCTTCACAATGCACGAATACTTTGGCGCTCTTTTCGGTTCTACATCATTTATAGTATACGTTGGCATTATTATGGTCAGCTATACAGTTTCTAGCACTAAGTCATGGCTAGAACTGTTTAACGGTATAGGTAACTTTTTTACTAAATCCTTTTCAAAATGGCGTGATAAGCGTACTCACGCTAAAGCAAAAAAAGTAGCAAAGACAACAATCAATCAACAAAAATCTATTTCTACGGCTGCTGTAACTCAGACAACCAAAACAAAGAAATCTAAGCCACCTAAAAAGGTCAAAAAAACTGTTGAGGCAAAAACTTCTAACTTATTTAGTCCAACATCCTCTAGTGGATTGCCGCAGATAGGGTTATTGAACGATATTGTTCCAAGCTCTGGTGGTTACTCAAAAGAATCACTTGAGGATATGTCAAGACAGGTTGAACTGATACTAAGAGATTTCGGTTTTGATGTATCTATAACTACGATAACACCTGGGCCAGTCGTCACTCAATTTGAGCTTTCACTTGCACCAGGCGTTAAGGTAAGCCAGATAATTAACCTACACAAAGATCTAGCTAGAGCGCTACTAGTTGAGAGCGTTCGTATAGTAGATGTTATACCTGGCAAACCAGTAATTGGTTTGGAGATACCAAACTCTAGTCGTGAAATAATCAGCCTTAAGGATATATTGTCTACAGAAGAATTTAGTAAATCCCCATCCACATTGTCAATGGCATTAGGCAAGGATATAAATGGACAACCGATAATAGGAGATTTGGCAAAAATGCCTCACCTTCTAGTTGCCGGAGCAACCGGTATGGGTAAATCTGTCGGCATCAATGCGATCATATTAAGTGTACTTTTCAAGGCTAGGCCTGACCAGGTTAGAATCATAATGATAGATCCCAAAATTGTTGAGTTAGCCTGCTATGAAGGAATCCCTCACTTACTAACTCCGGTTGTTAATGACATGAATGAGGCCGCTAGTGCATTGTGGTGGTGTGTAAACGAGATGGAGCGTCGGTACACATTGCTGGCAAAGTTTGGTGTACGTAATGTTGACGGGTTTAACGACAAACTAAACAAAGCTAAAGACAAAAACAAGCCACTACTTGACCCTTCCTTTAACCCAAACACAGCGCCAGAAGGTGAAACTGCAGCTGAACTGGAAGCCCTGCCACAAATAATACTTGTCATTGATGAATATGCCGACATGCTTGGTGCATTAGCACAAGACGACCGCGCAAAAGCCAAACGAGTTGAGGCATTGATTGTCAGACTAGCACAGAAGGCTAGAGCGGCAGGTGTTCATCTAATCATATCTACACAAAGACCGAGCGTTGATGTAATTACAGGGCTGATAAAGTCTAACATACCAACACGTATTGCCTTTAAAGTATCAAGTAAAGTTGACTCTCGAACCATTCTAGATCAGGGCGGTGCTGAACAGCTACTTGGTATGGGTGACATGCTATATATGACCCCAGGTATTTCGCACCTAACCAGGATACATGGCGCTTTCGTTGAGGATGACGAGATAACAAGGGTTGTTGACTTTCTTAAAAATAACTCTGAAACTAATTACCTTGATGGCATACTCAGTGCGCAATCTGCAGATGTGTCCAAAGGTGGCGACAACGGTTCTCCGAGCACTGGTGAACTTGACCCACTCTATGACGAGGCAGTACAAATAGTAACATCTACAAGGAGGGCTTCAATTTCAAGCCTACAGAGGCGTATGCGTATTGGTTACAATCGAGCGGCCAGAATAATTGAAGACATGGAAATGAGCGGAATTGTCAGTACTATGAATAGCGCAGGAAATAGGCAGGTGCTAGCCCCAGAACCAATAGATTCTGACAATTAAATATAGGCCTCTTATGCTGACACAGTGTTGCTTTTGTTTTTTCAAAGTGTAACTTTAATAAACTACAGCACGTTCTTTGCTGACACCTCTAGTGCATGCATCATTGATATTCCGAAGGACCTCATTGTCAAAATAACAAATGAGTCCCTGCCTTCTCTATAAATAATTGTACCTATATGCTCCATTACTGTTCTAGATACAGTACCTACGGTGAAAGTCCTTAAATCTAAGTTGAGTGGACATATTCTCTCTAAAACATTAACAGACTCTTCGCCACTTACGTTTATCATGGCCCAAGTATCTGACTGGTCAGTATAATAAGCGGGCGCCTTAAATTTATTTTTTAAATAATTATCGGCGTCATCATTTGCGTAAGGAAAATATACCATTAGCTGATCCTTTTGCAGCCTCCATAAGGTAATTGAATCGTCGTCAGACCGTCCTGACTGACCAATGATTGGAATAGACAATCCACAAGAACTATTCAAAGCTTTTGTTATTTTATCGGTTTTATTTCTAGGCATTGCCATCATAACCAGTGACTGGTCTACAATCTCTGTCAAACTTAGGCCATCAAAATCATGCCTGGCCCCTTCGAGCGCTGAAATCTTTGT
Source organism: Gammaproteobacteria bacterium (assembly GCA_015659815.1). GTDB lineage: Bacteria > Pseudomonadota > Gammaproteobacteria > PS1 > Pseudothioglobaceae > SZUA-1055. Next base: position 13,983 of record DQME01000099.1, on the reverse strand, counting down.
TAAAGAATAATTAGACACGTAAACGTTCCCCCTCAGGATCAACGAAGTGAGGGCTTACTATCTCCACCTTGACATCGCTTCCCTTCAACAAGTTAACTGCGCGCACTATATCGCCCTTTCTGTTCTGTCCGCTCTTAATAAAACCTAACCCAATATAGTGCTCTAAAATAGGTGAATAGATGCAAGAAGATATCCAGCCCTGATCGTTTTCAGTTGTAGGTTCATTTTCAAGGTTCACTAGATGTGAACCTGCCTGAATTAAGTCTTGTTCATTTACTGGCTTAAATCCTACCATCTGCATCCTGTCGTCTCTTTGCAGATCCTCTCGTAATCCTAGAGTGTAGCCAATAAAATCTTTTTTACCTGATATCATTCCACCCATACCCAGATCATATGCACTTGTTTGTCCATTAAGTTCTGGCCCTGCAGCGTGCCCCTTCTCTATCCTCATAACGCCTAAAGCCTCTGTTCCATATGCAACAACATCGAACTCATTTCCAGCCTCCATTATGGCTCTCATTAATGAATCCCCGTAACGTGTTTGTACAGCTATTTCATATGCCAACTCACCTGAGAAAGATATTCTGAATAGTCTGGCTGGAGTTCCACCACAAACCGTTATCTCAGATGCACCCATGAAAGGGAAGGCTTCATTTGAAATGTCAAACTCGTGGTCAACAATTTTTTGCAGCAACCTTCTCGAGTTTGGACCTGCAACGGCGTACTGTGCATATTGTTCAGTAACAGAAATCATATGTACATCCAAATCTGGCCACAAACATTGATGACAGAATTGCATGTGTCTATAGACATTGACTGCGTTAGCAGTTGTAGTTGTCATAACAAAATGATTCTCCGACAGCCTTGCTGTTGTGCCATCATCCATAACCATACCATCCTCTCGCAACATCAAACCGTAACGTGTCTTGCCGATAGGAACCTTGGCAAATGCATTTGCATAAATTAGATTCAAGAATTCAGAGACATCAGAACCCTTGATATCAATTTTTCCAAGCGTTGTTACATCACAAACACCAACTGAAGACCTTGTTTGTTTAACTTCGCGATCTACCGAGTCTCTCCAAAATGTTTCTCCCGGCTCAGGAAACCATTGGGCTCGATACCACATTCCAACCTCTACGAATACTGCGTTCTTCTCATCAGCCCACTTATGGCTAGGAGAGTAACGAGTCGGATAGAACTCTTTCGCCCTCCTTCTGCCAGCAAACGCACCTATTGCAACTGGCGAGTATGGTGGTCTAAAAATAGTTGTTCCGGTATCTTCAATTGTTCTACCTAAGTTTTCAGACATAACGCCAATTGCTAAAACGTTTGCTGTTTTCCCTTGATCTGTAGCCATTCCAAGTGTTGTGTACCTCTTGACGTGCTCTACAGACTTGAATCCTTCTTGGTTTGCTAGTTTTATATCTTTAGCAGTTACATCGTTTTGAAGATCGACCCAAGCCCTATTGGAGCCACTTTCAACGCTCCAATGTGCTGAGATATTGTACTCAACTTGGGGTGTTACTGCATATTCTGTGTAGTCAACTCTATAACCTAATCCCCTTGCAGCCTCTGTGCCTTCGTTATGCCCCTCCTCGATTGCCTTTGAAAGAACCATAGTACCATTTGCACTTCCAGCAACACTCATCCCATCTGGAACAGATTCTCCTGGAACGAAAGAACAGATATCATCACTGTACCTAGGAACCCCCCTGTGATGGCAAGTTAAGTGTAAATTTGGATTCCAGCCACCTGAAACCGCCAAAGTGTCGGTTTTTATTGTCGCCCCGTTTGAAAGTTTTATTGAGCTTAAGGCTCTCCTTCCTTTTGTATTTACTACATCGGCATTAATAATCACCCTAACACCTTCTATATTTATTACTGGTTCAGTCTTACGGCTATCTATTATTGCAACTACATTTACTCCTCTATCATTTAAATCCCTTGCAGTCCTCCAGCCGTCATCATTGTTGGTGTATATTGAAATGTTTTCACCTGTTCTGACCGCATACCTGTTTAGGTAAGTCCTTACAGCACCCGCAAGCATTATTCCTGGTCTGTCATTATTACCAAACGCTATAGCCCTCTCGGTTGCACCCGTACAAAGTATTGTACGTTTAGTGTATATCCTCCAGTTAACTTGTCTTGGTTTTTCTTTGTTGGCCCTAGATTCATGAGACCTTTCCTCTATGGCCCCATAAATTCCATGATCATATGCTCCAAAAACTGTGGTGTTAGGCATCAATCTAACATTGCCCATACTTTTAAGTTTTTCAACAGAATTTTTTGCCCATTCATGGCCTGCAATTCCATCAATTTCATCAGTCTCAGAGTTCAGCCTTCCGCCCATCAAAAAATCTTCATCGGCAAGGATTACTTCGGCGCCGGAGCTTCCAGCTACCAAGGCAGCAGAAAGGCCAGAAGCTCCCGCCCCAATAATTAAGATATCGCAGTGTCGAAAGCCTTTGTCATATGTATCAGGATCTTCCTGCTTTGATAGTTTCCCAAGTCCGGCAGAATTTCGTATGGCTGGTTCATATATTTTTTCCCAGAAGGCCTTCGGCCACATGAATGTTTTATAGTAAAAACCTGCACCAAGAAGTGGAGATAACATGTCAGTTATTGCCATAAAATCAAACCATAATGGGCCTCTATGGTTCTGACTGTTAGCCACAAGGCCATCATATAGCTTAGTAACGGTTGCTCTTGTATTGGGATCCTGATAAGCCCCCAAACCAATCTCCATAATTGCGTTCGGCTCTTCTGAGCCTGCAGTAAATATGCCACGAGGTCTGTGGTATTTAAATGACCTACCAACTAAACGTTTGTTGTTAGCAAGCAAGGCAGAAGACAGGGTGTCCCCCTCATATCCTTTTAATAGTTCCCCATTAAATGTAAAGCTGAGCTCTTTTGTCTGATCAATAAGACCGTTATTGGTTCTGTTGATTTGAATCATCTAGACCTTCCATTGTTTTTGGCGTAATCTGAAGCTAATTCGACACTCTTTATTTCATGCGTCAGTGTGCTTCTAGTTACAACCAGCCAAGACTGGTCACCCTGCTCGTGGTACCATAGCTCGACATTATCGCCAGCAACATTTTCTCTTATGTACTGGTACTCATGAAAATCTTCTATTGCAGTCTCACTTTCCCAGTTGGGGCGATTTATTAAGTCTGCCGAACCTAGATATACAAACTCTTCTGAGTCTCTCGGTCCTAGTAGTGGGTGATTTATAATCATATCAAAATTAATGCAGGTTAGGCTGTGCTCCAACGCCTTTCTCGTCAATCATTGCTCCACGCAGAAATCTATCGAGCTTAAATTCAGTTGCAACATCGTGATAATTATCTGTTGCCAATAGGTGGGCGTAACAATAACCACTTGCAGGGGTGGCCTTGAACCCGCCATAGCACCACCCTCCATTAAAATACAATTCATCAACCTGGGTTCTATCTATAAATGGTGAGCCATCCATAGACATATCCATAATTCCTCCCCAAGAGCGCAACAACCGCGCACGCCCTATCATTGGCATAATAGCCATACCTCCAGAACAAACATCCTCGACTACTGGTAAATTTCCGCGTTGTGCATATGTATTGTATGAATCAATATCGCCACCGAATACTAGCCCACCTTTGTCGGACTGCGAACAATAGAAGTGACCAGCACCAAAAGTAATAACGTTGTCCAATACAGGCTTTAATCCCTCTGTTACGAATGCCTGCAATACATGGCTCTCGATTGGCAGCTTAATCCCGGCTTTGGCCATAACCCTGCCAGAGGAACCTGCAACGCAAACGGCAACTCGATTAGCCTTTATGTCGCCTCTACTTGTTTCAACTCCTAGGCATTTTCCGTTATTTATATTGAACCCTGTAACTTCACAGTTTTGAATAATGTCGACCCCTAAATCACTCGCCGCCCTTGCATAACCCCAAGCGACAGCGTCATGGCGAACGGTACCGCCACGAGGTTGAGACAATGCTCCTTTTATTGGGAACCTTGGATTTTTCATATCCAAAAATGGGTACCTATCTTTTATATCGTCTTGTTCTAAGTATTCTGCACCAGCACCTGCAAAAAGCATCGAGTTTGCACGACGCACGAACGCATCTCTTTGTGCATCAGAATGAATTAGATTCATAATCCCTCTCTGAGAAACCATTGCGTTATAGTTTATATCTTGTTCTAGGTTCTCCCAAAGCTGCATTGATAGTTCATAGAAAGGTTCATTGCCTGGTAATAAATAATTGGAACGAATGATTGTTGTATTTCTGCCAACATTTCCAGAACCTATCCAGCCCTTCTCAAGAACCGCGACGTTAGTTATGCCGTGATTCTTTGCTAAATAATACGCGGTAGCAAGTCCATGCCCTCCTCCCCCAACTATGACAACATCGTAACCACTACTTTTTGGTTCTGCATCTCTCCAGACAGGCTTCCAGCCTTTGTGGCCAGTTAATGCCTCTTTAAGAACTTTAAAGCCTGAGTAATGCACTTTGTTCACTCTAGCTCCAAGGGTATGGGCTATTTGAAACCGGATGCAGCTCACCCTCTTTGAAGCGTGAAAATCTGAACGGTTCCAGTAACTCTTGCCTTTCTCCCAAAAGCTCTTCAGCCACAAGGCACCCTAAACCAAGCATCTTATAGCCATGGTTACTGTCCGCAATAATTGTAACGTTGGTGTTAAACGTGTCTATCACTGGAAAACTATCCGCAGTGAAACAGCCAACACCACCTGAAGGCTCTTTATGGTATTTCGGCATAGAGCCCTCAAACCTTTTGTGGCAGTGAGCTAGAGCAGAGACCCACATGTGGGCAAATTCATCGCCAGAAATAAATTCTGGACTCGAAGGGCCGTAAGGATCTATCTGTACTTGGTCTGCAGACTTGTCTACTTTGTAAGGTGCTGCGCCTCCCTGAATGCCGCCAAAATGCCAATCTGGTTTATAGTAAATCCCCCATATCTTGTCAGTAATAAGTGACCCGTCCACATCAGAATAAAGTGGGGCATCTGTATCTACATGTAGCACCGGTGGCATTTTGCCGTCGTTTGTCTGTAGTAGTTCTGGCTCAACTCTTAATACTCCCTCTTCTAATTGCCAGAATCGCCACATATCAACATCAGGGTGCACGTTTCCTTCAAGGTCCTTTACCTCGATTTGTGATGGAAGGTCTAACATTTTCCAAAAATCACGAACCCATGGCCCTGCACCTATCACAACATTATCACAACTAATGCTGCCCTGGTTTGTCTCTACTGCAGTTACTTCTCCTGTGTCTTGCTTTCTAGTAAAACTGGTAACCTCTACTCCTGTAATTATTCTTACACCTAGGGCTTCTACTTTGCTTGCTAATCCGTACATAGCTTTGGTATTGTTAGAGTAACCACCTCTTTTTTCATGCAGGACAGAAGTTATTCCTTTAGCCTGCCAATCATCAAACATATTAAGCATGTACTCTCTTGACTCTTTCTCTCCCTCTATAAATACACTCTCATAGCCGATTGCTTGTTGTTCTGAGTGTATCTGCTTTACATCTTCACGCATACTTTCAGGTGAAATCTGCATATATCCAACTGCATGATAGCTGAATGCCTCTGGATCGCTTTCCCAAACACTAACTGAGTGTGCCATTAGTTTACGCATAGCCGGTTGAAAATAATTATTTCGAACCACGCCGCAGGCTATCCCTGTAGCTCCAGCTGCTATGCCTGACTTGTCTATAACAACTATTCGATTGTCGTCTATACTTACTCCTGCTGCGGTTAACTTCTCAGCTAGCCTCCATGCCGTCGATAATCCATGAATTCCAGCACCTATAATTACGTACTGCGAGTGTTTAGGTAAGGCCATACTTTTCTCCCAATTTATTTATCATATTTATACATCATTATCACTTAATGATTAATTTACAAAACTAATAATATTCAAATTATAGTGAATAAAAATAAACAAACTAAAGTTTACTGATAAATATTTAAAAAAATAATAAATCTATAATTTTTTAAATAAATATTACTTTTTTTCTATATATAACAAAGCATTAAGGTGTCTTTGCAGTTAACAAATGAGTACAGTAAACTCTAATATATTGACTTACATATACAATATGAAGTATACTTTTATTCAACTAATAAATTAATTAAACGCCATGGCTAGAAGACATTACAAACTACCATCACTAACCTCTCTTGCTACTTTTGAGACTGCTGCACGTAATCAAAACTTTAAAAAGGCTGCCGAAGAGCTTGGAGTCACGCCAGGCGCTGTGAGTCATCAAATCAAGTACCTTGAGGAGGACTTAAACGTCCAACTATTCAATCGAAAAAAACATAAAAAGCAATTATCTGACCAGGGAGAGTCACTATTTGCAGTGATGCAGAGTAGTTTTTCAGCTATTTCATCAACTATTTCAAATTTAAAAAGGTCCTCCGTTGACTTTGAAGTTGCTATAAAAAGTACTACTGCTATTTCTAGCTTGTGGCTCACACCAAGGCTATCTCAATTCTGGAAAGAGCACCCAGAGATACCTGTAAATCAGCACGTAACGGATAACCCTGAGCCTCAAGGTGTAGCTGTTGATTTGCAAATATGCTATGGGTATGTTGAAAATGAATCTACCCAAAAAAATATACTATTCCATGATGAGCTTGTCCCTGTCTGTAGTCCTAAATTCAAGCAGCAGCATCCAAACCCGACTCTTGAAGAGCTAGCCAACCTTCAATTAATACACTTACGTGCTAAAGACAAGAACTGGTCTAACTGGTTCTCTTGGTTTAACTTACTAGGCTATAAAGGTAAAATTGCTCACGGTACGCACGTAAATAACTATATGATTGCGCTACAGGCTGCTAGCGATGACACTGGAATAGTTTTAGGTTGGAAACACCTACTGAAGCCAAAACTAGATAGCGGAGAGTTAGTTATTCTTGGTGAAACCTCTACCCCTGCACCTTTTGCGGTATACATAATTAATGACAAAGAAGAACTCTTAACTAACAATGTTAAGACACTTAGAGACTTTCTTCTTGTTAGCGCTTAGATCTATACATTGTAAGTAGTTGAAATTATCTCAATTATTATTAAGAAAATTATTCTAAAAAATTATAAATAACTAGCAGTATTATGTTGTTTATTTTTATTAACATTTCTATATGCGAAAAACTCAACTTACGAACTTAGATTCTGTCCTTAGCCCTATTGAAAATGCAACTGGTTTACCCAACAACCACTACATCGATGACGAAACCTTCGAAGAAGAGAAGCAGTCTATTTTATTTAACAACTGGTCAGCTATAGGTACAGCTAAAGACATCCCTGATGTTGGAGATGCTAAACCGGTAATATTTGTTGGTATGCCGCTTCTAATGGTCAGGGATGAGCTCGGAGATGTCAATGTTTTTCAAAACACGTGCCGACATCGAGGAATGATTTTGGTAGAAAAGCAAACCAAAGTCACCGGAATCATAGCATGCCCATACCACTCGTGGTGCTATAAACTAAGTGGTGAACTCTGCGCAACACCTATGGTTGGTGGGATCAATTCTAATACTCACGAAGCAATTAATAACTCTGAGCTGGGTCTTTTTGCAATTAGATCATACGTATGGCAGGACATTATTTTCGTTAATGTATCAAACTCAGCCCCAGAGTTTACTGACTACGCAGCTAAAGTTATGCAGCGCTGGAAGGAGTTTGATAAGCCTATATATCACGGTGGAAAAGGCTCATCATTCTCACTTACAGTTAACACTAACTGGAAATTAGCGGTAGAGAATTATGCGGAGAGCTACCATTTACCAATTGTCCACCCTAATCTTAACAAAAAATCTAAAATTGAAGACCATTACCATATTGAAGAAAAGAACCACTTTTCTGGTCAAGGTTCTGTTGTTTACTCTCAAATGAAAGATGAGTCCGGCAATACTTTCCCTGACTTCGAGTCTTTGGGCCCCAAATGGGACACAGGAAGCGAGTATATATGTTTTTATCCGAACGTATTGCTTGGTGTTCATAGAGACCATATTTATAACATTATTCTTGAACCTGTTAACACCTCTAAGACTGTAGAGCATGTATCAATTTACTATGCCAAAGATTCTAATGAGATGCAACATCTAAACAAACTAAAAGATGCAAACTCTGCATTCTGGAAGTCTGTATTCTTAGAAGATGTTGGCGTGGTTGAGGGTATGCAGAGAGGTCGCTACGGTATTCACTTTGATGGCGGTAAATTTTCACCTATAATGGACAGCCCAACACACACTTTTCACCACTGGGTAGCATCGCAAATTACTAATAATAGGGATAGGTAGACACATATGTCTCACATTTTTGAAAATAATAAGGCTCTAAATTTTGTTGCCGGAACATGGTTGCCTGGTGATGATAATAAATTTCTTGACATTGAAGACCCTGCAACCCATGAAACAATTGCAAGGTGCGCCCTTGCAAGCACAAAAAGTCTTGATCTAGCAATAAAGGGGGCAAGAAACAGCTTCGAGCGTGGCGACCTAGTCAACATGAGGCCTGTAGAGAGGTCGCAATTGATGTTTTCGATTGCCAACGAGATAAGGGAAATCGCCGATGATGGCGCTGAGGTGCTCTGTCGTGAAAGCGGAAAGACATTGAGCGATGCTAAAGATGAGTTCATTGAGGCGGCACTGTACTTCGAATATTACGGTGGTATAGCTGACAAGATTGAAGGAAAATCAATACCCTTGGGGCCTGACTATATTGACTATACTGTGTACGAGCCTTACGGAATTTCGGCACAAATCATTCCTTGGAACTTCCCAGTATCATTGGCAGCACGCTCCATGGCTCCGGCACTGGCGGCTGGTAACTCAGTAATAGTTAAATCTCCCGAACTTGACCCTTTGGCTCTTTCGATGTTGGGCCATGCGCTGCAAAAAGCTGGTGTTCCTGAAGGATCTGTTTCAATATTAAACGGTATTGGAGATGACCTTGGTGCAAAATTAGTCGCATCTAAAGATATTGATCAGGTTGTATTTACCGGGTCAGTTCCGACAGGACAATCTATTTTGAAGTCTTGCGTTAATGAAGTGGTTCCTGCTTTAATGGAACTTGGCGGGAAGTCTGCCGCTATAGTATTTGAAGACGCCGATGTTGATCAAGTAGTTGATAGTGTTAAGAGTGGGATTTTCTTTAATGCAGGACAGGTATGTTCCTGCCTAAGTAGACTACTTGTATGCGATGAGCTTTATGAAGAAGTGCTTGATAGGTGTTATTCGCTTTCCGAAAGTTTAGTTATTGGGCATGGCCTTGACAACCCCGACTTGACCCCTATCATCTCAGAAAAGCAGTTAAAGGAAATTGAAAATAAAATTGAAAGAGCCATATCCGAAGGAGCAAAGTTAGTAACTGGAGGTAAACGCTTGGATCGTACAGGGCACTTTATGTCTCCAACTATATTGAGTAATGTAAAACCTGGATCCTACATTGCGCAGGAGGAAATATTTGGTCCAGTCTTATGTGTTATGACCTTCAAAACAGAGGATGAGGCGATCCAAATTGCTAACGGCACTGAGTTCGGCCTAGTCTCAGGAGTGTTCACCAAAAACTTATCTAGGGCGCACAGAACTGCAAGCGCCTTAAAGTCCGGTCAAGTGTTCGTTAATGAGTGGTTTGCTGGCGGTATGGCAACACCGTTTGGTGGAATAAAAAAATCCGGATTTGGTAGAGAAAAAGGTACCGAGGCCCTCTACAACTATGTGCGCACAAAAAATATAGCTATACGCTTATAGTCTACTAGCAAGGCCTTATATTCTGGCCTTATATGCTGTAACAGTATTTTCTAATAATATAGCTATAGTCATTGGTCCAACACCGCCCGGCACTGGGCTAATAGCACTAACCTTGCTCTTTACTGACTCAAAGTCAACATCGCCTGCAAGCTTGCCGTTATCAAGCCTGTTAATGCCCACATCAATTATTACTGCTCCCTCTTTAACCCAGTCAGCATTGACAAGGTGTGGCACCCCTGCAGCAGCAATAATAACATCTGCGCTTTTTGCTTTTTGTTTGATGTCTTTAGTAGATGAATTGCAAATTGTAACTGTAGCATCTAAATTTAGTAACTCCATTGCCATAGGCCTGCCAACTATATTTGATGCACCAACAATAACACAGTGCTTGCCCTTGAGGTTGTAGTTTATTGAGCCCAACATTGTTATAACGCCTTTAGGAGTACATGGTCTAATGAACGGCTTGTTTTGCATCAATTTACCAATATTTTCGCTACTAAAACCATCGACGTCTTTTTCGGGCAGAATAGCATCAATTACAGCGTTTTCATCAATATGCTTTGGCAAAGGCAATTGTACCAAGATGCCGTCTATCGTTTTATGGTCATTTAAGCGATTAATTTCAGATATTAATTCTTCCTGGGTAATATTTGCAGACTTGTGTAACTGGTCAGAATAAAATCCGACCTCGACACACGCCTTTGTTTTATTTCTAACATAAACCTCAGATGCCGGATCATGACCAACCAATATAACAGCAAGCCCAGGAGGGCGAGTAAATCCTTTCACTTCCTTTGCAATATCTGCCCTTAGGCTTTCAGCGATTTTTTTTCCATCAATTATTTTCATTTTATATTTTTTTTATATATCTAAATAAGATTCAAGCGAATCATCCAATGCATCAATCCATGAAGTATGATGCGGGGGCGACTGAGTTCCAGTCATCAAAGATTTATGGGATTTATTTCTAAATGCCATGATATCTTCTTTCTTATTGTTCTTCCAATCCAGGAATGTGAGCCTCATGCCTTCGATATCAAAATTTGGATAATCAGTCTCATCTATTAACATTTGTATGTAGTCACCTTGGAATTTATATGCATATGCAACACTTGGATCAGCTGTTTCCAGCGCATGCCACTCTCTAGTATGTTCTTTCATATCATCGAAAGAGGGGAGTTTAATTTTTCCTAGAATTACGTCTCTTGCATACCATGCCTGAGCATCAAACATATTGAATGTGTACCATTGATCTTGCATACCTAGATACATTAGTTGTGGATTTTGTTCCCAAACAACACCCTTGTACATGTCCAATGGATACAAAATATTTTTTGTTTCTAAACGCAGCGAGTCTGGTAGAAATGGGAAATGATGCACATAACCAGTACACAGAATAATAGCATCAACGTCCTTTGAACTACCATCAACAAAATATACAGTACTACCATCAACTTTAACAATAGCAGGCTTCTCGTCCCAGTTATCTGGCCACTTGAAGCCCATTGGGGCCGTTCTATAACTACTAGTAATAGATTTAGCGCCATACTTATAGCATTGTGAGCCAATATCCTCTGCAGAATAACTACTACCAACCACAAGAATATCTTTCCCTTTAAACTCAAGAGCATCCCTAAAGTCGTGTGCATGCAGAATCCTGCCGTTGAAATGACTAAACCCTTCATACTCTGGAACGTTTGGTGTTGAAAAGTGACCAGATGCTACTACTACGTAGTCAAACTCTTCAGTATAGGCTTTATTATTTTCAAGATCATGAACTCTAACGGTGAACATTTTTGTGTCATCACTAAAAGACACATCCCTTACAGATGTATTAAACCTAATCTTATCTCTAACGCCTGCCTTAATTACTCTCCCCTGAATATAGTCAAACAGAACTTCCCTTGGGGGATAAGATGCTATTGGACGATCAAAATGTTCTTCGAAATAATAATCTGCAAACTCTAGGCACTCTTTTGGACCATTTGACCATAAGTATCGATACATACTACTGTGAGCGATTTCTCCATGCTCGTCCAAACCAGTTCTCCAGCTATAATTCCACAAACCGCCCCAGTCCCCTTGCTTTTCAAAGCATACTATTTCAGGCACATCTTCGCCCTTACTATCAGCCGACTTAAAGGCCCTAAGTTGGGCTAATCCGGAAGGCCCAGCACCTATTATTGCTACTCTTTTATTCATTTATACTTCCCCCCCTTTCCTAAATAATAATTAACCAAAAGATTTTATAATACCTATGACAAAAATAATGTTATTTATATATATTCATAATACATTGAATTCAATTAGATTGATATGGTTGGCTGTGGCTAACCCGTACTGCAAGTGCTCATACATAACAAGACCTATTTAACTCTATCGAAAATAAATTCACTATATAAATAATTCTACCTACACTATCCCTAAATCTTCTTTGCGTTTTTTTGCCCAAGTATTAACCAAATGATCTACCGCAAGTCCAATAAAGGCAATACAAAATCCTAGTATAAGTCCTTTACCAATGCCTTGTTTATTTGATAATGATTCCAAGATCCCTTGTCCCAAACCTTCGGTACCAATCAAAGCCCCAATTACTACCATAAACAATGCATAAATGACAGTCTGGTTCAAGCCCAACATAATATGAGGAAAGGCCAGAGGTAACTCAATTTTAAGCCACCTCTGTAGACTACTAACGCCTGACATAGAGCCTGCGTCTTGTAAAGATTCTGGCACACTCCTTAAGCCTTCAATTGTGAAGCGGGTAGCTGGAACAGTTGCATATACAATCATCGCAATCACCACAGAGGTGTCAGTTATGCCAAATAGTATAATCACTGGTATTAGGTAAATGAAAGAAGGAAGGGTTTGAAAGGTATCACAAACCAATAAAATTATTTTACTAGCTCGTGCGTTTCTAGCAGATAACGAGCCAACAGTTATCCCTATAACACTAGACACAATAACTGCAACAGTGGCAGTATAGGATGTTATTAGAGCCCTATCCCACCACTCTGTAAGGGCAATAAATAACATAAACCCACCAACAACAAGTGAAGATCTAATGCCGCCGACAATATAGCCAACACCCATTACCAACGTAAAAGTTGCCACAACTGGCATAGATAGATATGCAGCTTTCATTGGTAATAAAACATCTACAATTAACCACTTATTAAAGCCTTGCAAACTCCAGAAAAAAGTTTCTAAAAACCAGTCAATGCCGTCCTGCAAATAGCTAGCAGTACTAAGGCCTTTGTTGTGCGGAATTAAATATAAATAATTAAATCCCTCCTTAAAAATAAAAGTACCAATGTATGACAACACAATACCTATAAACAGAATAACAAGAAATAATAAAGGATATTTATGGCGCTGCATAAAGGGGAGTTCAGCAAAATAATCTGTTTGTTTGTTAGCCCAAGCTAAAGAAAATTTATCCAAAACAACAGCAATCAGGACAATGCAAATTCCTAACTCGAGAGCAACCCCTACCCAAAGATTATTAATTGCGAGCAATAGGTTCCAACCCAAACCCTTGGCGCCGATAAAAGATGAAATTACAGCCATAGCTAAGCACTGCATGATTACCTGGTTAACACCAATTAAAATATCGTATCTTGCTGATGGAATCAGTACTTTAAATAAAAGTTGATTATTATTGCAACCGCTCATCATGCCTGCCTCCACAACTTCTGGAGACACCCTTTTAAGGCCTAAAAGAGTAAGTCGAATCATTGGAGGGGTTGCAAAAATTATAGTAGCAATCGCACCAGCATGATCTCCAATTCCAAAAAACACTCCCACAGGAATCAAATAAGAAAAATGTGGCATAGTTTGTGATATATTAAGTATAGGCGCCAATACTTTTTCAGTTGTTCTATTCTTGTACGCCATAACCCCTAAAAGCAAGCCAGAAATAAAAGAAATTGGTGCTGCAACCAGTATCAGTGAAAGCGTCATCATGGCAGGCTCCCATTGACCAAAAATTGCAATATATAGTGTCGAAACAGCAGCCAATAAAGCAAGTTTCCATCCCTTTAGCGCATAACCTATCATTATTACGGTAGCAGCAACAACAGTCCATGGTAGTGCAGGCCAACGAGCCCACTTATTTTCAGTCGACCAATCCCAGCTTGTAAAAGCGACGATAGTTTTAATCCCGCCTAAAAGAATTTCACGAAAAAACTCAATAATAAAAAGTAATG
>DQME01000083.1 GCA_015659815.1 Gammaproteobacteria bacterium | reverse complement strand
CCAGTGCGAGCTGCTCGGTCCCTTACTAAGAAACTTCCAAAGCCAGTTATCGCTACACTATCTCCGCTCACAAGGGCAGATGTAATTGAACTAGTGGTTGCATCCAAAGCTCTAGCTGAGTCTGCCTTTGTTAATCCTGTACTTTCTGCAATAGAAGCTACTAAATCTGATTTATTCATTATTTATTTCTCCTCTAGTTGGGTAATTATTAAGTTATTATAAAACCTAAATCAATGTAAAGGTCTTAACTTAATTATCCATTATATGCCTTTACTGTCAAGGTTAATTATAAACAATTAGAACTCATTTCTAGCTATTATTTAAATTGTTAACTATTGGCAAAACCTCTTCTTGCCAAATCTTCTGTGTCATCTCCCCAATCCTTTTGTACTTTATGAATCCATACTGATCAACTATGAATGTCTCAGGGGTTGCGTAAACCCCTAACTCTAGACCTAATTTGCCTGACTGGTCAAAAATAATATTGTCATAAGGGTTACTCAATATGTCTAAATATCGGTAGGCATCCTTTTTGGTATCCTTGTAGTTTATTCCAATCATATTAAGAGTGTCAGTTTTTGCAATTTTATTAAGCATTTCATGCTCAGCCCTACAGGTAACGCACCATGAAGCCCAAACATTCACTAGAGATATATTTCCTATTAAAGTATCTTGAACATTGTAAGTTTCTCCAGTATTGAAATCTTCCACCACTTGGCTAGGGAACTTCTTTCCAATTAAAGGTGAAGGTAATTTTCTTGAATCAAGACCCAAACCTATATATAAAAAAACAGCAAGCACCACAAAAAAAATCAGCGGGATAAACTTATTCATTATTTATTGCTTGAGTTTTTTAAAGCATCGGCAACCTCTGGCGGCATATAATTTTCATCATGCTTGGCCAAAACTTCTGTTGCAACAAATGTTCCCCTTGAAAGAGATCCGGTAGTAATTATTCCTTGGCCCTCTCTGAACAAGTCTGGCAATATGCCAACATATTCAATACTAAAAGAGTTAGTGTTATCAGTAACATCGAAGTTTACCTTCATGCCTTCACGCTTAACTGAACCGTCTACAACTAACCCTCCAAGGCGAAAACTTTTGCCGATTGGGGCCTTACCTTGTACAACTTCTGTAGGCGAGAAGAAGTAATTAGTGTTACTACCGAGAGCTTGTAAAAGCAAGTAAATGGCTAATATAGCTCCAGCTATTAATAGAGCAACAAAAACCATTCTATTCTGTCTTTTAGTCATTAGTTTTAATCATCTCTTGAATACTTAACTCTAAGCTGCGACACTATATTTTTTCGGATACTTCTTGTACGTATGAACAAAACAGCGATAACTATAAACACTGAAAGATAAGAAAACCAAATATAAAAAGCATTTTTACCATAAGGCAGAAAAGAAAAGTATTCTACAAAATCCATTATGGAGCCTCCTTAAAAATAGATTTGACCCAGCGTGTATTCTGCTCCCTAATTAACATTTCGTCTCGCGCCCTCATAAGCATCAAAGCCCCATACATTAATCCGAATGCAACAAACATAACAAACAATGGCCATATCATTGAGCCATCAATTGCAGGTTTTGAGATTTTTTCAACGGTACTAATGGACGCACCCTGGTGTAGAGTATTCCACCACTCTACTGAGTACTTTATAATAGGAAGATTAATAAGCCCAACTATAGCTAGAATTGCGCTTGCCTTAGATGCGGTTTTTGGATTGTCAAAAGCGTTACCTAGTGACATATATGCTAGATATAAAAATAACAGCACTAACTCGGATGTTAGTCTTGCATCCCAAACCCACCAAGTACCCCACATAGGTTTACCCCAAACAGCGCCAGTTAGTAATGCCAAAAATGTAAAGCTTGCACCAATAGGAGCAGAAACCTTCGCAACAACATTCGCAAGCTTTATTTGCCATATCAGTCCAATCCCGCTAGCGACCGCCATAATAAAATAAACAAACATACTCATAGATGCACTAGGAACGTGTACAAACATGATTCTATATGTCTCTCCTTGCTGATAGTCTGGAGGAACAACGAAAAGAGCCCCATATACTCCGACTACACATAAAGCTATGCAGGGGTATAAAAACCATGGAATAATTTTTTTAGATGTTACGTAAAAATTTTGAGGTGAGGCAAACGCCTGTATCCATTTCCACATAATTAGTTAAATAATGAAAAGATTTTCATTTTAATGATTTGTGGGCAACATTGTTACGTAAATAAACCGGCATAGCAATATCAAACGTCATTTTAACGCCACGATCTATATACTCTAGAGCTAAATCAATCAGATTAGTTGCCTGTGGGTGGCACTCTGAAATGAAATCATTTACTCCACTATGAAATGACAACTCTTCGTAAGCCCCCCAGCCAGTTCCAACACCTATATACTCGGCACCCAGACTGTCGACCTCGTTTGGTTTTTTTAAGCTTTCATTGTGAATTTTATTATTAATATAATATGCCCAATAAACTTCTCCCATCCTAGCATCGAGCGCTATTGCGACTTTATCTTTGTTATATTTTTTACTTGCCCCATAGCCGATAACTTCTAGCGTTGAAAGTCCTAGAGTAGGTATATTGTGGGCAAACGAGATACCCTGAACTACAGCTGTACACATCCTCACCCCAGTGAAGGACCCGGGACCACGAGTGTATAACACTCCATCCAAATCTTTAGGCAAAATATTTGCCTCATCGAATACCTCGTCACAAAGCGGAAGAATAAGGCTTGAGCTTTTTTCTACCCCCTCAACAAAGCGGTCTATTTTTTTATTGTCTAGAAGCAAGCTGACTGAACAAACCTCTGTACATGTATCGATGGCAAGTAAATTCATTGGTTGAAATAAATTGTAATGATTTAAGGGACAATTTTCTTATATTTATAAAACAATGATAGTACTAATTTCATTCTTTTATTTAATCTCTCTGGGTGCTTTTCAGGGTTATAGTAGCTAGGACCTTTTAAAAGCGCTACAAGGGTTGCCATCTCCTCTATAGATAACAATTTAACTGTTTTATTGAAGTAAAACTCGGAAGCATTAGCAAAACCATAAACAGCGCCGTCCACACTCTGTCCTAAATAAACCGTATTCATGTATCTATTCAATATAAACTCCTTATCGAATGACAGCTCTAGAAGTAGAGCCATAATGACCTCGTTAAACTTACGAGTCAATGTCTGTTCTCTTGTTAGTAAAGTATTTTTTATTAACTGTTGGGTTATAGTGCTTGCACCTCTAATTGGTTTTTTGTATAGAACATATTCACTAAGAACTCTGTAAATCTCTTTAAAGTCCACTCCATGATGCTGGAAAAATGACTGGTCCTCAGTTATCAGTAACATGTTTACTAAATCTGTACTCTGCTGCTTATAATTTATGGCATTATTCTCATTCGGTATCGGTATCGAGAAGGTAGACACCACAGTATTTCCTAGGTAAATTAAGTACAAAGAAAAAAACAAAACATTAACTAATGTTAGATATTTAAGCCACCTAGTAAATGAATATTTTTTAGTCAAACCGTTAATATTAACTAATAAGTTACCTAGATTTTAGCAAAATCATACGCCCGTTACGTTTATTAAAACAAAATACATTTCAATTACGTTCATAAAAATAAACATTTCCCCTGTCCATCCTATCAAAACAGGTTCTAAATAATTGTTAATATTAATAAATTAGTATAAAATACCCACTTCCTTGCTTGAGGGCGCGGTGTCCCAAGCTATTTTAATATAACCATAAGGAGATATAACTCATGAGACATTATGAGATCACACTAATTGTGCATCCTGACCAATCAAGTCAGGTAGCTACAATGATCGAAAAGTACAAAGAAATTATCACATCTAGTGGCGGAAACATCCACAGAGAAGAGGACTGGGGTAGAAAACACCTAGCATACCCTATCAAGAAAATTTACAAGGCTCATTACCTGATGCTAAATATTGAGTGCGATAAAGACACCCTCGACAAACTAAATTATAATTTCCGTTTTAACGATGCCATCTTAAGAAATCTAATTATTTCAAAAAATGAAGCAATAACTGGGCCTTCTATTATGGTCGCAGGAAAAGAAAATGAGAAGGAGGTCAGTAATGGCTAAGCAGATGAAAAAGAGAAAACGTAAACCACTTATCAAAATCAACCAGTTTTGTCGTTTCACGGCAAGTGGCGTTAAAGAGATTGACTATAAAGATATTGACATACTTCTTAAAAATATTGACGAGGGTGGCAAGATAACCCCTTCAAGAATGACAGGCACTTGTGCAAAATTTCAGCGCCAATTAACTACGGCAGTTAAAAGGGCTAGATTCTTAGCATTGATTCCTTACACAGATAAACATAAGAAATAGGAGCCAATAATGCAAGTAATTTTATTAGAAAAAAACCAAAAATTAGGTAACTTAGGTGACGTAGCAAACGTTAAATCCGGTTACGCACGTAACTATTTGATACCTAAAGGAAAAGCAAAACCTGCCACAAAGGCTAACCTTGCAGAATTCGAGCTCATTAAAGCTGAATTAGTAGCAAGAGAAGCTGACATATTGTCTACCGCTCAAACACTTGAGGCAGCAATGATTGATATCGTTTGCACAATAACTGCAAACGCTAGTGAGGAAGGCAAACTTTATGGATCGGTTAGTGCAGCAGACATTGTTTCTAGTCTTGCTTCTATGGGGCACGAGGTTGAAAAGAGAGACGTTAACATGTCAGATGCCATCCACCATGTTGGGGAGTATCAAGTCAGTGTAGCTCTTCACACTGACATTGTTGTTAACATTAAAGTTATAGTTGTAGCCTCAGAGGGAGATAAAGAATGAGCTATTAAGCCAACTAAAACATGCGTAAAATTAAAACCCTCTCACGAGGGTTTTTTTAACGCTAAAATTAGTTAATGGATATTGAAAACGCAAAAATTCCACCAAGTTCCATAGACTCAGAGCAATCTGTTCTTGGTGGTTTGCTTTTGCACAATGATGGATGGGACAATGTAGCTGACATACTTGTGGAGTCTGATTTTTATAACCCCTCCCATCAAATTATTTTCAGTGCAATCGTTTTACTACTTGACCACGGTAAGCCGGCAGATATCCTTACTGTTAAAGAACAGGTCAAAAAAACGGGGGACGAGGAAACCATAGGTGGCTTTCAATACCTTGCAAGCATAGCCGAAAAAACACCAAGCATATCTAATATAGAGGCTTACGCAAAACATGTACGTGAACTGTCTGTTTATAGACAACTTATATCTGTCAGTCAGGAAATAGCTGACAAAGCTTATAACCCAAAAAACATTGAAGTTCAGGAGCTCATAGATCTGTCTGAGAAAAAAATTTTTGAAATTGCTGAACAAATAAGTCGCAAGAAAAATGATATTGTAAATGTTAAGGATATCATTAAGGACGTGGTAAGCCGTGTCCAAGAAATGCAAGAGTCTATGGGGGTTACTGGATTGGAGACCGGGTTTACTAATTTAGACAAGCTGACCTCTGGGTTGCAAAATGGTGACCTGATAATAGTTGCAGGTAGACCATCTATGGGTAAAACTGCTTTCTCAATGAATATTATTGAACATGTTGCTATAACTAGTGCAAATCCAAAACCTGTTGCTGTTTTTTCACTTGAAATGCCGACAGAACAGTTGGTAATGAGGATGATATCTTCCTTCGGTCACATTGAAGGATCAAAACTCAGGGATGGTTCAATGACAGAAACTGATTGGAACAGCTTCAATCATGCTGTTAGGGCTCTAGAAGAGAACATTATTCTCATTGATGAGAGCCCATCAATAACTCCAACAGAGATCAGGGCTAAGTGTCGTAGGCTTAAGAGGAAATACCCCGACTTGTCGTTGGTAATGGTTGACTACCTCCAGCTGATGACTGTATACGGAAAAAGTGAAAATAGAGTGCAAGAGATATCTGAAATATCCCGATCCCTAAAAGCGCTAGCCAAAGAAATCAACGTGCCAGTTATTGCAATATCGCAACTAAATCGAGGGGTAGAATCTCGCCCTAAAGGTGGAAAGGGGCGTATGCCGCAGATGTCTGATCTACGTGAGTCCGGCTCTATTGAGCAGGATGCAGATATAATCTGCTTCATTTACCGTGACCAACAATATCATGATGACAATTATTCAAATCCTGAAGAAATTGGTAAAGCCGACCTCAAAATAGCTAAACATAGGAATGGCCCTACAGGAAATGTAAAACTGGCATTCGTAGGAGAATACGCAAGATTTGAAGACCTGGCTTTTGACGACCAACTACATGATGTTACTGACGAACAAATGGATACGGCTTACCTTAACAACTTAGCCAATTTTGATCAGGAGCCATTCTAAGTACTACATTAACTGCCTGAATATACTAATACTCAGTATTGATATTCATCTACAAACAAACAATGCCCCCCTTTATGAAAACTCTTATACAGATTAGCGATTGTCATATTGATGATACACCAATAGTTATGGGGATAAATACTCAACAAAATTTGTCTTTAATTATTGATGACATATTGGGTAGAGAAATTGATGGCCTCTTAATAACTGGAGACCTTGCTCATAACGGTACACTTGGATCATATAGGTTTATAAGCAAACAACTCATCAAGTTAGATGCAGATATTGTTGTACTGCCAGGTAATCATGACGACACTGATAATTTAATAACTGAGTTTGAAAACAACTTAGTGCGTGAGTTACGTTTTGGCGATTGGGGAGTTGTCAGTGCCTACTCTAAACAAAACAACCAAATTAGTGGTCTACTTAGTGATGAAGAGTTACAAATAATTGACGACACTCTTAGACTGTCTAAAGCAAAATATAATATAGTAATAATTCATCACCCCCCTGTCCCTATGTGTAGTGAATGGGATGACTCATTGTCTTTACAAAATATGGATGACTTTATGGAAGTCGTGGATAGAAACAAAAACATTAAGGCAATACTTTGGGGTCATGCTCATCAATCTTCTGAATTCGAACATAACAATATCAAACTAATTTCTTGTCCCTCAACTGCATTACAGTTTAACGATGACAAAGGGGTTGGCTTTAATCAGTATTCACTTCACAATAATGGTAAATTTGAATACAGAACGCGATGGCTATAATGACCGAACTAGATTTGATTAGATCTTTATACAATCAACAGCTTCCTAAAACCTATAATGAAGTTTCTGATTTGTTTGAGTCTAACTATATAAAGCTATCAAAACTTATACCGCCCCTTGAATTACTCCAAGAAAACCACGTACTGCGTCAAAATGGAGAGAATAATCTTTACTTGTTTGTTGAAAGTAAGTCGCCTTACACTTCTATATATACCCTCACCCATAAACTTAAGTCTGGCAATGGGCTAGTTTGTAGACCGGATCTTAAATTTAAAGTGTTTTTTGATGCCAGATTAGTTGAAGCTATATCTATTTGTAATGAACATGTAATGAATAAGAATCATCCTTTTCTGTCACAATGCTCAGATATGGATATACAATGGGAACTTAATGTGTTTTTACAAAGATGGCTAGAATACTGTTCATCAAAATACGAAAGACAGAATTGGGAAACTTTTTGTTAATTAATTTTTTATATGGCAAATAAATCACCACAAAAGCTAGTTATTGCTATTTCCTCAAGGGCCCTCTTTAATCTTGACGAGTCACACAAAATATATAAAGAGCATGGAGTTAAGGCCTATGCGAAACATCAGGAGGAAAATGAGAATGTCGTCTTGGAGCCAGGGGTAGGCTTCTCGTTAGTAAAAAAATTATTAGCTCTTAATAGTGAAATAACCCCAATAGATGTAATACTTCTTTCAAGAAACAGTGCGGATACGGGTCTAAGAATTTTTAACTCGATAGAGCATTACGAATTAAACATAACCAGAGCAGCGTTCACAAGAGGAGAAAGTACGCACCCTTTTGTTGGCGCATTCGAGGCAGATTTATTTCTATCTAGTAACTATGTAGACGTTCAAAAGGCGTTAGAGTCCGGCTACGCAGCTGCTTCAATTGTAGGATCTAGTTTGGCTAACAATAATGAAACACAGTTAAGAATAGCGTTCGATGGAGATGCGGTCATATTTTCTGATGAGGCTGAAAGAATATTTCAAGAAAAAGGTTTGGAGGCTTTTGCTGAAAGCGAAAACCGATACGCTGGTGTTGAGCTAAAAGCTGGACCCTTTAAAAGTTTCTTAGTTTCTTTACAGAAAATACAGTCAGCCTTCCCTGAAAAAAATAACCCCATAAGGACTGCTCTAGTAACTGCAAGGTCTGCCCCTTCCCACAAGCGTGTAATTCATACTATGAGGCAATGGGGTATACGGATTGATGAATCGTTTTTTCTAGGCGGACTTGACAAAGGTGTATTCTTAAAAGAGTTTGGTGCTGATATATTTTTTGATGACCAACACCAACACTGTGAGTCAGCATCCCAGTATGTCCCAACAGGGCATGTCCCTAGTGGCATTATAAATCAGTAGCTTTGTTGTGCTAATTTTTGATAAAAGGGATTACTTCTCATCCTGTCTAAACACCTCAAAAATAATTGTAAAAATTATATTGCCATATTATTTTCTAGCTGAATTATTACTGTATCTAGACCTAATACAGAGCGTTTCATTTATTTTTGAGCCGATAAGTGAAATACTAAACTTGCCTGACAAATCTGCACTACCTATAGCTATAGGTTTGCTTTTTCATTTGTATGGAGCTATAGCAGTTGGAGCATCAATGGGATTGAGTGTATATGAATGGACAGTGCTAGGTCTTTTTTTGGGTGTTGCTCATTCGCTTCCGATTGAATCTGCCATTCTGAATAAGTTAGGAATTAGCTGGAAATTTTCTATTATATTTAGGCTCTGTATGGCTTACATAGTAATATTGCCACTACAATTTATACCTCCAGAGCTACTTTTTTCTGATCCAAATTACGTGAAACAAATGATAAACCCTATAGCATTAGTAGAAAACGCTAGCTTCTTTGACTTTGCATATACTACAATAGCAAATAGCCTGATATTAATTGCTGAAATTATCGTTGTTGTAAGCTTTGCGTTGTTCCTAAATCAACTAATAAAAAGTCTAAGTTTTATTCAGAGTTTTGATCACAATATGAGTCCCATAATATCACTAACCACTGGCACACTTCTTGGAATAACCTTTGGCTCGGCAATACTACTTAAAGAGGCTAAATATCTCACAAAAAAACAAATACTGTCTATATGCTGTTTCTTAATGATCGCACATGCAATGATTGAAGACCCATTAATTTTTGTTATTTTTGGCGCCAATATATATGTACTGATTGGTTTTAGGGTTATACTCGCAACCTTTGTTTTTACTCTGGTTTACTATAGTTACGATAAACTTATTAAGATTTCAGCTAGATAAACACAAATACAACTACTTAAGTTCTCTTCATTGAACAAATAATCTAGTTTAATTGGTAAAATGAGCTTATTAACATTTCAATATTAATATATGTCTAACAATATTAAAGCTGTTCGCGGCATGAACGACCTTCTTCCGGCAGAATCAAACTTATGGGTTTTCGTAGAAAAAACCATGTCGGAACTGTTTAATTCTTACGGCTATAAATTTATTCGCACACCAATAGTTGAAAAAACTGACACCTTTTGCCGTGCAATTGGAGAGGCAACCGATATTGTTGAAAAGGAGATGTATACATGGAAAGAAAACAATGGAGAGTCCCTTAGCCTCAGACCTGAGGGCACTGCTGGCTGTGTTAGAGCAATGATTGAACACAATTTACCTAGAGAAGGAATCCAAAAGGTCTTTTATCGTGGACCAATGTTTAGGCACGAACGCCCTCAGAAGGGTAGATATCGCCAATTCCACCAGATAGGTGTTGAAATTTTTGGTGCTGACAAATCAAAAATTGATGCTGAACTCATGGCGATGACTCACTCTCTTTGGGATAGACTAGGACTAAAAAATGTAACTTTAAATATAAATACCTTGGGATCTGCTGATTCTAGAAGTAATTATAAAGACATACTTTCAAGTTATTTAAATGATAATTATGACAAGCTTGATGAAGACAGCCATAGAAGACTAAAAACAAACCCACTAAGAATACTGGACAGTAAGAATACTGATATGCAGTCCGTAATAAACGGATCCCCAAAATTAATAGATCATTTGGATGATGAATCAATACAGCATTTTGATGAATTTAAGAGCTACCTGAACTATCTCAACATCCCATACCACGTAGATCACAAACTAGTCAGAGGGTTAGACTATTACAACAGAACTGTATTTGAATGGACCACCAATGATCTTGGTTCGCAAGGAGCTATTTGTGCTGGAGGAAGGTATGATGGGCTAGTTGAAACTATGGGAGGAACCCCAACACCAGGCATTGGCTTTGCTATCGGGATTGAAAGGATAATCCTATTATTACAACAGCAAGGTGTAGATTTATCCAAAACTTCTTCTATATACATTGTATCTATGGGTAACGAAGCACAACTATTATCAATGAAGATGGCAGAAGATTTACACAAGGAACTACCAGAAGTAATACTTTATAATGACATCTCAATTGGAAACTTAAAAAATCAATTAAAAAGGGCTAACAAGGCTGATGCAGATTATGCTTTGATTATAGGTAATGACGAGATTAGCAATAATCAGGTGAGCATCAAGCCTTTGAAGGGTCAAGGAAAGCAAACTACAATTAACCCAGAAAATCTAGTCCAATATTTTAAGGAAAACTTATGAAAAATTTTATTCAGGTAACTAAAACAGAAGAAGAACAGGTTGAACAGGTAAAGAAGTGGGTCAAAGAAAACGGTATGCAAATTGTTACCGGCATAGCTCTTGGATTTGCCGCTATTTGGGGTTGGGGGGCATACCAAAACTATCAAAAAGATCAGTCAATACAGGCTAGAACATACTATTTATCTGTAGTCTCAAGTCCTGAAAACCTGAGCGCATTTGAGGAACTACAAAATAACTATTCAGACACCGATTACGCAGACCAAGCGTCACTTATGATGGCAAAGCACTCTGTTGAACAAGAAAAATACAAAATTGCGTTAGGGTATCTAACCCCTCTTTACGACTCTGGAAATGATTTTGTGAAACATATTTCGCGAATAAGGTCAGCAAATATTTATCTTCAGTTAGGGAGTTACGATGATGCTATAAGTGCTTTAGATATCACTAATGAGGGTGAATTTGAGGGTGTATATAGCCACACCAGAGGCGACATATACCTGGCTAAAGGTGACAACAATCTAGCCAAACAGAGCTACAAAAAAGCGATAGAAAGAACTTCTTCAGAATCCGATATTCTAAATTTAATTAAGATTAAATTAGACGATCTTAATTAAATCATTTTCAAATTATGGGCTATCCTATTATTTCATTAGTTGGGCGGCCTAACGTTGGTAAGTCCACCCTATTCAATAGATTGAGCAGGTCTAGACAAGCACTGGTATCAGATTTTGAAGGACTTACTCGTGACCGCCAATATGCCGAAGCTTTGCTAGATGATGACGTGTCATGCACCATAATTGATACTGGAGGACTTACAAACGAAGACAGTCTGATTGATAGCGGTATACATGGGCAAGTCCTTAGCGCCTTAGAAGAGTCAGATGTAATCTATTTTATATTGAGTGCCAGGGACGGCATTACTGGACTTGATTTAGAGATATCGTCGCAACTAAGAAGGTTGAAGAAAAATATTATACTGGTTTGTAACAAAGCAGAAGGTTTGAAACCTGAAATGTCTGCCGAGTTTTACGAGCTTGGTTTGGGTGACCCTGTCTTAATTTCAGCAGAGCATGGACAAGGCATAGAGGACCTAATTCAGAAAACTTTACCAATCCTGCCAAAATTTACTGTAGACCTAGAGGAAGACATTCAAGGGATATCTGTTGCCGTACTGGGAAGACCAAATGTAGGTAAATCAACTTTAATAAACAGGATTTTAGGAGAGGAACGAGTCCTTGCACTTGATTTACCTGGAACAACACGAGATAGCATATATATTCCCTTCGAACGTGAAGGACAAAAATACACCTTAATTGATACTGCAGGTATCAGAAGAAAGCGAAGTACTAACCATAAAATAGAAAAATTTTCAATAATAAAGGCCATCGACTCACTAGAAAAATCGCACGTAGCAATACTGGTTCTAGATGCGAGCGAAGGGGTGACAGAGCAAGACGCTACACTTTTAGGAATGATAGCTGACAAGGGGAGAGCACTGCTTATAGTTATAAATAAGTGGGACGGTCTAGATGATTACCAGAAACAAGAAGTTAAACGTAAACTTGATATAAAGCTTTCATTTGTAAATTATGCCAGCGTACACTTCATTTCTGCCCTCCACGGCTCTGGTGTAGGGAAACTTTTCGAACCAATAAAAAAGTCATTCGCGAGTGCAGGAGGAAAGTACCCTACTTCTCTCTTAAATAAGATACTAGAAAAAGCTAACCAGGGCCACCAACCCCCACCAGTGAAAGGGAGAAGATTAAAAATAAAATACATAAACCAGACTGACACCTTTCCACCAACATTTACACTTCATGGAAACCACCTTGATAGTGTCCCTAATGCCTACGAACGTTACCTAAAAAATCTATTCATAAGAGAGTTAAGACTTACAAATACTCCAATTAAGTTTGAATACAGGAGCGGGGAGAACCCTTTCAAGGGCAAAAAGAATACACTAACTGAAAGACAAATAAACAAGCGAAGACGTTTAATGAAGTTTACTAAGTCTAAGCGTTAATAAACTTCAATTCTGCACTTTTTTTATCCAAAATAGCGACCACTTCACAGTAAGATTTCTCTTTGGTTATAGATACCGACGGGTCATCACTACAGCAGCTTCCAGACAATATCTCACAAAAAAATATTCCCAATTTTAATTCAATATTGTGTTCATTTTCATTGCTAGATAATATTACAGAATCAATACTTCTTTCGTCTATAACGGCACTGTGATTACAGCAATCAGATAATGGAATAGTGCCTAATTTAAGGGACTTTATGGCATCTTTGAAATTAATAGGAAAATCATCACTCCCCCAAGACTGCAAAACACTCTCAAACACTAAGAAGATAGTATCAGATTGTGGGCCTTACTCGCAGCCTTAATAAAGCTTTCAAATAATGGGTGCCCATCCCTAGGTGATGACGTAAACTCGGGATGAAATTGACATGCCACAAACCATGGATGATCCTTTATCTCAACCATTTCAACTAAGGTACCGTCAGTAGATCTGCCTGACACTGTTAGCCCTGCTTGTTCTACCATATCTATCAGCATGTTATTAACCTCATACCTGTGCCTATGACGCTCCGTTATAACGTCTTTCCCATAAATACCTTTTGCGATTGTGCCATCAACCAGTGCACACTCTTGCCCTCCAAGCCTCATTGTTCCGCCAAGATCAGAGTCTTTATCTCTTTGTTGTACGCCTCCATTCTCATCCATCCACTCTGTAATTAAACCGACTACTGGGTAAGGAGTATCTTCGTTAAACTCGGTACTGTTTGCTTCTTTCATGTTGGCAATGTTTCTGGCATACTCAATAACAGCGACCTGTAAACCTAGACAAATTCCTAAGTATGGAATGTTGTTCTCACGTGCAAACCTAACTGTTGATATTTTTCCTTCAACCCCCCTATTACCGAAACCACCTGGTACGAGAATAGCGCTCATTTCATTTAAACAGTCGGTACCATTCTTTTCTATATCCTCAGAATCAAAGTAATGGATATTTACTTTAGTTTGTGTATGTGCGCTAGCATGTATTAGGGCTTCAGACAATGACTTATATGATTCTGTTAAATCCATATACTTACCCACCATGGCTATATCTACACTGCTCTTAGGGTTGTCTATATTGTAGATAACTTTGTTCCAATCGGTCAAATCAGTTGCCTTTTTGCATTTCAGCGATAGCTTGTCTATAACTACATCATCAAGCCCCTGCTCGTGAAGGCTTTGTGGAACTTTGTATATGGTATCAACGTCTAAGGATGAAAAAACAGAGCCTTCCTCAACGTTCGTAAAAAGGGCTATCTTTTTTCGTTCTGAATCTGGTAATGGTAATTCTGATCTACAGATTAAGATATCTGGCTGTATACCGATTCCCCTAAGCTCTTTTACTGAGTGCTGTGTAGGCTTGGTCTTTAACTCCCCTGCAACTCTTATATATGGAAGAAGAGTTAGATGTATAAATAGAGTATTATCGCGACCAACTTCTAAACTCATCTGCCTGATTGATTCGATAAATGGTAGCGACTCAATATCTCCAACTGTACCGCCGATCTCGACTAAGGCAACATCTGCACCCTCTGCGCCAGCTATAGTTAGTCTTTTAATTTCATCAGTAATGTGCGGAATAATTTGAACAGTTGCGCCTAAGTACTCCCCTCTTCTTTCGCGCTTAATTACATTCTCATAAACCCTTCCAGCAGTAAAGTTGTTCTTTTTGCCTAACTGAATCCTAACAAAGCGCTCATAGTGCCCTAAGTCTAAGTCTGTTTCAGCGCCATCTGAGGTGACAAACACTTCTCCGTGCTGGAACGGACTCATTGTCCCGGGGTCAACATTTATATAAGGGTCAAGCTTAAGCAGAGTGACATTTAGTCCGCGCGATTCAAGGATAGATGCCAGAGAGGCGCTTGCGATTCCTTTGCCTAGAGAGGAGACCACGCCACCTGTAATGAAAATATATTTTGTCGGCATGAAAAGTAACAAAGTTGAAATGCTTATGATACCTTAATCGTGTAGAATATGTTTCACTTGAAAACAATTATTTATTGATGCAGTATAAGCAGTTCATTTCTCGCCTTTTTATCTATCTAAAGGCGCATATTGGCAAGTTAATCTTTACTTCTGTAATGATGGTTTTTGCCACAGCATTGGAAAGTTCTATCCCTGAAATTACCGGTCGAATTGTTGACGAATTATTTGCCAAAAATCGTGACACAGAGACCGCAATTCTTTATGCCGTTGCAATATTCGTAGTTATTGTGCTTAGTTCGGTTTTCACAATAACAGCTACCGCTACAAGCTCTTGGGTATCAAACAAAGTAATTATGGACCTTAGGGTTGATATGTTCGCAAAACTAATTAAGCTGCCTAAGAGTTACTTTGATCGACATGCTAGCGGCAAAATTCTTTCAAAGCTTACCTTTGATGTTGAACAGATTGCTGCTGCCGCATCAACTATTTGGCTCGCTTTCATTAAGTCATCGTTGAGCGTTGTTATTTTGGTTGGTTACCTTTTTTATAAAAACTGGCAACTAAGTCTAACCCTTATAATTCTACTTCCACTAGTGTATTTCATTGTACAAGTGTCTTCTGGCCGTATGCGAAAAGCGTCACGCAATGTGCAAAGTTCTATGGGAAAAATGACCCACCTACTAGATGAAAATATTTCTGGCAGCTCATTAGTTAAGATCTACCATGCCCAGAAACAAGAGAGTGCTAAGTTTAGCCAGATAATAACAAATATTAGGCAACAACGATTCAAGGTTGATATGACTGGAGCTCTAAATACTGGATTGGTTAATATACTTATTGGCCTATCATTGGCAGGTGTAGTGTATTTTTCTTCTACCATTTTGCATATGAGTGCTGGTGAGTTTCTATCATTCTTTACTGCTATGGGTATGCTAGTTAAGCCAGCCAAAAGCCTTGTAAACATTAACAAACCTTTACAACTGGCTATGGCTGCAGGTGAGAGTGTATTCGGCTTGATTGATGAAGAGGAGGAAGTTAATAGTGGAAAGGCTTTACTTAAAAGGTCCAAAGGCGATATAAAGTTTAAGGATGTTTCATTTGGATACAACAATGACACCATAACCCTCAAAAATATAAACTTAGAAATTAACGCTGGTGAAACAATTGCATTGGTGGGTTCAACTGGAAGTGGAAAGACAACAATCATTCAGCTGCTGTCTCGTTTTTATAATCCGTCGCATGGGAACATTACAGTTGATGGTATAGATATAAGTGAATTAGAGATTAATTCGTTACGTTCACAAATATCTTTCGTTGACCAGAATATAAAACTCTTCAATGACACAGTCAAAGGAAACATTGCTTTAGGACAAATTGAAACTATGAGCGATAGTCAGGTTGAGGATGCTGCCAAAGTGTCACACTCCTTTGACTTTATAAAAGAGCTTAATGACCAGTTCAACACTGAAATTGGAGAGGACGGTGTAACTCTTTCTGGAGGTCAGCGACAACGGATCGCTATAGCCCGAGCTATTGCTAAAGATAGTCCAATACTTATCCTTGATGAGGCAACATCATCCCTAGATTCAGCAACTGAAAAACAAGTACAACAAGCCTTAGAATCTATGCAAAAAAATAGAACCACTATAATCATAGCTCATCGACTAAGCACAGTCCAAAAAGCAGACAGAATTATTGTGCTAGATAAAGGTGAAATAGTCGAACAAGGTACGCACTCTGAGTTGTTGTCATTGGCTGGTGAATACGCTAACTTATACAACCGACAGTTTGATGATTAGCACTACTAATCATCAATGATTGAGCGCACATAAGAACTATTTATCCATTTTTGCATGATGAAATTTTTATATCTTTTCTTCTGACTCTCACATTTGCTTAATGTATTATAATTTGTTGATGTTAAGCACAACTAGTTAAGACTATTTTGGAGATATGTAAATGGCAGACAAATTAACCCTATTTGATTGGAAAGACCCATTCTTTTTAGAAAGTCAGCTATCGAGCGAAGAAAAATTAATTCGTGACACTGCTCATAACTACTGCCAAGAGAATCTACTTCCAAGAATATTAATGGCTAATCGCAACGAACAGTTTGATCGTAATATTATGACTGAACTTGGTCAACTCGGGCTTCTCGGCTCTACTATTCCGGAAAGTCAAGGTGGCAGTGAAGTGAGCTACGTTAGCTATGGATTAATCGCAAGGGAGATTGAGCGAGTTGACAGCAGTTATCGCTCCGCTATGAGTGTTCAGTCCTCACTAGTAATTCACCCAATCTTCAGTTATGGCAGTGAAAAACAAAAATCTAAATACTTGCCAAACTTAATTTCAGGAGAATGGATAGGATGTTTTGGTTTAACCGAGCCCAACTCAGGAAGTGACCCTGCATCAATGAGTACAAAAGCTGAAAAGGTAGATGGAGGATACAAATTAACTGGCAACAAGATGTGGATTACCAACTCACCTATTGCCGATGTATTTGTGGTTTGGGCAAAGCTGGATAGTGTTATAAGAGGCTTCATACTGGAAAAAGACATGCCAGGGCTTTCCGCTCCAAAGATTGAAGGAAAGTTTTCTCTAAGAGCGTCAGTTACTGGAGAAATAGTTATGGAGTCTGTTTTCGTACCAGAAGAAAACATTTTCCCTGAAGTTGAAGGACTTAAAGGCCCTTTTGGGTGTTTAAATAAGGCACGATATGGAATCTCATGGGGGGCAATTGGAGCTGCTGAATTCTGTTTTCATTCGGCAAGGAACTATACACTAGGGAGGGAGCAATTTAACCGACCTTTAGCTGCAAATCAGTTGATCCAAAAGAAGCTTGCAGATATGGACACAGAAATTGCTATCGCCATTCAGGGGTGCCTGCAAATGGGCAGATTGATGGATAACAACCAATGCCCTGTTGAACTGATTTCCATGATGAAACGTAATAGCTGCGGCAAGGCTTTAGATATTGCAAGAACAGCCCGAGACATGCTTGGTGCATATGGTATAAACGATGAATTCGGTATTATACGACATGTCATGAATCTTGAGGCTGTGAATACTTATGAAGGAACGCATGACGTTCATGCCCTGATACTTGGTAGAGCAATTACTAATATACAAGCATTCTATTGATGCATGGCCCTCTTGAAAATATAACAGTTATCGATTTAAGTAGGGTCTTGGCTGGACCATGGGCATCCCAAATGTTGGCTGATTTTGGGGCAAATGTTATTAAAATTGAGAGACCATACACTGGTGATGAAACCCGATACTGGGGTCCACCATTTATAAAAAACAAAACAAAACATCAACCGCCACAGTCTGCATATTATCACTGCACTAACAGAAACAAGAAATCTATCGCCATTGACATAAATAATTCTAAGGGCCAAGAAATCATCAGGCAGTTGATTAAAAATGCTGACGTCGTTATAGAGAACTTCAAGGTAGGCGGCTTGGTTAAATATGGACTAGACTATCAATCTATTAAGGAGGTTAACCCTGATATTGTTTATTGCTCAATAACAGGTTTCGGACAGAATGGACCCTCATCTCATAGAGCTGGATATGATGCAATGATCCAAGGTGAGGGTGGTCTGATGAGCTTAACTGGAGAAAGTGATGGTGACCCAATGAAGGTAGGAGTTGCGTTAGTAGATGTAATGGCAGGACTATACTCTTGCAATGCCATATTAGCGTCATTAATGGCAAAAGACAAGATCAACAAAGGCCAACATATTGATATCTCTTTACTCGATGTACAAGTCGCAACTCTGGCTAACCAAGGGATGAACTTCTTGGCAACAAAGAATAACCCAAATAGGCATGGAAACGCTCACCCAAACATTGTGCCATATCAGACATTTAAAACGCTGGATGGAAGGATAATTCTTGCTATCGGTAATGATGATCAGTTTTCAAAATTTTGTGAGTTTGCAGAATGCACACATTTGTCTGCTGACCCTAAGTACTCCTCTAATGAAAACAGAGTTAAAAATCGCAGAAGTCTGATTCCAACACTTATTAAAGTTATGAAATCAAATACCACTATGTGGTGGATTGAAGGTTTAGAAGGTATTGGTGTTCCTTGTGGACCAGTAAACAACTTGTCTCAGGTATTTGGTCATCCACAAATAAAGCATCGCAAAGTGGTAAAGCAGGTTCCTGATGTTGATGGTAACCCCGTAGACACCATAGCTTCTCCAATAAATCTTTCTGAGACCCCCCTACAGTATAGCTCTGCATCTCCAGAACTTTCTCAGCATTGCGAAGAAATATTGAGTTCTAATCTAGGTTATAGCGAAGACAAAATATCGAAACTGAAACAATCAAAAATTGTATCTTAAGTTAATCGATTAATGGCGTTACCAGAGTCCAGAACACTTCTAACTAGTTCTGATCCGTCCTGAAGTGAATTAACTTTTTTGAGGTGCCAAAGAATTAAGCTTGATGAGTACAACAAACCATCATAGAACATGCCTTTTTTCCCAGATAAGGCCTCTCTGCCTAGTTCAACAGTGTAATCAGCCAGATCTTCAAGGTTATCCTTTACACCCATACCTGTGGGAAAAGAAATTGCTCTCAAGTCTTGTTCAATGCCTATAGACTTTGGATCTATATCTACCCTTTCATCCTCATTAGAGCCACGATACGATATCATTAACCCTTTCTGTCTAAGGGACGGCACTACGCCACCCTCAACGCCACGAATTAGTAGTGAGGTGTTCATACCAGAAACGCTTGCTAGGTTAGCATAAATTGGAGGGTAAGGCTTGTGAACATAACCAAGAATAGAGTGAGTCCTACTCCCCCTTAAAGGACCAATCAATGTCTCAATTGTATTAATAACTGTTCTCTTAACTATACGATTACGTAGATGCACAAGATTGTGTAGTCCTTTGCAGTAGCTATTTTGGTCAATATATGTCCACCCAACTTTGTGGTCTAAAAGTCTTAGCTTGGCATCACTACTTGAATGGTCCACTTCTAACCCTAAAGATTCATTAATATGTCTATGAGTTAAACCGTATTTGGGTGAAACACTGTCCAATCCATGTATAACTGTTGGTAAACCCAACTCAGCCAATAGTGGAGGCAAAAAAGAAGAAATGGGTACAGACCTATTGTAACCACTGTAGGGATCTCCTAAGTCAACCAGGTCATCGACATCAGCCAGTTGTTGGTCAGATTCAGCTAACACCGCAGAAAGTACCCCTTCGTTCTCATCCATTGTTTCTCGCTTCATCCGCAAAGCAATTAAAAAAATTGCTGACTGTACGTCATCTATTTCTCCTCGAATTACCGCCTGCATAGCGTCTTTAGCCTCATCAAACTCTATATCTTTGCTTAGATCAGGGCCTGTAGCTATGCGCTGAATTATTGAGTGCATTAAGTTATCTGAATCCATTTATTGCTGTACCTCTATATAAATATCGTTACCTTCCTGCTTTACACCAAACATCTGCAAATTTTCAACGTCACTATCTGAGCTTTGGCCTGAATTAAGGCTAAAACTATAGCCATGCAGTGAGCACGTGATACGGTTATCCTTTATGCATCCTAGTGTCAACTTTATGTCCTCGTGTGGGCAACTGTTTAGTGCGCAATACAATTTCCCCTCCGATCTAGCTATTAGAATGTCATTGCCATCGACCAGGGCCTCATTCATTGCTCCCTCTTTAGGTATATTAGCATTAACCTTAATCCACATCTTGTTCTAGAAAAAACTCCAGATACTGTTGCTATCTAGTTGTGATTGACACTGGCTCAACTGTTTTTTGTATTGCTCGGCATTGCTTTCTACGTTCTTAGCAACACTCAACAACCATTCCTTAGAAGAGTATGACTTCTTGTTGAACCCTCCATGGCCTTCGTGATACGCCAGGTATTGGTTATAAGAATCTGATTTATTGATTCCAGACATCTTAAACGACTGATCAATATACCAACCAACAAAATCAGCTGCATCTTCAAAATTATCCCTTTGTGCGTTTGAGTTTCCTGTTTTTAGTATATACCACTCCCAAGTTTCATCTTTAACCTGTGCAAAGCCATACGATGTGCTAGGCCTAAACCATGGTATAACACCAAACAATTTTTCTCTTGGTGGTTTAGCATCAGAAGCGAAATGAGACTCCTGGTAGATAATTGCCAACTGAACATACATAGGGGCGTTATATTTCTTTGAGCTTGCTTTAATTGACTTGTACCAACTAACCTCTTCATCTAACAAACTACAAACATTATTAACCTCTATTGCTGGAGTAGAAAAACAACCGCTCAACATTAGAGCTGAAAATACAACCAAAACTAACTTACACCTCATCACACTGCGCTATTAAAAAAAACCTCGTAAGCCACTATTGATTGCATAATTAGTAGCAACAAAAACATAGCCTTAATTGATGAATCAGTAAGCGGTTTAGATTCTGATGCCTGTTTTTCTAGCTTAACGTTAACAGCAACTAAACCTTTATCTGAACTTTCAACATTAAAAACTACCCTTGTGTCGGGTCTAAGACGAGACTTGTTGTAAGTATTTTTTTGGTGAACAAAATACTTTTCACCATCATCGCCTGTAATAAACCCATAACCCTTGGTGCCAAATTGCGCCACCAAGCCTTTCATTTTTTTACTCATAACTTTCCCTATCTTTACGCAAACAATATGCTGCTGTCTGAAAAAAATCTACCCCCGCTTGTAAAAATTTAGGTTCCATTTCACTATCTTCAATACACTCAATGAGCTGACAATCTAAACCCTTACCGTATAGTAACTGAACTTCATCATCATTAACAGCAAAAGGAGGGCCACTCATTTGGTGTTGTGGGTAATTTACTGTTAATAATAACATACTACTACTGTAAGGAATTATAGAGTATAAATGGTTGGCGTATTTTTGTCTTAAATTGCCTGACAATGCGATTAGTGATGCTCTATCATATGTACCACTGATAGACTCCAACATGTTGCTACTTAAGTCAAAAAAATCACCACAATAGATGCTAATTTTATTATTATAGTAAACAATAAAATTTTCTAACTCCTTTACTGAGTAACTTATGTGATTTTCATCAAAAAATTGCTTAACCCCTAGTTCACTTATCTCGACACCGATAACCTTGAACCCTTCCTGCATAAAATGAATCATATCTTTACTTTTGCCGCAGAGTGGGACAAAAACTGTATCTCCAGTATTGAGTCCGAGACAATCAATATGTCCTATTAGTGACTCATTGATAGATTCGTTGTGCCAGCCTATTTTGCCTTCCTTCCATCTACGTATCCAATCAGTCATATATATCCTTAGGCTATAATACTCAACATGAAAATAAACCGCCCAAATAGAAAAACTATTATGCAATTTATGATGGTTATTATAGCTATATTTGCAATACGCATGTGGCAGCAGCAGGACCTCACCTATGGCAATGTGCCTAGCTTCTCATCCAAAACTTTGACTGGAGAAATATTGTCGTCACAACCCCCTGAAAATGAACCTATGTTGATCCATTTTTGGGCTACTTGGTGCAAAATATGTAGTATGGAAAATGACAATATTCAAGCCATTGGGGAGTACTACAAAACCCTTAACATTGCAATAGAGTCAGGTAGTGATGAAGAAATAATACAATACGCAGTAAAGAACGATTTAAAACTAGACAACATAATAAATGACAGCTCAGGATCAATATCTAGACTGTTTAGGGTCAACGCTACACCAACAAGCTTCATTGTTAGTCCTGATGGTTTAATAGAGTTCAGTGAAGTTGGATACACGACAAGATTAGGTCTATGGCTGAGACTTTGGTGGTCCGGGATATGAGTATTGGAGACTGGAGCCATCTACTTGATGGAGTTTCTAAGAAGCAGTACTTCGTTAAATTATTAAGCTTTCTTAATGAAGAAAATTTTCATAATAAAACAATATTTCCACCAAGTAGTGAGTGGTTTATGGCTTTCGAGTTAACAAGTTTTAGTAATACCAAAATAGTTATCTTAGGACAAGACCCGTATCACGGATATGGACAGGCTCATGGTTTAAGTTTTTCTGTAAAAGACAATATAAAAATACCCCCATCTCTTAGGAATATCTTTAAAGAAATTGAAGATGACCTAGGAATAACTCAGTCACAAAATGGCAATTTGACGGCCTGGGCTGAGCAGGGAGTTTTATTACTTAACAGCGTCCTAACGGTTGAAAAAAACTCTCCCGGGTCACATTCCAATAAGGGGTGGGAAATATTCACAGATAGCGTAATTAAATTACTAAACAACGACAAAGCTAACATTGTTTTTATGTTGTGGGGTGCATACGCACAAAAAAAATCTAGCCTGATTGATCAAAACAAACATTTGATACTAACCTCCCCACACCCGTCCCCATTCTCTGCCCACACTGGTTTTTTTGGATCTAAGCATTTTTCAAAAGCCAATAAATACCTTGAATCAACAAAGCAACAAACAATAAACTGGAAACTATGAAACTGGTAATAGATGACGCATGCTATGCATACAATCAAATATTCGGTGATTTTGGTGAGGTCTCAGCTCTGCCTGGAAGGAGCATTGATAAGGAATCAGTTGTAGAAGCAGACGTACTTATTGT
This sequence comes from Gammaproteobacteria bacterium, assembly GCA_015659815.1. Classification (GTDB taxonomy): domain Bacteria; phylum Pseudomonadota; class Gammaproteobacteria; order PS1; family Pseudothioglobaceae; genus SZUA-1055. The sequence continues at coordinate 4,266 of DQME01000083.1, read as the reverse complement.
TCGCTCAAGAACTAAGGTAAATAAAGAGTTATTAGACGGAAGTAGTGTTAAGTTTGTAGGCTCAACAGTAGCAGGCCTTGATCACATCGATCAGGAATACCTTCAACAAAAAAACATCTCCTTCTTCTCTGCTCAGGGGTGCAACTCAATGGCTGTAGCTGAGTTCGTTATAAGTGCCTGTGTTAACCTTGCAGAAGATCTTAACTTTGATTTGACTAAAAAAACCTTAGGCATTATAGGTGTAGGAAATGTTGGCTCTAAAATCGCTACTAAGGCAGACAATATGGGTATAAAAACCTTACTCAATGACCCTCCTCGACAAGAATGTGAAGGCCTGACTAATTTTGTTGATTTGAATACCGCCCTTGGTGCCGACATTGTAACATTCCATACACCTCTAACATTCCAAGGTAAATATAAAACTTATCGACTATTAAATAATTATAATTTTTCCTGTATCAGCGACAAAACAATAATTATTAATGCAGCTCGTGGTGGAGTAATTGATGAGGGTGTATGGCAAAAAAATAAAACCTTAGCTAATATTATTGATTGCTGGGAGGACGAGCCAAAAATAAATACAGCACTTCAAAAAAGTGCTTACTGGGCTACACCACATATAGCAGGACACTCGATAGATGCTAAATTTATGGGGAGCTATATGATTTATGAGAAATTATGCTCTTTTCTAAACAAGGATCTGGACAATAACATTATAAATTTAATCAACCCAGAAAATATGACTGCAGTCAATAATAACTTAAGAGACACTATAAATACTATTTACCCCTTCTCTCAGGACTCAGTAGCTATAAAAGATATAAAAAACTTTGAAGATTACCGCCGAAATTATCCCGAACGTTTCGAGTGGAGTCACTACAGTACCAGTATTAATCTCCCCTAAGGTTGTCACGACTTATATATAAAAGGAAACCAATCTTCCCTCAATCTGTCGCCATTTTTTTGATTTAAGTTGTCGTAGTGTGGTGAGGTTTTCCCTGGACGCTCTATGTAACTTACATCATCCCCAATAACACGCATAGACAGTGTTTGAGTTTCGTTATCAGTTGTATTTGCACCAGCACTATGGATTAATTTATAGTTAAATGCAATCGCATCTCCAGGACTCATTGACCATTGCATTATTTCAAAATTTCCGTCATCCATATTTGGAAGGTCCATAAATAAGTTACTATCTTTATAAAAGTTTTGGTTTGATGACCAACTTGTAGGGCGAACATATTTAGACAACTTATGACTCCCGATGGCACACCTAAGTGAAAACTCTTTATCCATTTTTGTCAATGGTATCCAAAAACTAACGGTCTGATCACCATCAACGAAATAGTAGGGTATATCTTGGTGCCAAGGAGTAGCTACCATTGACCCTGGGTACTTGTGCAGGTAATGGTCATGAAAAAACTGCACGCTATTAGAATTCATTAATTCTGCAGATATCCTTCCTAGATTTGAATTGGTAACGAAATCAGTGTACTGCTTTATTCTCTTCCAGTTACTGAAATCTTCAAACAGAATACCACTATCGTCCTCTTTTTTGTGCACCAGGGCACGACCACTAGGGTTATTTATATTAAAATCTGCACCACTCTTAAGGTCTGATATCCAGTCATCAAAAACACCACGCAACACAATGACACCGTCCTCATTGTATTTATTTATATCGGCTTTACTTAACAGCATAATTTCTTTTATATCTAATTATTATGTAATCAAGTTAGTATAGTACTTTATGAAATAGTACACACTCATAAAACTTCCTAACGAAATGACCACCCTTCTTAACCATACAGCTGACAACCACTGTGCGAAACGTGCACCAATGAATCCTCCTAAAATAGCACCAATGAATGCAGGTATTGTGTATTCCCAAGCAACAATTCCAGAAATAGAAAATATAACCACAGCAACAAGACTAATGAGTGCCCCTAACAAATTTTTCAAGGCGTTGTTTAGTTGAATATCACTGATACCTAGAATCTGGAGTCCGGCCATCAACATGATGCCCAGCCCTGCTCCAAAAAAACCGCCATATAGTGCAAACAAGAATTCCATAATTCTCGTCCTCATGTTGTGTTTGATGTTCTGGCTTTCGTTAGAATGAGTAGGAATTAATTTACTTATTGTATTTCCAAAAGCAAACATAATGGTAGCAAACAAAATCAAAAAAGGGATTAATTTAACAAAGGTAGAGTTACCAGTATAGGTCAGTATCAAGGCCCCAAACCCGCCCCCAATAAGAGCAATTACTATAGACATCTTCATATCTCCGGAATACCCATGAAGATGTTCTCGGTACCCATAAACTGCAATAGTATTGCCAGGCCAAACTGCAATCAAATTTGAAGCGTTAGCAACAATAGGAGGTATCCCTGTTGCCAAAAATGCTGGAAAAGTAAAAAAGCTAGCTCCACCAGCAACAGCATTAATAACTCCGCCCAGAACACCGACAATGAACATCATTAGGTAAACAAAGTATTCCACTAAAGAGCTCCAGTAGTCATATCTTAGACGAAACGCATGTCATCTAAAAATGGAAATTCTGATCTAGTAGTGTTTACCTGTTCAAGGTCAAGATCACAGCATGCATACTCAGTTTTATTGTCTGTTTGCACTAACACTTCTCCTGAAGGATTAATTATCATTGAAGAGCCGTTATATTTAAGACCTACACCATCCTTACCGATACGGTTAACACCAACAATGAAGCACTGATTTTCTATCGCCCTTGATACCAACAAATGCTGCCAATGGTTTTCACGAGTGTCCGGCCAATTAGCAACTATAAAAATAACTTTAGATTTTATTGCTACCCTTCGAAAGATTTCAGGGAATCGCAAATCATAACAAATAAATACTGAGCAATTTGCTCCTGATAAAGCAAACTCTGCAAGTTCATCTCCAGACGAGAAGTACTTTCCCTCATTGGCATAGTTGAATGGGTGCATCTTTATATATTTAGCTATCTCATTACCTGAAATATCAAACACTACAGCAATATTTTTTGCCTTTTGACCGGGAGTTTTTTCGCTAATACCGGCAACTATATTTATAGAATTATCTGTTGCAAGTTTTTGTAGCGTTTTGTATGTCTTACCTTCTGGAATTTCAGCATACTTATCCAGGTTTGCTATAAAACCTGTATTAAATACCTCTGGAAACACCACGACATCACAGTCATCATTTTTAGCTCTTATAATAAATTGTTCGGCTTTAACTAGATTAGAGCTGATGTCCTGCCACGCAATGTTCAATGATATAGCTGCAACCTTCATAGAGATATTATTTGTTTTCTAGGCCAAATTATAAACATATTTAAGAATCTATCTGCACTAGTAATAATTTAAACATTAAAACAGATAAAATTAGTGCATGAACAAAATATCTATTCAAACTGGTGGCTTTGACATTAGTGCTGAAGTGAGCCTTGCACACAACAACAACTCTGGCTTAGGCGCGATTGTAACTTTTGTTGGACTAGTGAGAGATATGGACGATGAAGCCATGACTAAAATGACACTAGAACATTACCCAGGGATGACAGAAAAGGCACTACAGATAATTGCAGATCAAGCTAAATCACGCTGGAAATTAGGCAACATTACAATTATTCACAGGGTCGGAGAACTACAAGTTAATGACCAGATTGTGCTAGTAATAACTTCCAGCAAACATCGCAAATCATCATTCGAAGCGTGTGAATTTATTATAGATTATCTGAAAACACAGGCACCATTCTGGAAAAAAGAACACACCAAAAGTGGAGAAAAATGGGTTGAGATTAAAGATAGCGATAAACTGAAGCTAGACAATTGGAACTAGCCCAATAAAACATTAAGATTACTGAAACTTTTTCAAATCTTCCTTAGTGTTAATATTTATAAACATCTCCTTATGGTCAGAAAAGTCTACCTTAACCATCTCGTTACTTTCATACCAAGCCCCAAGTTTGCGTTCTCCTGTGCCCAAATAGTCTGACAAATTATCTCTAAGACTGGATCGTAAAAGGGAAAACACTGGCTGCATTTTTTTGCCATCACTCGCCACACAAATATCGCAACTATTTTTTTTCATAACACTCTCTAAACGATGAATGATTACACTATTCACGAATGGACTGTCGCACGGCAAGACCAACAAATATTCAGTTGAAACTACATCCAGTGCAGCCAATATACCTGCCAATGGCCCCTGGAATTCTGATAAATTATCAGTAATTACATTTCCAAATTTTTGGTATGAATCAAT
>DQME01000085.1 GCA_015659815.1 Gammaproteobacteria bacterium | reverse complement strand
TTCAATTCCCGCCATCTCCACCAATACTAGTTTTCACAAGCCTCAGACTTCAAAGAATTACCTGTTCCACTATTCAACATTAACTTATTAATATACGAGATAAACATTACACAACTACAAATTGCCCCATCATACCTCTGTCTTCATGCTCAAGTATATGGCAGTGGTACATGTATGGTGTTCTATCGTCACTAAAGTCAGGAAACTTCATTATTACTTCTAGCGTCTCTCCAGGTTGCACCAGTACAACATCTTTATAGCCTAATTCATGACCTTTAATTCCATGCATTTTATTAAGTACTTTAAATTGGACATTATGAATATGGAAAGGATGTGCCATCATAGAATCATTAACAATTTTCCAAACCTCAACTGTGCCAGCTTTTACCACTTCATCAATGCGATTAATATCCATCGATTTGTCATTAATTGTCATTAAATCCTTGGAACCAAATATGCCAGCAGCTATTACAGTAAATGGAGAACCGTCTTCCATTTTTAATACCATAGTCCTGTGCTCAACAATTGGCTCTTGAGAAATATCTTGATGAGTACTAAGTTTGTCGGGTACAGTCGCACTTGAAGGGACCGATTTTGATGCATCAATTTGAAAAATATTATAGTTTTTAGGTGGTTCATCATCTGCAAAAATGGACATGGCAATTGTTTCAAAAAAGCCCATTTCAGAAGAGTTCATGTTACTCATCCCATCCATTTGGGCACTGTGAATCAATGTAGGTTTAGCACCATCTGATACATCAACTACAATCTCAATTCTCTCTGCAGGAGCTATAGTAATATTATTCACGCTAACAGGTTTTTCTAAAAGCCCTCCATCACTAGCAATTATTTGAAAAGAGCGATTATCATCAAATTGTAGATTATAAATCCGGGCATTAGAGCCATTCAAAATTCTCAATCGAATTAATGATTTTTGTGCACTCAATAATGAGTTAGTTATACCATTGACAAGAATAGTTTCTCCCATCTTTCCCATCATGCCTGCTTGAACGTCAAAACGACCAATGTATTCAAAAGAACCATCATCATTTATTTCTTTATCTTGAATAATCACTGGAAAATCATCAATTCCATACTCAGAAGGCAATCCCAACTCTTTAGATTCATCGTCATCAATGATAAACATACCAGCAAGGCCGTTGTAAACCTGTTCACCTGTTTCGTGCATTTGATGAGCGTGATACCACAATGTAGCTGCAGGCTGAAAAATTTCATACTCGCTCAACCATGTTTTGCCAGGATGAATTGGCTGGTGCGGGCCGCCATCTGCCTTAGCCGGCAGTTTCACTCCATGCCAGTGCAAAGTGGTAGTTCGACTTAGTGAATTACTGACATTAATATGGACTCGATCACCTTTTTTTGCTCTTAGAGTTGTGCCTAAAAATGCTTGGTTTATGCCTAAAGTCCTTGTCGAAACTTCTGGCAAAATCTGGCTATAACCTGATTGAATATTTAAATCAAAATATACATCCTTGCCTTGCCTTTTGCCTATTTCTATTGGGGGTACCTTAAACTCATTTTGAAATAATGTTTTTTTAGCTGCATAAATCAATGTTTTAGGTAATGCAGCAGCGACAGCGATTGAGTGAAAAAATTGCCTTCTAGTAATCATTATTTTATCCTTATATTGTAACAAATTATCCCATAATACCGCTATCCTAGTTTCAAAGGTGTAGTAGCTAGATTCTGTTCATCGATATCATCAACTTCCTCACATCAATTGATTTTAGGTTAATCTCTCTGGGCTTACGCTTTAATACTATACCTGTAATAGCATTTTATAAAATACAATACTACATAAGCTCAAATATTACCATGTTTACTCATTGTTGTAATATTTGAAAATACTGGAAAAATCACGCCTTCCATTGCCAGCCTCAGTATGTCTCTTAAACAAAGCTGCAGCTTGCTCCCCCATGGGCACTTTAGAATCGCTTTCTTGAGCAACACCAAATGCAATTTTTTTCATGATTTTTCGATTAATGAAAGAATGAAACCTATAAAGTGCACTAGAACACTACCTAACCTTATTTCTAGCTAAAAAACAAAGAACAGAGCACAGCCCTGTTGCAATAATGGGTGGCCCAGAAGCGGCAACTCCACGGAAAAATGTAACAAAAATAATCATACTGCAGACTGCAGCGAAACCAACAGCCGCCCCAAAAAGGACTGACCTTTGATTATTCGCACCCTCTATATTTCTTGACTGGAACAATATACAGCTCACTGAGAATATAACACCTCCCAGAACGTAGCGCATGGTTACTCCAACATCAACTGCGTTACCCTCGGCTGTTGGGAAAGCGTTCATAGTAAAAAACTCTGGTATAGATATAAATGCCATAGAAAATAAAAAGGTAATAGCTGCACATACAGAAAACGTGATTCTTACCGACATATAACACTCCCCCATAAAACTTTAACAGCTCAATCTTACACAATATATGGATATTTAAGAAGAAAAAGTTATATTTTTTTCAGTATAAAAACACACTAACTTAGTATTTTTTATAACTCTTTGTTACCTTGTCGTTGATTGTTGATATGATATTGTGTACTTTAATCTGTAATCAGTAATACAAAGGTGGGCATTATGAGGTTGCTTGTTTTCCAGCACATTGATTGTGAACATCCAGGGTCATTGCGCCAGTTTCTTTATGAAGATGGCATTGATTGGGATGCTATAAATCTACATCGCGGTGATGCAATACCTGACCTAAAGGAGTATGACGCTCTGTGGGTTATGGGTGGGCCGATGGATGTGTGGGATATCGATGACTGCCCATGGCTTGTAGCCGAGAAGTCAGCGATAAGGAGATGGGTATTAGAGCTAAAAAAACCCTACCTTGGGCTGTGCTTAGGACACCAACTACTAGCTGACGCGTTGGGTGGGACTTGCGGCCCTCAACCGGTGCCTGAGATAGGTGTACTAGAAGTTGAACTTACTAATGAGGGGGTTGCTGACCCACTATTTCAGGGAGTGCCAACTAAACAAAGGTGCCTTCAGTGGCACTCTGTACGCGTTGCTCAGCCACCAGATGGTGCAATTGTATTAGCCAAATCAGATGTATGCTCTGTACAGGCAATGAGGGTTGGTAATAACGCATGGTCTATGCAATATCACGTTGAGATTGAACCAGACACCGTTGACAATTGGGGATCCGTTACTGCCTACGCTAGCGCACTGCAGTCGACCCTTGGAGAGAGCGGACTTGAGATGTTAAAAAAAGAATCGAACGCAGCAATAGATAGCTGCATGCTAAGTGCTAGACAAATTTATGACAACTTTATGAAATCTATCGGTAACTAGTATGGCTGACCATAATAGTCAATATTTGCATACAGATAATGATGCAGTAACTCGTTGCTGGTGGTGTGTCAACAATTCGGACTACATTCATTACCATGACCAAGAATGGGGTCGCCCTGTTAATGATGATCACCAGTTATTTGAAAAGATTTGTTTGGAAGGTTTTCAATCAGGCTTGTCATGGCTAACCATTCTTAGAAAGCGTCAAAACTTTAGGCAATCTTTCGCCGACTTCAACTTCAATGTGGTTGCAAAATTTGATGAAAACAATGTAGCCGCCCTACTTCAAAATAAGGGAATAATTCGTCATCGTGGAAAAATTGAGGCTACAATCAATAACGCCTCACGTGCAATTGAGATGGTTGAGGAGTTCGGTAGTGTCGCTGCCTATATATGGAGCTGGGAACCTAGCTCAGATGAACCACACATCGGAAAGAGTGAATACAATTTCCCCATCCCTAGTATCACCAAAACGTCACAGCTTTTGAGTAAAGACTTAAAAGAGCGTGGCTGGAAATTCTTTGGCCCAACAACTGCATACGCATTCATGCAGGCCATGGGATTAGTGAATGATCATATGCCGGGCTGCGATAATCGAAAGATAATCGAAGATATTCGTAGTGAATTCAACCCACCAAAAGTGTCAGTTTAATTTTACAGAGCTTTGAGAGGCGGTTAATGAATTGTAATTACTTACAATAAAACACTTTATCAAATCAAAGTGGCCAAAAAACCAAGATTGAAGGGACGCTTACAGCGACTACGATTAATTCTACGGCTAAACCACAGCGCCAGTAATCGCTAAATTTATAACCTCCAGGACCTAATATTATGGAATTATTTTGATGCCCAATAGGGGTTAAAAAAGCGCATGATGCCCCAACAGCAACTGCCATCAAAAAGGCATCTGGATTAGCATTTAAACGTTGCGCTATATCCAGACTTATAGGTGCAGCAATCAGTACCGTTGCTACGTTATTTAACACGTCAGATAGAGTCATCGTAATAATCAATATAATTGTTAGAACCACAACCGCAGAGTAGTCACTGGTAAGTTCAACTATTTCACTAGCAATTGTTGCAGCGCCACCACTATCATTAAGGGCATTCCCTATAGGTATCATAGAGCCCAGTAAAACAATAACTGGCCAATTAATAGACTTATATACAGTTGCTGGTGGAACTATTTTGAAAGCTAGATAGCATATAATTACAGCAGATAAGGCAACCGGCAAGTAAACAAAATTCATCGCTGATGCAACAATTGCAATTGCAAATATAGCAATAGCCTGCCACGCTTTTTTGCGGTCTGGGATTTCTAAACCTCGATCAGCTAGTGGTAGGCACTCAATCCAATCAATGACGGCAGATATATCTTGGCTATTTCCATGAAGCAATAAGACATCTCCTGCCTTAATCTTGGCTTTCCTAACATTATCTATAAGAGACTCTCCTCTTCTTGAGATTCCCAACAATGAAGTGTTTTTATTCTTTAGTAGCCCTAATTGGATTGCTGATTTACCAACAACAACAGCATTCAATGGAACAACAACCTCTACCAGTGATTGTTGTCCAATTTCTATTTCTCGTTCACCGGCAGTGGTGTACTGTGTTTTTGTTTTGGCTATAAAATGATCAACCCCTTGAGTTGGCCCATTCAGCACTAAAAGGTCGTCTTTTTGCAAGATAAAATTAAGAAATGACCCCTCAAAAAGTTGTCCATCTCTTATTACCCCTAAAATACTAATACCGTTATCGTCACATAGCATGTTTAATTCGGTAATTCTTTGTCCTAATATATTTGAAGTATTAGTTATCTTTGTGTTTGCAACGTACTTTGTTTCTTCAAATGCTTCCGAGTAATTTGGTGGGTTAGTTCTGTTTGGTATTAGTCGCCACCCTATAAAGGATATAAATATGACACCTACAATTGCTACAATAATGCCGACATAAAAAAAATCAAACATTCCGTATGGCTCTCCCAAAGCCTCTCCTCTATAAGTAGCAATTACTATGTTAGGTGCTGTCCCAATCATAGTTATCATGCCCCCCAAAATGGATGCAAAAGATAAAGGCATTAATGTGTTCGATGGATTCCTTTTAGCTTTTTTATTTATACTAATGTCGGCAGGCATCATTATTGCTAGTGCGGCAATGTTGTTTATAAAGCTAGACAATAAAGCTGATACGCTCCCCATTATTACAATATGGGAGGTAACACTTGAAATGAATTTTGAGAGGTGTTGTGTAATTAATTCAACCGCACCAGAATATACCAACCCACGACTTATTATCAAAACTAACGCAACTATAATAACTGCTGGATGTCCAAACCCTAAGAACACTTCATTTGTAGGTACTAGACCAATTACACTTGCAATTATTAGTGCAGCAAATGCAACCATATCGTACCTAACTCTATTTAAAGCGAAAACAGTAAATATTAGTATTAGTAAGGAGAATATTAAGAACTGGTCCGACATAATATAGTTTAATAGTAAATTAAATCTATTACAGCTATTGTACAGTTAATAGCTTGAACCTACCACTATTCAACTATAAAACCTGGGTACCAGATCATAATAGCGGAACTAAGAAAAATGTTAATCTAACTTGACAGGGCTTTGTGGTGAAGTATCTATATGCAACTTAAATATATCAGGCCTAGAGTAATGTCCAGCAACGTCAAGCTTTCTGTGTGCAGCTGATGACTGACTGACATCTATATCTGCATAAAGTATCCCCTGCTCTTTTGTCAATGGTCCAGCAACTATATCACCTCCAGGTGCAACGACCACAGAGTCACCTACGTTGACCCACTCATCTGGATCAGGGTACAAGGTATCTTTTCCTGGAAAATTATCAGGAATATCGCTAGCTCTTATCGCACTACCGCTACCAATCACCCAGCAAGCACCCTCCTTTGCAATATGTCTCATTGAAGATATCCATGACTCTCCTGAGTCCCATGTAGGAGCGACATATATCTCCACTCCTTGTGCATATAAAGCATACCTCGCCATCGGCATGTAGTTTTCCCAACAAATAAGTCCGCCAACTTTGCCGCAATCAGTATCAACAACCTTAAGACCTGACGCGTCGCCAAAACCATGCACCATCCTTTCAGGGTTTGTTGGCATCAATTTCCGGTGTCTATTTAATATCTTGCCATCAGAACCTATAATCAGCTTGGTGTTGTATATTGTTGTTTGACTATTTTCAGAGTCACGCTCGTTGATATTGCACACAACCGTGACGTTATGTTTTTTTGCACTACTACATATCGGGTTCATGTCGTCTGCACTAAGGTTTACAGAGTTAGCCAGCAATTGTGCATGTATTTCCTCGCTGAGTTGTTGATCATTTTGAGGTCTAAGGCGCCATATCCAGTCAGGATATCCCGGTATAAATGTCTCTGGAAAAACTACAAGATTAGCTCCAGAAGATGCGGCATCTTTTATTAAATTGACGGCCTTTTTTATTGTCTTTTCCTTATCAAGAAAGACAGGTGATTGTTGAATAACCGCTACTTTAACCATTGCATAGTTTTCCAATATTATAGTTAGGCAAAAGAATACATATTTCGCCTATAAAGTTATGTGTTAGAATTCATTTTATCAATTTAACTAACCATATGGAGTCTTAATATTATGTCTATTTATGAACAAAGAAATAAAGCAATAGAGGATAACGATGCTGACCTATTCAATGACACTTTGCATGACGACTTCATATTTGTGAGCCACATGGACGGTAGCAGTATGAGTAGGAGTGAGGCTGCAGAAATGTTTGCAGGCATGATGGCCAATGACAGCTTTGAAATTCATAACATGCGTTGCCTATATGAGAATAGTGATGTTCTTATAGACCATGCTGTATACCACTTCCCTGACAATACAAGGGAGGCAGTTCTGGCTTACCATGAAATAAAGGATGGTAAGGTTATACGAACAGAGACTGGTGCAACTCTTTTAACTTAAGCTCTCACCTTCAAAATCTATAACGCTCTGGGCTAGAACATCCATAGAGTCGACCACAATATATGAACTGCCTAGATACTCTATAGACAGTGACAGTTCTGAGCAAGCAATTAGAATTAAATCTTGGAGTAAGTAATTATATTTCAAGTAAATATATTTTGACACTTATAAATATTAGTAGTACACTAAAACTACGATTTGATAGTATTCAAATCTTTTCAACAATAAGGAGAAATTTTATGAAAAATAAAGGTTTAATTGCGTTATTTACTGCCTTTGCCCTAGGCTTCGGCATGATGTCGGTATCTCATGCTGGTAGTTACGGCTCTCAGCTTATAGCGTATCACGTAAATTATGACCAGGCAAAAAGGCAGAGTGGCGCCCTAAGGAATATTCAGAACCACATCAACGCTGTTGGTGCTGAAAACCTTGACCTAAGAGTTATTATGCACGGCAAGGGCTTGTCTCTACTATTGCTACCCGATGAAGCTGGCAATACAGGACTACCTATAGGCAATGCTACCGAAGAGATGCAAGCTAAGATCGCAGGACTTAAGTCCCAGGGCGTTACATTCAAGGTGTGTGCTAATACGGTAAGAGGAAAGAAGATTAATGTCGATGAACACCTCTACGATGTAGCCGACTCTGACATCGTTCCGAGTGGTGTTGCTGAGTTATCTCATCTACAGCACCTTGGCTTCACATACCTAAGACCGTAAAGTAATACTCACTCATGAAGCTGGATAATATTTAGCTTCATGAGGATTTGTAACTAATATAAACTTTTACATATCCTAGTAGCTAACCAGGTTAATTTTTTTATACACTGATACATAGTGCTAGTATTCAAGATAAAGGCTTTTTATAGCGCTGCCTTGAAAATAGGAATAGGGTGACACTAGTGTCACTAGTTTTTATAATTATGCAGCAAGATAGGAGTCAATATGCAAAAACAGATAGGTAAATCAACACAAAGCGTATGGGGTGGAGAACAACATAACGAGAGATTTGAAAGGTCAACACAAGTACCCGTAGTTCATAGTGTTTCATTCGGATACGACGACATTGATACATGGCACAGGGTGGCCCTTGGAAAAGATGAAGGGCACATCTACTCACGCAACACAAACCCAACAGTTAGGGCATTTGAGGACAAAGTAAAGGAACTCGAGGGTGCCGAAGCTGCCACCAGTTTCGCTTCAGGTATGGCAGCAATAAGTAACACACTCGGTGCGCTACTTAATCCTGGAGACAGGATCGTATCCATCAAAGATAGTTACGGTGGTACTAATGTAATCTTTAACGAATTCTTACCGCCTTTGGGCATTGAAGTTTCACTGTGTGATACTGACGACAGCGCCCAGATAGAGAAAGAAGTAAGTAATGGCTGCAAAATACTTTACCTAGAAACGCCAACAAACCCAACCATTAAAATTACTGACATCAAGCGCTTATCCTCTGTCGCCAAAAGTGTAGGGGCTCTGGTAATCGTTGATAACACCTTTGCTACACCTATAAATCAAAACCCATTATCTCTCGGAGCAGACATTGTATTGCACTCTGCATCAAAATATTTAGGTGGCCACGCTGATGCCTTGGGCGGCGTAATATGTGGATCAAAGGAATTGGTAGATAGGGTCTATCATTATCGTGAAATCAATGGTGCTTCATTGTCTCCTATGGATGCATACAGCTTTATTCGTGGCATGAAAACTCTAAAACTAAGAGTCCAAAGACAGAATGAAAATGCCATGGCTGTGGCCCTCTTTTTGGACCAGCACCCTTTGGTTGAAAAGGTAAACTACCCAGGACTTCAGTCACACCCCGGTCACGAAATAGCTAAACAACAGATGAGCGGGTTTGGGGGTATGCTTAGCTTCTCTGTTAAGGGTGGACTTGACGCAATTAAAAGTTTCTTGCCGCACTTGAATTACGCCCATATGGCTGCAAACCTAGGCTGTGTCGAGACTGTTGTCGGGCCACCACTAACAACTTCACATGTCGAGTGCACTCAAGAGGAGCGTGCTGCTGCAGGCATACCTGAAGGATTAGTGAGGTACTCTAGTGGTATAGAAGATATAGAAGATTTGATTAATGACTTAGGCCAAGCGCTCGAAAAATTATTATAAACGCATCAACGTCTGTTAGTTAATTACTGGCTAATCTACTTAATTCCTTAGCCGCATTACTGTGACGATAAATCAGCTCGCCCTCATCTAACCCTACAATCTTTGAATCGACTACACGCCATTTCCCGGCCACCATAACTCTGTCTGCTTTCTGGGCCCCACACAATAGTAGCGCTGCTAGCGGATCATGACTACCAGAAAAGCGCATATCGTTTAATTTAAATAGAGCTAAGTCAGCCTGCTTTCCGGCATCTATCTCGCCTATATCGTCTCTACCTAATAGCTTTGCAGAACCCTTAGTCGCCCACTCGAGCGCCTTAATGTGTGTAACCTTTGATGCGCCATACTTAAGTCTTTGTAAATACATTGCCTGCCTCACCTCGTTGATCATGTTTGAGCCGTCATTAGATGCCGACCCATCGACACCTATTCCAACATGACACCCCTCACTCTCTAGCTCTAAGCTATTGCAAATACCTGACGCAAGCATCATGTTAGAGCTAGGGCAATGACAAATACCTACACCTGCAGACCCTAGCTTTTTAATTTCCTGTTCATTAAAGTGTATCCCGTGAGCTAGCCATGTTCTATCAGACAACCAGCCAACACTGTCCAGATAATCAACTGTCCTTAGGCCGTACTTTTGTTGACAAAAGCTCTCCTCGTCTATAGTTTCAGCTAGGTGTGTGTGGAGCCTTACATCATGACTTATTGCGAGCTCTGCAGTTGACTTCATTAATCCAGTAGTGACAGAGAATGGGGAGCAAGGTGCAAGCGCTATCTGTACCATAGCGCCATCGCCATACTGGTGATACGTTTTAATCAGCCTATCGCTTTCAGAGAGTATCTCTTCATCTTCCTGCACTACGCTCTGAGGTGGTAGCCCACCGTCCCTCTCCCCAAGACTCATTGAGCCCCTAGTAAGGGCAACCCTCATGCCCATTTTTTTTGCCACATTTACTTGAATATCGATCGCATCGTGTAATTGTTTCGGGAACAGATAGTGATGATCACTGGCTGTTGTACAACCAGAAAGAAGCAACTCAGATAGGGCTAGCTCTGTTGCAACAGAGTGCATTTCTGGCTGGATGTGTGCCCAAACCCTGTACAGACTTTTAAGCCATGGAAACAGGTCTTTGTTGAGGGCATCAGGAAATGCTCTAGTCAGTGTTTGGTAAAAGTGGTGGTGACTGTTTATAAGCCCAGGCAGGACTACGCTATCGCTGGCATCATAAATTTCATCGATTACTGTTTTTGGGGTTTTACTTTTAGGCACAAGCTCAATAATCTTGTCCCCCTTAA
Organism: Gammaproteobacteria bacterium; assembly: GCA_015659815.1. Classification (GTDB taxonomy): domain Bacteria; phylum Pseudomonadota; class Gammaproteobacteria; order PS1; family Pseudothioglobaceae; genus SZUA-1055. Next base: position 14,219 of record DQME01000085.1, on the reverse strand, counting down.
CGACGATACCGTTATCACTATTATCGGCAAAAATAGCTAGCGGTTTTTTTATCCAGATAGTTGTTTTATTCATAACCACAATAGGATAACAAAAAAAATTCTGGCAATGCCAGAATTATTAAATATATAACACAAAAACAAGATTTAATTCAAGCCAGCAATACCTCATTGCCGGCTTGAAAATATATCGCACTATTATCTCTTACCTAAGATTAAGTTCAATATAATTACAGTTATGCCTCCAGTGGTAATGGCAGAACTAAGAACACTCTTGATGATCTTGCCTGCAGTACCACCAACATTGTCTGACAAATGAGAAACAAAGTCAGGCACCAAAAGTACTCCTATACCCATACCAAATGACACAGCAAGAATGAGCATATTGCGCCTATTCATGTCGACTGTTGCTAGGATCTTAATACCGGCAATTGCAACAGTGGCAAACATAATCACGGTCGCACCTCCCAGTACTGGGTTCGGGATAGCCCTGAAGAGTGCCCCTACGTGAGGGAACAGACCAAGAACGATTAAGATAGCCCCTATCCATACACCGACATGCTTACTAGCGATACCTGTCATTTGTATCACACCATTGTTCTGACTGAACGTTGTGTTTGGAAAGGTATTAAATACAGCAGCTATGGCAGAGTTGATACCGTCTCCAAGAACTCCATTTTTTATTCTGTCCATGTAGGTTTCGCCCTCTATGTCTTGCTTACATATCATTGAGTTCGCAGTAATGTCTCCAGACGACTCTATGGTAGTGATGACATATATTATGGCTACTGGCAGGAATGCCAAGAAGTCAAAGTCAAATCCATACTTAAATGGCATAGGGATGCTAACGACTGAACTCACACTTGCCAAGGAACTAAAGTTGGCCTTACCCATAATGAGTGCTGCAACAAACCCTATAGCTAAACCTATAACTATAGACGACAACCTTAGCCACTGATTCTTAGAGCTATTAAAAACAATAACACTTACCATTACTAGGAACCCTAAGAACAGGTTCTCTGTACTAGCAAAAAACTCAGGCTTGTTGTCTAGAAGCCACTGTCCGCCAGCAAGGTCTGTCATTCCAACTTTGATTAGGCTGACTCCAATAATGGTGATCACTGTTCCAGTAACTAGTGGTGTAATAACCTTCTTAAGTTTGCCTATAACTTGACTAAGCCCTATCTCTATAAATGCACCCAAGAAACATACACCAAAGATCATTGCCAAAATCTCGTCCGGACCTCCTCCGTTTGCCTTTGCTATAAATCCAGCAGCTAACACTGAACTTAAAAAGGCAAAACTAGTGCCCTGCACACAAATCAAACCGGCACCAATTCCCATCGGCCTTTTTGCTTGAATAATTGTGCCCACACCTGACACCATGAGTGCCATACTTATCAGGTAAGGGACTTCACTTCCTAGACCTAAGACTCCCCCTATAATTAGTGTTGGTGTGATGATACCAACAAAGCTTGCTAGCACATGCTGTAAAGCAGCAAAGAATGACTCTTGGGCTGGTGGTGTTGCATCCAATTCGTAAATCAGTTCACTATTTTCACTCATTTCACTCATTTCACTCCTCCTTAGTTATTAATAAGTGCCTCAATTATACACACACAAAACTTGTGTCAAATCAAAAAAAATGCCGTAACTTGTTTACTAAGTTACGGCATAAATAGAGCTTAATTTATGGACTAATTATTACTGAGGAATCTTTGAATCGATGCCTTCTACATAAAAGTCCATAGTGAGCAAGTCAGGGAACATAGGTGGCGTTTCACCTGCAGCCAGCCATGCACTTCCGTCTTGCTTGTTAATTGGTCCAGTGAAAGGATGAAGAGTACCTGCCGCTAGTTCGCCTATATCTTGTAGTGCCATAGCCCTAACATCGGCTGGTAATCTGTCAGACAAAGGTGCAAAAGCTACCATACCCTCTCTAACACCATCAAACGTGTCTATCGACTCCCATGTACCGTTTCTTACTGCTTGAACTCGCTGTAAGTAGTAAGGTCCCCAGTCATCAATTATGGCAGTTAATTGGGCGTTCGGTCCAAAGGATCCCATATCTGAAGCTTGTCCAAATGCGTACATACCATTCTCTTCAGCCATCATCATTGCTGCAGTTGAATCTGTATGCTGCATTATTATGTCTGCGCCCTGGTCAATCATAGCTTTAGCTGCGTCAGCCTCTTTACCTGGATCGAACCAAGAGAATACCCAAACAATTTTAATCTGTATATCTGGGTTGACAGATTTAGCTGCTAAATATGAAGCATTAATACCACGAATTACTTCAGGTATTGGGAATGATGCTATGTAACCAATCACGTTAGTTTTAGTCATCTTTCCGGCTATCTTGCCGATCACGTGTCTGCCTTCATAGAACCTAGCTGAATAGGTAGATATATTATCGAGTCTCTTATATCCAGTCGCGTGCTCAAACTTAACGTTTGGAAAGCGCTTAGCTGCCTTAAGTGTAGGGTTCATGTAGCCAAATGATGTTGTAAATATAATTTCATTACCTTTGTTTGCTAGTTGAGCCATAACGCGTTCTGCATCAGGTCCTTCCTCAACACTCTCTACGGTAGTAATTTCAACGTCATCTCCCATATGTTTTTTAACATACTTAGCACCCACGTCATGTTGATAAGTCCAACCATGGTCTCCTGTTGGTCCAATATAAATAAACGCCGCTTTAGTTGGTTCTGCAGCGGCGCCGCTAGAAACAAATAAAATACATGACGTCATGAACACCTTGATGGAGTTCGTTAATCCTTTTTTATACATACTATCTCTCCTCTCATTTTTATAAAAAAAATACATCGCTTGAAGTTTTTTTCATTACTTCTAACAACCATGATATCAGTTTTTCTAATTAATTAGAAAACTATTACTGTGTAGAATGGAAAACTTTTCCCAAGCAGTGGGGCATCACTCTGTCTGACTTAGATTTACTTCTAACGCGCAAAGTCACCAAAACAATTATGGTCATCAGATACGGCAACATTGATAAGTACTGCGCATCAACGTTTACACCGTAACCTTGTGCATGTAACTGTAGAATCGATATGCCTCCAAAAATTAGTGCCCCTACAATTACCTTGAACGGCTGCCAAGATGCAAATACAACCAAAGCCAAAGCTATCCAACCCCTTCCAGCTGTCATTCCTTCGACCCAAATAGGGACCTGAACCAAAGACAGGTATACTCCCCCCAGTCCTGCCATAGCTCCACCAAAAAGGATAGCTAAAAAGCGGTACCTAACAACCTTGTGACCTATCGCGTGTGCAGCGTCATGGTTGTCTCCGATTGCACGCAAGATTAAACCTTTTTTGGTTTTATTTAAAAAATACCACACCAAAAAAACCGCCATAATGGATAAGTAAAATAATGGGTCATAACTAAAAACCAGTGGCCCCACTACTGGTAAATCTGACAATCCAGGTATGTTTATGGCGTCAATTCTATCGACAGTTACTTTCGAATAGCTTCGACCCCAGAAAGCTGAAACCCCAAGACCAAACAGAGTTAATGCAAGCCCAGTAGCTACATGATTGGTTAAAAGTACCTGTGTTAAAAAAGCAAAAACAGTAGCAAGCATCATCCCAGCAACTATCGAGGCAAGCACGGCCAATACAACATTATTGTAATGAAACTGGACAGCGAATCCAGTTATGGCTCCAACTATCATCATCCCTTCTAAACCAAGATTTAGAACGCCGGATCGTTCTACAACTAGTTCACCTATTGCTGCAAAAATAAGTGGAGTAGAGGCGATACTAATACCTAAAACAATTTGTATAAATAACTCATTCATGGTTAATATTTTTTGAAAAATTAAATATGATCTTATGTCTAATCAATACATCACAGGCAAGAAAATAAAACAACAACATTCCTTGAAAAATACTGGTAATTGAGCTCGGCAAATCGTACGTTATTTGAGCATTCTCGCCACCAATATATGTTAACGCTATGAGTAGTGATGAAAAAATTATTCCTAGCGGGTTTAACCTTGCCAAGAAGGCAACTATAATTGCAGTAAAGCCGTAACCTGTAGGTAGATGGGGGACCAGCTGACCTACAGGCCCAGCTGCTTCGAGCAGACCTGCTAGTCCTGCAAGTCCGCCAGAAACTAGCAACGAAAGCCATACCGCCTTATTCTCATCGAACCCTGCAAATTTAGCAGCACGCGGTGCGATTCCACTAATATTTATTTGCATTCCAGAGATATGCTTTTTAATCCAAAAATAAGTCAAGAAAGAAAAAATTACAGCTAAAGCAAGCCCAATATGAACTCTCGTTCCTTCCCAAATAATCGGCAATGTTGCGCTATCATGAAACAGCCTACTCTCAGGAAAGTTGAATCCGTCTGGATCCCTTAATGGCCCATGCACCATGGCGCTTAGTAATAAAATAGCGACATAGGTTAACATCAACGTAACCAATATTTCATTGACTTGAAATTTTGTACGTAGAAATGCCGCTATGCCGGCATAGAGCATACCTCCAACAATAGCCGCCAATGACATTAACGGTAGCACCCAAAAACCCTCAACTTCATAAAAATATAGTCCTACAGCACCCCCAACAATTGCTCCTACAGTGTACTGGCCCTCTGCTCCAATATTCCATACACCAGCCCTAAAACCGACAGACAACCCAAGCGCTATCATCATCAGCGGTGCCGCCTTGACTAGCATTTCTGAAAAGTTATATTGAGTACTAAGTGGTTCTATGAAAAGAACATAAAATGCACCAAAACCGTCCACTCCTGCAAGAAAAAAGATAAAGAATGTAGATAATGCAGTCAGAGTTAGCGCAAGTATAGGAGACAAAAACACCATTGCATTTGAGTTGTTTGTTCTTGTCTGTAGCCTAATCACTGTATCGATGCCCCAAGCATAAGTTGTGATATTGTCTCTAGGCCGTTACTTTCCATGTCAACAGACGGTGACAGTTTGCCATTATTGATGACATGGACCTGCTCACATAGACTTAATATTTCGTCCAAGTCCTGCGATATTATTAATATTGAAGATCCTTGATCCGCAAGATCGGTGAGTGCTTGGTGTATTTTGTTTGCAGATCCAGGGTCCACACCCCATGTGGGCTGAGCAATAATTAGTAGTTCTGGACTCTGTATGAGTTCCCTGCCTACCATGAATTTTTGCAAATTTCCTCCAGAAAGTGACTGCGCTTCAGTACTTACTGATGGTGTCAACACATTGAACGTTTCAATTACATCTTTGGCCAATCTACGAACCTGACTCCAGTCAATAATATGGTTGCGAGTCATCCTGCTAGAAGATGGCCTACTTAGAAGCATGTTTTCATCCAGGCCCATATTGGGGACTGCACCGTGACCGAGGCGTTCCTCGGGAACAAAAAACATGGACAACTGTCTTCTCTGGTGTGAGTTGAGCTTACTTATATCTTTTCCTTTAAATATTAATGTAGAACGTGGCGCCCTGTCTTCACCAATTAGCATCCTCATTAATTCATCTTGGCCGTTACCTGCAACCCCAGCGATTCCAATAATACTGCCCTTCCTTACTGACAGGTTTATGTCATGCAAATTTACACCGAACATGTCTTCTGATGTACAGTTAAGGTTATTTATTGAAAAAATTTCTTCGCCATGCTTGATGTTTTTTCTGGTCAGCTTGATAATCTTTTTACCAATCATCATCTCCGCTATCTCGTCTTTGCTGTGTTCCTGCGGATTGCAATTTTTGATTAACTTGCCCTCACGAAGTATAGTTGCATGTTTACAAATCTGTCTTACCTCTTCTAACTTGTGTGATATGTATAGTATCGCGCACCCATCTTCTGCAAGCTTACGCAGAGTTACAAATAGATCTGTAACCTCGTTAGGTGTAAGGACGGATGTAGGCTCATCCATTATCAGTAGTTTTGGGTTTTGCATCAGGCAACGTACAATCTCAACCCTCTGCCTTTGTCCGACAGAAAGGTCCCCAACCACCTGATGTGGATTTATACTTAGTCCGTACTGGATCGAGTATTTTTCTATTTTGTTAACTATACTGTCGTCAAGGTCAACATCGTCCAGACCAAGAACTATATTTTCTGCAACTGTGAGTGACTCGAATAATGAGAAGTGCTGGAACACCATGGCTACCCCCTTCTCCCTCGCCTCAAATGGATTGTTAGGAGAGAAGCTGTCTCCATACCACTTCATGGAGCCTTCGTCAGGCCCTACAGAGCCATAAATAATCTTAACCAGTGTTGACTTACCCGCACCGTTCTCGCCGAGCAGTGCATGAATACTTCCAGGTTTGATCGCAAAGCTTATACCATTGTTAGCTTGAACTGGACCGAAAGATTTGCTTATACCGCTAAGTTCTAGTTGGTATTTCATATTGACTGAACCTGCCTTTTTCTTTCCAAAAAATTTATTAACTCTGTTGCGATTGAAACTGCGATTGTGATTGGAGATTTAAAATATTTATATTTTAAGCCAATAGGGCACATTAACTTGTCCACAATATGCTCAGAAAAGCCCTTATTTAATAGCCTCTTTCTGAACTTGTTGCCCTTAATTTGTGAACCTATAACTCCCAAATAACAAAAACTATCCCTCAACATAATCTGCTCGCATATCTCAAAGTCTAGCTGGTGTGAATAGGTGATTATCATACAGTACGCATCGTTCGGCAAATCTAATACTACATCAGCAGGTTTGTCACATAATATATTTATTGAGCTGACGTCGCCATCATACTGATCAAACTGTGACTGCCTATCATCTATCCAGTAAATTGAAATAGGTAGCTTAGTCAATATCGGCATTAATGCTCTAGCTATATGTCCTGCACCAAATACTGCCACTGCCTGCACTGAACTATGCACAAAACTTTCACAACACAGCCCTTCTGTTTCTCTCAGTATGGTTGTATTTGTGCTCCCAGATGAGGCTAACTCATCCTTGAAGCTGTTAATTATTTCGAGCAACTCTTTGCTTTTAATGTTGCCCAAACTATCGTCGTATATCTGTTTGCGGGTTAAAACAATCTTACCCTCTAGGCTACAAAATGAGCCCTCACTGTTAAGGCTAGTAATTAGCACGAAGTCATTTTTTTTCTGACTAAGGTTGCTCGCATAACTTAGCCAGCCCTGTTCGTTAGTTTTGTCTTTGGTGTCTACGAAACTCTCAAACATTACCCTAACATATCCGCCACAGCACTGCCCCAGACTCGCCCCTAGAGGGTACCTAACAACTTCTGTGTGCCTAGCATTCTCATCTATAAGATCTTGCGCACGCTGAATTGCTTTGTATTCAAAGTTTCCCCCTCCTATGCTGCCATAAAAATTGTCTTCACCTGAATAGATAATCTTTTCACCAACGCTGCATGGGGCTGACCCTTTGGTCTCTACAACAGAAATAATTACGTATCCCTTACTGCTTGAATTGTGTTTACTTACCTCTTCAATCCAGTCCATCTTTTACTTGTTTAAATTGTTGATACAGAAGAACACCCTCTCAAAGCTTGCTGGAGCAACAAGATCGTTAGGTTTCCCATCTTTTACGCTTGATATAGCATTCTTTATAGCCAGCCAGACCGATATAGCCAACATCAATGGTGGCTCTCCTACAGCTTTTGATTTATATATCGTTTCCTCGTGATTAGAGTTGTTTGGCTTAATTTTTACATTGAAGTGTTTCGGTGTGTCACCTATAGATGGTAATTTGTATGTCGAAGCGCCTGTAGTTAATAGTTTGCCTGAATCGTCCCACACCAACTCTTCTGAACAAAGCCATCCCATACCCTGAACAAAGCCTCCAACAATCTGTCCATAATCGATAGCTGGGTTAAGTGAAGCGCCCACATCGTGCAGAATGTCAACTGAAGTTAACTTGTATTCCCCTGTCAGGGTATCTACAACAACCTCGCTTATGCATGCTCCGTATGAGTAATAATAAAACGGCCGGCCACGCCTCTTATTGCTGTCGTAATGTATTTTTGGGGTACTATAGTAGCCATTACTGAACAACTCAACACGGTTTATATAGGCCAAACCAATGAACTCATCAAACGGCATTTGGTTAGCTCCCAGGTGGACCTGGGAGTCATAAAATTTGACATCTTCCTGCTTAATGTTGAATTGCTTGACGGCAAAAGAGATTAGATTATTTTTAATCCTATTACAAGCATCCTTTGCCGCCATACCGTTCAAATCTGAGCCAGATGAAGCTGCAGTTGCCGATGTGTTTGGCACCTTCGCTGTGCTAGTAGCAGAAACCTTTACCTTACCAAGCTCAACCCCAAACTCATTGGCAACAACCTGCGCAACTTTAACGAATAGGCCCTGACCCATTTCTGTGCCTCCATGGTTAAGGTAGATGCTTCCATCTTTATAAACATGGACCAAGGCGCCAGCCTGATTTAGAAACTTTTTAGTGAAAGATATACCAAACTTAACCGGTGACAGGGCTAAACCTTTCTTGATGTATGTGTTATTTTTATTGAACTCGTCTATATCTAATCTGCGTTCCTTGTATCGCGCACTGGTTGCAAGTTCATGAGCTAGTTCGTTGATTATGTTGTCTTCAATAAGTTGCCCATATGGTGTCTCATTGTTCGCTTCTTTTTGGTAAAAATTAGACTTCCTAACATCGTAGGCGTCCAAATTTAAATGTAGTGCTATCTCTTCAATAATGTTTTCAATAGCAAGCATACCTTGAGGCCCACCAAACCCTCTAAATGCGGTATTTGAAGCTGTATTTGTTTTACACAAGTGGCCAACCAAACTTGCGTTTGGCAAGTAGTATGCATTGTCTGCATGAAACAGGGCTCTAGAAACTATGGCTACAGACAAGTCGTATGAGTATCCACACCTAGCATATAGCTCCATTTCTATACCTTCAATGCAGCCCTCGTCATCAAACCCTGCCTTATACTCTACTTCAAAGTCGTGCCTCTTTCCTGTCATAAGCATGTCTTCACGCCTGGGCAGTCTGGACTTGATTGGTAGTTTAGTTTTTTGCGCAAATATGGCGCATATACATGCAATCTGTGACGCTCCACACTCCTTACCTCCGAAGGCCCCACCCATCCTCCTTGTGACAACCTCTATTGAGTGTTGAGGTAGGTCTAATACATGAGCAACCAGATGCTGAACCTCAGAAGGGTTTTGTGTAGAAGAGTGCAATACGAGCTCGTCTCCCTCGGTCGGTATTGCTAGGGCGGCCTGAGACTCAAGATAGTAATGCTCCTGCCCGCCTATCGAAAGTTTTCCAGTAATTTTGTGAACAGATTTGCTTATGGCCCCCTCTGCATCGCCCTTTGTCATCTTTATTGGTTCGTCAAGAAAGCTCTCTTTTAATTTGGCTTGAGGTATTGTTATTAGCGGCTCTAACTCTTCAATGTTGACTCTAATAAGTGAGGCCGCCTTCCTTGCATTTTCGTGGCTATCGGCTAACACAGCGGCAACTGCCTGGCCATGAAACAAGACCTCATCCTTGGCCAGTAATGGTTCGTCATGCCTAATAGCTCCAATATTTAGATTCTTTATATCTTCTGCCAACAATACACTGTGAACACAGTCCATCTTTAATGACTCTTTGATTTCTATAGACTTTATATTTCCATGGGCTACGTCACTTAGCGCAAAAGCAACATGCATAGTTCCTTTCGGTTCGACTATGTCATCTATGTACGGTGCGCTACCCTTTACATGCAAAATGGAACTGTCGTGTGCCATAGCTTGACCAACAACTCTGTTACTATCAGTACCCCATTCTTTGTCAGTTTTAGTCATATCTAAATCTTTATACGTTTATTAATCAATTCTCAATTGGCTCTGCTAGGTTTGGAACTTTCTTGTTAATACGGTTTAACAATGTCTTTTTAATTAGGTTGGCGGAAACCTGTAGTCTGTATTCGGAAGATGCTCTCACATCATCTAGAGGGCAGAAGTCCTCCTTCAAAGATTCATAGGACCTCTTCGCTATATCTCTCTTGTTCCAATATTTGGTAACAGTTTTCTCTAGCATTGTTGCCCTTTTAGGAATCTCAGCCATGCCACCTAAAGCTATAACTGCTTCTTTAAGGTTAGGCCCGTCATTGACAAGCTTGATTGCCATACAAACTGCAGAAATGTCGTCCTCATAGCGCCTTGAAATTTTGTGTACTGTAAAGCTCTCGCCTTTAACTAGCTTTGGTATTGTTATGCTTTTAATGAATTCACCCTTGAGTAGCACTGTTTTCTTGTAACTAATAAAGAAATCTTGCAGCCTAACCTCGCGAACATTGTCGCCCCTTCTAAGTTTGAGTGTTGCGTTGAGGGCTATAAGCGCAGGCGGCATGTCTCCTATAGGTGATGCGTTCGCGATGTTTCCTCCTATAGTTGCCCAATTCCTAATCGGTCTCGACGCAAACCTCTTCAGTAGAGGTTCTAGTTCAGGGAAAGATCTAACTAGTAATGTCCAAGCTGAGTGGTAACTAACTGCTGCGCCAATCTCAATCAGGCTATCGTTTTCATGTATGCTTTTCATTTCATGAACATTCTGAACATTAATTATGTGCCCAAACTGTTGCAATTGCTGGGTAATCTCTAGACCCAAATCAGTGCAACCAGAGACTATCTTTGCGTCCTGGTATTTGTACAGTGTTTTTGCCAAAACATTGACATCGGTAGGTGCATCATAGGTAACTTTTTTGTCATTACTTGTGTAACTGAATTGTTCAGGCTCATCCTCATTAATTCTAACCAGTGACTGGACTAATTGCGATTTATTATTACTGAAGTAGTCGTTATTGTCGGAATCCTTAGTTTCAAAAATTAAGAATGCTGCATCTATGATTGGTTGATAGCCTGTACAGCGACATAAGTTGCCTGAAAGTGCTTCATTAATTTTGTCTAGATCGATCTCATTTTCGTTGTGATATAGCGCAAATAGCGACATCACAAACCCTGGAGTACAAAAACCGCACTGTGATCCGTTAGCTCTTACCATAGCGCTTTGAACAGGGTGCAATCTATTTCCTTCACTTATTCCCTCAACAGTTATGAGGTGTTTTCCATTTAAATTTAACACTAGAGAGATGCATGTATTGATGCTCTTGTACTCTATAACCTTTTTGCCTTTTATTGTTGCCAGCTCTCCAATGACTGCTGTACAGGCTCCACAATCTCCTGCAGCACATCCTTCCTTAGTGCCAGTGTGTTTGTTTCTTCTTAACCATTGAAGTACTGTCATGTTTGGGTTGACTTCTGCCAAATCGATTGGCTCTTTGTGCTGATTAAAAAGAAATCTCATTAACTTCCTCTGTATGTAGAATAACTGAAAGGGGATAGCAACAGAGGTACATGATAATTCTCCTCCTTGTTGGAAACATAGAAGCGCACAACTACATCCTTCAAGAAGTGGCTATCGACCCCATTTGCGTTGAAATAATCATCTACTTCAAAAACAATCTCGTAGCCGCCAGATTTAAAATCTTCCCCGTCCAATAGAGGTCTACTAACACGTCCGTCATTATTCGTCTTAGCACTACTTAGTAACTTGTGGTCCTGTAACCTGTACAGTTTCACTGTAATGCCCTCTGCGGGAACACCTGACGCTGTATCTAGTATATGCGTTGTTAGCTTACCCATAATCTTCTGTGCCTCCATTTTTTTTGTAAATACATTCACCCATAGTATATACCTCGCTTACCAACCTATCGTCCCCAAGTGTCATTAGACAAAATAGCAACTGTTCTAAATTTTTCACTCTATCTATTCTGTTAGATATGAGTGGAGTTGCTTTTAAATCTAGAACAATAAAGTCTGCCTCTTTGTTTTTTTCAAGGCTACCTATGCAGTCATCCATATTCAATACTTTGGCTCCTCCCAAAGTCGTTAGGTAGAAGGCCTCGAAAGGGCTCATATCATAGCCATTAAGTTTGGCCACCTTGTAGGCCTGATTCATAACGTTGAACATTGAAAAGCTGTCTCCCCCACCAATGTCGGAAGATAGGGATGCTTTGATGTTGTATTTATGTAGCTTATCGAATCTAAAAAGACCGCTACCTAAAAATAAGTTTGAGTTAGGGCATATGCTAACACTTGACCCTGTGTCAGACATACGCATATATTCATCGTCAGTGTTGTGTACACAGTGAGCGAACACCGAATTAGTTCCGGTTAATTTATGGCTATCGTAAACATCAAAATAGTTTCTGTAATCTGGGTACAGCTTTTTCACCCATCCTATCTCCTCAGAGCTCTCATTCAGGTGTGACTGCATCATAACTCCCTTACAGTTACTACTGTTTGGATATTCCGCCAAAAGTTTTGCAGCCTCATCCAGTTGGTTCGTGGTTGATGTTGGTGCAAATCTTGGTGTTATCGCGTAGCTTAGGCGTCCATTGTTGTGCCATTTTTCAATCATTTCTTTCGAATCTTTGTATGCAGAATCAATATCGAGAAGCCCTACTGGGGCATTTCTATCCATCAATACTTTACCGCCAGCCATGCGCATTTTTCTTTCCTTAGATATAGAAAAGAAGGCGTCAACTGAAAGCTTATGTGTAGTACAAAAAGCCATAGCCGTTGTAGTTCCATTGCGTATCAACTCGTCAAAAAATAAATTCCCTACCTCGTAAGCATATTCTCCATTACTAAACCTTTCTTCCTCTGGAAATGTGAAGGTGTTTAGCCATTCCAACAAGTTTTGTCCGTAAGAAGCTATCACGTTGTATTGCGGGTAGTGCAAGTGCGAGTCCACAAACCCAGGCATCAAAATGCTGTCTTTGAATTGTGTTATCGGTGCGCCTACATCAACACTCTCAATCAACCTTGAGTAGTCCCCAATATCGACCACTCTGCCATTATCTACCAGCATCAAACCGTCTTCGAAGTATGAATGATCAACGACTCCTGATTTTTTAGTGCAATAAAAAATTGCTGAACGGTAAAGTTTCATTTCACTCGTTAGATACCCTATCGAACCATGAAGATATGTCTGCTCTCTCCTGTATGGTCATATTTGTTTTGTTGCTGAAAGGCATAGATTGGGTTGCAACTGTATTTTGATATATTCTATCTATGTTCACTTTGATTTGCTCTATGGTGTCTAAAGCGAGTCCAGCCGGTGCAACCCTGAATACGTCATCCGTTGGACTTGCTGAGTGGCAGCTGGCGCATCGTCGGTTTATTATTTTTTGGACCTGTTCAGTGCTAACACTTTCTGTAGCTGTTGTATCGACCTTCACAGGAGCTAAGTAGAAAATAAGCAGCACCAAGGACACAACAATCAGTCCAATCAATGAATTCTTTGTTTGCCCCACTCCTTTCAAATTAAAGTAGTGCCTAATAATTACCGCTATAACAAAAACTACGATGAGTACAGCCCAACTATACTCAGAACTATAAACAATAGGGTAGTGCCCACTTATCATTGTGAACAGTACAGGCAGCGTAAAATAGTTATTGTGCCTTGACCTAACATAACCATTGGTCCCCAGCTCGGCACTGACCTGAGTTCTGTCTTGGCAAGCCTTGACTAATAATTTTTGTATAGGGATGATAACAAAGAATACATTGGCTACCATTATCGTTCCAAGCATTGCCCCTAACTGCATATATACTGCCATAGGATTGAATACTAGGGAGTAAAGGTAAGCACTGATAGAGACAAAAGAAAGCATTACCAGAATAAATATGGCCGGCCTATCGACTAGAACTGATTTACACAACAGGTCGTACACTACCCATACCAAAATAAGTCCGGATATGCTCAACAAAACTGCAACATATGTACTCATTTCACTGCCAGGAAGTAATAGGTATGAGTTGGCATTAAAATAATAAACAACAGTCAGCAGTAAAAACCCTGAAATCCATGTGAAGTATGCTTCCCACTTAAACCAATGCAAGGGTTCAGGCAGCTCATGTGGGTACTGCTTATACTTTTCGAGATAATAGAATCCTCCCCCATGCACTGCCCAAAGGTGCCCTGCAATCTCATCCCTATTGCCGACTCTTTTGAGTTTGTTTTCAAGCCAATTAAAGTAAAAGGACGCCCCAATCCATGCAATACCAACAATGACATGGAAAAACTTCAAGAACAGGCTAATCCATTCAAGTAAATATAATCTTATCATTGCCCTATATCCACGGTTATATTGAAACTGTCTATATTAACAATGTTGCACTGTTCCATACTGTCAATAGACTTATCGTAATGCCTGTCTATAGTTATAAATTGT
>DQME01000062.1 GCA_015659815.1 Gammaproteobacteria bacterium | reverse complement strand
TATCGAAACTTCCCCCAGAATCCGGCACCCTCAATCTCTGCTGCCTCAATTTGCTCTTGATCCATTGACTGAAGGGACGTCATAAATATTAGTAAGGCAAAAGGAGTCCACTGCCAACTAAGCATAATAATAATTGATAGTAGCGGTAACTCAGCTAGCCAATTTACAACGGGCAAACCAAATATCCCACTGATATACGCGAACAACCCATAAACTGGATTCATAAACATGTTCTTCCATAGAAGAGCGTTCACGGTTGGCATGATAAAGAAAGGCGAAATTAACAATACTCGGATAATTCCGCGCCCACGGAATGCTTCTTGCAATAGGAGTGCAATTCCTAGGCCTAAAATAACAGAAATAAGGATAACACCGCCCACCAGCGCAAGAGTGTTTACAATCGAAACCCCTAATGCAGGGTCTGTTAGGAAAAAGTCATAATTAGAAACCCCGATAAAACCGGAGCGTTCTGGATAAAGCAAATGGTAACGCTGAAAAGAAAAATATAGCGTCATACTTAGTGGAACAATCATCCATAGAAATAAAAGAATGATGCTTGGAGCTTGTAATAATTTTGTTGTACTTATGTTCATTCTTGGCTCCAGAGGAGATAAAGGCACCAGCCAAGGGGGAGAATAAAACCTTAGTCGATACCTTTAAATGTTACTTTTGTTTATTACATTATTACTTAGTAACCTGCCTTACTCATTACTCTTTCCGCATACGCTTGAGAGTTCGCAAGAGCTTGCTCAACAGATATAGATCCTGCTAAAGCAGCACTCATTTGTTGACCTACCTCAGCACCAATTTCTTGGAACTCAGGAATAGCTGCAAACTGAACACCTTGGTAAGGAGTTCGGTCTTGGCCACTAAACGAAGGATCAGCTGAGTAAATTGCTTTCAACTCTGCTTCAGCAAAGTTCGCTGCTGCTTGGAAGTTAGCATTTTCATACGTGCTTGCACGAGTACCTGTTGGAACACTGCCCCAGCCAAGTTCTTCGCCTACTAGCAAAACGTACTCTTTAGAGGTTGCCCATTGAACAAACTTCTCAGCGTCGTCAGCTTGTGCTGTTCCAGCTGGAACTGCTAGAGCCCACGCCCACAGCCAGTTTGCACCACGGCTTGTTACAGCTACTGGGCTTTGTGCATAAGCAATCACGTCAGCAACTTCTGACTGAGCTGGATCAGATATGAATGAAGCCGCAATAGTTGCGTCAATCCACATACCACACTTACCTGTTTGGATTAAAGGTAATATCTCGCCAAAGCTGTTACCCTCTGATCCTGCAGGACCAGATGCATTTAGCAAATCAACGTAGAAGTTTACAGCGTGATTCCAAGCTGGTGAATCTAGAGCTGGTCTCCAGTCTTGATCAAACCATTTGGCACCAAACGAATTGGCCATTGTAGTTAAGAATGCCATATTGTCACCCCAACCTGGCTTGCCACGTAAGCAAATACCGGAAACACCATTGGCTCTATCAGTCATTGCTGCTGCTGCATCTGCAACATGCCCCCAAGTTGGGTTATCTGGCATACTCATTCCAGCTGCATCTAGCAAGTCTTTACGATACATAATCATAGAGCTCTCACCGTAGAAAGGTGCTGCATAAAGATTACCGCCTGATGACAAACCGCCACGCATAGCTGGCAATAGATCATCCACGTCATAAGAAGCATCAAATTCTAGCGCATTCAGCCAGCCTTTTGCTCCCCACATCGGCGCTTCATACATTCCGATTGTCATAACATCAAACTGACCACCCTTTGTGGCGATGTCTGTTGTTACTCTTGAACGTAGAGTTCCTTCATCCAAAGTTACCCAGTTAACTGTAACACCAGGGTTAGCCGCTTCAAAGTGATGCGTTAGTCCTTGCATGTTAATCATGTGGCCGTTGTTAACTGTAGCAACAGTTAATTCGCCTGCATGTGCAATAGGTACTCCTATCGCTACTGTCATAGCTATTGCACCCGCAATAGTTGTTGTATTTTCCATATTATTACTCCTTTATAGTTATTACATTTTTTCTAACCGCAGAACATATTTAACCTACGAACTCAAAAATATACTCCTTGTAATTCAATAAAACTAATGCAAAGTAACTATATACTAATACTATATTGCTGTAATAATACTATTAATTCAATTTATAATACTATTATGCATTACTTTACTGTATATACTCCTAAATGGTACGAAAGAATACTGTTAAACCCACATTTATATAACTTATCTCAATATATAGGTATTAATTATAAATATTACAGTTATTATGATTGAATAGTATTAGTTAATTATAATATATGATTTAAAAGCTAAACATAAGACTCTATGCAAGTGTGTTAGCGACAGATTTAGTTATTGAAAATAAAAACCAAAATTCCGTTTGATGTGTGAAGGAGAGTATAGCAATAGTTAAACTTTATTCTTTCTGATATTGGCTTGGTGAGCAACCGTACAATTGAGTAAAGCGACGGCAAAAATGTGCTGGATCCTTAAAGCCCGCACTGTAGCAAGCCGTGGTGACTGTTTTACCATTTTGCAGCATTTCTAATGAAGTCTGTAGACGCAATTGCCAATAATAATTACTTGGAGTACAGCCAAGTTGATTTTTAAATTCTACATACAAAGCGCTACGGCTCATACAAGCCTTTAGACACAGTTTGTCTATGTCAAACGGTTTAGTAATATCGCTCCTTAGGTAATCAATTACAGCAGTCATACTATTTGCATCAGGCATATGTTTAGAATAATTAAGAAGTAAATTTCTGCTTTGCCGCCTTAATAACTTTGTTACCAACTCTGATATACCATAATTAACTAAAATCTCTTTATCAGGATTATTATGTGTATATAAATTAACAAGGCGTTTAAGAAGTTTTTGGGTATCTGTGGTATGGCGCATATGCATGTTATCTGCAATATATTCCTGATTTTGGCCATCTATCGTGGTGGGCAAATAGTTGTGCATTTTTTCCGATATTTGATTAATCCGATCTTTCGAAATTTCAATGGTTAAACATGTCGTTGGATTGTCTTCCTGTGCTACTGGAAAATCAATTTCAACAAAACCCTTAGGTTTTATAATATAAGACTCGTGTGGCAGAAAAACCTGAGAATGGTCATTATCAGGACTGTGCATGATTTTTTTTCCATTAATCATTCCACAAAACATTACCTGATCAGAAGACAAGCCCACTCTGTCTGCTTGTCTATAAGTATCGTAAATACTTAACTCACTCTCTGGACCAGCAAAAGAAATCTTATTCTCGATTAATAAAGACCTGTTGTTATATCGATTTAGAGAGGAAATATCCGTATGTTTTTGCATGCTAAATTAATGATTAATAATATAAAGTTCAGTATATATCATGCGTGAAACTCTGAGTCAATATATCGGGATTCTCAGTCAAGAATACTCAAATATATTAAGTTATAATATATTTTCAATATTATTACATATCTTATAAGGAGGATATTATGTCATCTGCAAGACCTGAATTTAAGAGTCAGTATGAAAACTACATAGGTGGAGAATGGGTACCGCCCGTTGACGGTGAATATTTTGAAGACACATCGCCAGTGGATGGTAGTATTTTGTCAAAAGTTGCAAAATCAAACAGTAAAGATGTAGACCTTGCTGTGGCAGCGGCGACAGCTGCATCAGTAAGTTGGGGGAAAACTTCAGTTACCGAAAGGAGCAACCTATTATTTAAAATTGCTGATCGTATTGAAGAAAATTTAGAAAACTTAGCACTTGTTGAAACGTGGGATAACGGCAAGGCAATTAGAGAAACGATGGCTGCGGACATCCCTTTAGCAATAGATCATTTCCGATATTTTGGCAGTGTAATTCGTGCTGAAGCGGGTGATATTTCAGACCTAGATGCAGGCACTGTTTCGATGGAAATTCATGAGCCTTTGGGAGTTGTTGGTCAAATTATCCCTTGGAACTTTCCTATATTAATGGCTACTTGGAAGATTGCACCAGCACTTGCTGCAGGAAACTGTGTTGTGCTTAAACCTGCGGAACAAACCCCTATTTCTATACTTTTCGTAATTGAAGCTATTGCTGACCTTCTTCCATCAGGTGTACTCAATGTAATCAATGGTTTTGGTCCAGAGGCAGGCAAGCCTTTGGCGCAACATCCTGATATTAAAAAAGTTGCATTTACTGGTGAGACCACAACTGGTAGGCTTATTATGCAATACGCATCTGAAAATATTATTCCTGTAACACTTGAGCTCGGTGGTAAGTCGCCCAATATTTTCTTAGAAAGTGTTATGGCAGAAGATGATAATTTTCTTGACAAAGCTATTGAAGGTTTGGTTTTATTTGCCTTTAACCAAGGTGAAGTTTGTACTTGCCCTTCAAGAGCATTAATACAGGAAAGCATTTATGATGAGTTTATGGAGAAATGCCTGAAACGCATTGAAGCGATAACAATGGGTGACACATTAGATGCCAGTACAATGATGGGAGCACAAGCCTCTAATGACCAATATGAAAAGATTTTAAATTATATTGATATTGGTAAACAAGAAGGTGCAGAGATCCTTATTGGAGGTGAAAAATATGATAATAAAACATATCCAAATGGTTATTATATTCAGCCCACCGTATTCAAGGGTAATAACAAAATGCGTATCTTTCAAGAAGAAATATTTGGCCCTGTTCTAAGTGTAACAACTTTTAAAGACGAGGCTGAAGCATTAGAAATTGCTAATGACACGTTGTATGGATTAGGTGCAGGAGTTTGGACTCGTGATGTACACCAAATGCAAACCTTTTCAAGAGGTATAGAGGCTGGTAGGATTTGGTGTAATTGTTATCATGCTTATCCAGCACATGCTTCGTTTGGTGGGTATAAAAAATCAGGTATTGGTAGAGAAACTCACAAAATGATGCTAAACCACTATCGCCATACGAAAAATGTGTTAATGTCTTATGATAAAAATAAACTAGGTTTTTTCTAAAGGACAAATAGGTTAAAGGTAGCTTGGTTAATAAGCTGCCTTTCCATTAATACAATAATGAGTAAAATCATTGAAAGAGTAATCGCAACAGAAGAGGCAAAATCAGTAATTGACAAGCTTTGTAAAAAGCACGGTGAACTCATGTTTCATCAAAGTGGAGGTTGTTGTGACGGCTCTGCTCCGATGTGTTTTGAAAAAGGGGATTTTATAATTGGATCTAGAGATATTTGTCTAGGGCAAATTCACGGTTGTAACTTTTACATGGCATCTGACCAGTTTGAGTTTTATAAAAGCATGCAGCTCACAATTGACGTATCACCAGGTAGAGGGTCAAGTTTTTCATTAGAAATACCACTTGGTTTGCGTTTTATGACAATTTCAAGAATTTTTTCAGACGACGAGATATTGTTTGTTAGAGAGGGAAAATTATTATCTGACGCCTAGGCAAATAGATATTAATAGAGTTAATAGTAGTTTCTTCATACTAGAATTATATTTGAATTTGAAACTAGTCAAAGTCCAAATTGAGTTTGATGTGTGAGGGAGGTATTATTAATATATAGCCGAGTTCAATGGCAACAATCTGTTAGAAAACGTTTGCTTTAAGACTACATTAGATTCGATACTTCCTATACAACTCAAACTGCCGAGTGACTTTTTAACAAACCTCTCATAGCTCAATAAGTCTGGAGCAATAATTTTTAACAAATAATCGTGCTTACCAGTAATAACACAGCATTCAGTTACCTGTTCTAGGCTGTTAACTGCTTTTTCAAAGTCGTCTGCATTGGCAATGGAATTTTTTCTCAAGGTAATAAATACATAAATTATGGCATTAAAGCCGACACTTGATGGGTCTAACTGGGCGCAGTAACTACTGATAACCCCTGCCTCTTCTAGCTTCTTAACACGCCTTAGACAAGGTGTATCAGACATATTAATTTGGCTGGAGAGCTCGGAGATAGGGATTCTGCCATTTTTTTGAAGTATTGATAAAATCTGTAAATCTTTGGAGTCCATCTTAGTTATCATTGTGAATTATAAAATATTAGTGAAGAATACCAATATTATATGTAATTTTAGGTAAATACACTAAAAATTATATAAATATATAAATATTATGTTGAAATTCATTACACAATACTAGTTAACATCTTTTCAATAAAACTACTTACTAATTTTCATATCATGCGCACAATTATTGAACCATTCAGAATTAAGATGACAGAACCGATCAACCTCATTTCAAAGGAAGAGCGTATAGAAAAACTGAAAAAAGCACACAATAATGTATTTTTTCTGGACGCTGAAGATTGTGCAATAGACCTGCTGACAGACTCTGGAACAGGCGCAATGTCAGCACAACAGTGGGCAGCACTCATGCTCGGTGATGAGAGTTATGCTGGAAGTAAGTCTTGGAAAAAATTTGAATCCACGGTTAGAAATATAACCAACTTTAAACACATATTCCCGACTCACCAGGGAAGAGCAGCTGAAGGGTTGCTTGCAATGACGCGCATAAAAGATGGTGACGTAGTACCTAACAATAGTCACTTTGATACTACCAGAGCTAATCTAGAATTTTCTGGTGCAAAAGCGATAAATTTACTGTGTGAAGATGGCCTTAATACAGAATCCGATGCCCCATTTAAGGGAAACATGGATATTAAGAAGTTGGAGCAATGTATAGCCAAATATGGTGCGGACAAGATACCATTTGGAATGATTACGATTACCAATAATACTGGCGGCGGTCAGCCAGTGTCTATGGAAAATATTCGTGCAACAAAAGAAATGCTTTCTGCACACAAAATACCTCTAGTTATCGATGCATGTAGGTTTGCTGAGAATTCATATTTTATTTCCGAGAGGGAAGAAGGCTACAAGGGGAAGCCTCTAATTGAAATCGCACAAGAAATTTTCTCCTATGCTGACGCAGCGACAATGAGCCTGAAAAAGGATGGACTAGTTAACATTGGTGGGTTTTTTGTTTGTAATAATAATGATTGGGCAGAGGACTTTAAGAATATGCTTATCCTTAGAGAAGGCTTCCCTACTTATGGAGGATTGGCTGGTAGAGACCTTGAGGCTATCTCAGTAGGCCTTATGGAGGCACTAGATTTAGATTATCAGAAATACAGAAATGCAACAATGAGATACCTCAATAAAAAACTAGATGAGTCTGGCGTTCCTGTTATCAAACCTAATGGAGGTCACGCAGTTTTTCTAGATGCAAAAAAATTCATGAAACACATTCCTTCCCTAGAGTATCCTGGAATTTCATTGATAAATGCACTCTACATTGAGGGAGCCATTAGGGCTGTAGAGATTGGAAGTGTAATGTTTGGTTCTTTCGATAAAGATGGAAATGAAATAGCTAGTGACTTGGAATTAGTTAGATTGGCATTTCCTAGAAGAGTTTATACCCAAAGCCACTTTGATTATTTGGCTGAAGTTATAATTGAAGTTTGGAAAAAAAGAGGGCAATATAAAGGCTTAATAATAACAAAACAAGCAAAAGTATTGAGACACTTTTCTTGTCATTTCAAGTCTAAATAGTTTTTTAATGTATGGCAATTACAAGAATTTCTTCAGACGACGAGATATTTCTTGTGTGTTTTCTATCTAGAAGGAAGAATCCAATTCCCAATTATAATAATTTATTTAAAAGCTAGACCTAAGACTCTATGCAAGTGATGTGGCCCATAGATTCATCAATAGAAAAAGTGCTGTTAGTCAGTTATACTTCTATA
Organism: Gammaproteobacteria bacterium; assembly: GCA_015659815.1. Taxonomy (GTDB): domain Bacteria; phylum Pseudomonadota; class Gammaproteobacteria; order PS1; family Pseudothioglobaceae; genus SZUA-1055. Next base: position 1,454 of record DQME01000062.1, on the reverse strand, counting down.
GAAACAATTAAAAGCCCAAATTTCGTTTGATGTGTGAGGGAGGTCCTATATAAGAAACTCAATTAATTTTATTTAAATCTGTAAATTTAGTTTTTAAATAATCAATCATTGCTCTCACTTTTGCTGGCGTGAAGCGACTGGACAATCTTATAACATATAAGGTTCCTGATTCAATATTATGGTTTTCAAGAATTTTTGCTAGTCTCCCCTCCTTTATTTCATCATCTACGATGAATAATGGAAGTACAACTATTCCAATACCACTTACTGCTGCGTCTCGAAGAGCCTCACCATTGTTAGCTTTAAACCTAATTTTTGGATGTGTATTTAAGCTGAGTGGTATCTGTTGATTATTAGGCGCCAATGTGTAGCCCAAAAAATTATGTGCCTCTAACTCTTTGATGCTATTTGGTTTACCGTTGTCTTTTATGTATTGCGGAGATGCATAAAATCCCATCTCGATTGAGCCTATTGGTGTTGCTACTATAGATGAATCTTTGATATTTTTTGCGATTCTAATACCAATATCAATTCCTTCAGCTTGAAGGTCAGTTTGCCCATCATCTAGATTAAGGTTGATATTAATTTCTGGGTATTTATTTAAAAAATCAGGCAATATAGGTGATAAGCATTTAATGCCAAAACTTAATGGGGCAGAAATACGTAACTCGCCTTTGATTTCAGATGCGCCATCTCGAAGCCTTTCTTCAGAACATTCGATATTAGTCAAGATGTTTTCTACATCATCGAGGTATTGTTCGCCAGCTTCGGTCATACTAAGATTTCTTGTAGTCCTGTTTATTAATCGAGTTCCTAAAGCTAACTCAAGAGAGCTTATACGTCGACTTACTGTTGCGGTACTAGTATTTAGTCTGTCCGCTGCCAAATGAAAGCTTCCAGCCTCTACTACAGCTTTATATGTAGTTAAATCTAATAATGAGTATTGTTTCATATTGTGTAATAGTAATTTGTATTTTATGGTATTTATTGCAAATAATAAATCATTATAATATAGGAAATTAAATTAATATTAACTATATAAGGAGAAAAATAATGACAACCACGATAAAAGAACAAAAGGAAAAAGCACCTTGTGGATGTGGCAGGTCGCCAACTGATTACTGTGTAGGATGGCATGAATTAACACCTGAAGAGTATGAAGCAAAAACCAAAGAAGAGAAAGAAGACCTTATTAGAAAAGGATAAATAAATATGCTAGTGATGAAAAAATTATTTACTGTATTTGATGCAACCAGGAAGGATTATCAAAATACACTCTTAAAATAAGTTAGCTTGAACTAAAGTCCAAATTCCGTTTGATGTGTGAGGGAGGATTTATTAATGGTTAGCCAAGAGCAGTGAGCCTCCCCCATTGCTTCAAAGTGCGAAGGAAGTGAGTATTTCTGTGTATTTAATGCTTCATAGTATGTTCAGAATGAGGATTCTCACCTGAC
>DQME01000109.1 GCA_015659815.1 Gammaproteobacteria bacterium | reverse complement strand
TCTGTCAAGATCTCAACAACAGCCATAGGGTCTTTAGCTAAAGCCTTAGAGTTGATTGTGTTGAATGGAATATTAACAGCACCTTTGATTGTTCCACCCTTAGCAGCCTTAGTCCAAGCTGGAGTACGAGCATCAATTACCATTACTGAAGTGTCACCACCAGCAACATCACGTGCAGCATGGATCATGTCTAGCTCAGTCACAGTGTCAACCGATGCCGGAGCAAACGGATGAGTTGGCTGTATACAGAATGGCGGACAAGGACGTGAAGTCTTTGTAAACGCAGCGTGTATAGTATTGGCATTGTCTTGATTTCTAGAAATACCTGCAACATCCATAACACCAGATACTATGCCAACAGGCTTAGCAGTTACTGCAGTGGACGCTAATAGTGCTACTGAAGCAGCACCTAAAACTAATGACTTAAATTTCATAATTTCCTCATTATTTGATTAAATATCCCAAGATTGGGATTTTGTTTTGTCCCAAGATTGGGCCCCTTATATCTCAACGTAATAATTAACGCCGAAAATTCTTTTATGTAAAAAAATACTGTGTTAAATTAATATTAACCTGTTAATCACAACTAGGCTCTTCTTCAAGGTTGTGTTGTGCATAGTAATCCATGACACATTCTTGGCGTTCGTTCTCGTCATCTACGCTTTCACAAAAAGCCATAGCTCCATCACGAACTAGTTGCATTTGGGCTTCAGTTGGATCGTCATTAAGAACAGGATCTGCCTCATGAGCAAATGCTGCAAAACAAAAAACTATACTACTAAATAAAACTACCAACTTTCTCATTTTTATCCCCTAATTGTTTGTTTGATTTTTTCCCCAATAATGAAAATATTATCCCTGTTATAAATTACAGAACAATAATCCTTACGATGTATGTGGACATATCTCTTTGTGGATATAGGCATATTAACATATATCTACAGGAAATTTTTTTTACTTAATATAATCCCTGTACTGAGAGCTATAAGCACGCACTAATGCATTGACTTATTTATTTAGATCATCCATAGCTTGGTTAGCTAAACTGTCGGCAATCTCATTACCCTCATCCCCACTATGTCCCTTAACCCAATGCCAGGTAACGTCATGGCTTTCGTTCAGATCATCAAGCTGCTTCCATAGGTCTACATTCTTAACCGTTTTTTTGCTAGAAGTTTTCCAGCCCTTACTCTTCCAGCTAACTATCCATTCATTTATCCCGTTCATTACGTATTTAGAGTCGGTATACAAATCAATGGCTATTTCTGTTGATTTTATTGCCTCTAGCCCTCTGATTGCAGCGGTTAACTCCATACGGTTATTTGTAGTACTGTCTGCAGAGCCTTTGATCTTTTTGTCGTAACCTTCATACCTTAGCCATACGCCCCATCCACCTATCCCAGGGTTCCCTCTACAACCGCCATCAGTATATATAACAATCCTATTCATCTACATTAATCTGTAACCACAACTCCAGTAGCGCTAGATGCCATAGCCTAGAACCATTAAGTGCCGTCATGTGCTGCTTCGGTTTATCAATTACCATTTGTACAAAGTCTAGATTATATATGCCACGATTTTTGCAGCTAGTCGAATTCAGTATATCAGACATAAAGTCTAAGAATTCACCCTGCACGTACTTAAGTGCAGGCATCGGAAAGTAGCCCTTTTTGCGATCTATCACAGAGTCGGGAAGAATGCCTCTAGCCATTACCTTTAGTGGATGTTTCCCGCCACTTCTCATCTTTAGTCTTGGAGGCATACTTAGGGCATGCTCAACTAGTCTATAGTCCATAAATGGTACCCTAGCTTCTAGGCCCCATGACATTGTCATATTGTCCACCCTCTTGACAGGGTCGTCCACCACAAGTCTGGTGATGTCTGTACGAAACACTTTGTCCATAAACTCATCTGCAAATGGTTTAGAGAACTCTTTCTTAATCCAACTCTTTGTATGGTCCTCAGTTTGATAATTCTTATTCACAGTTAACAGGTACTCCTCGTATGGACGATCTACGTAGTGCTTAGAGAATCGTTCGAACTCTGTTCCAGTCTCAGAATCCATCCTAGGGTACCAAAAATATCCTGCGAACGCCTCGTCTGCCCCTTGGCCAGAAAGAACAACCTTAATGTGTTTCGATACTTGCTCTGATAGCAGATAAAATGCAACAGCGTCTTGACCAACCATCGGCTCTGCCATATTGGCCACTGCCTCACCTAGTCTAGGTAAGACTTGCGTATTACTTACTACGTACTTTTCATGAGTAGTATTAAACTTTTCAACAATTTGGTCTGAATATTCAAACTCAGATCCAGCCTCATCACCAATATCTTCAAACCCTATTGAGAATGTTCTGACATCTTTGTGTCCGGCCTCTCGAAGAAGCCCAACAAGAAGTGAAGAGTCTAAACCGCCAGACAACAAAACTCCAATTGGGACATCAGAAGCGTTCATTCTTTTCATAACAGAGTCTGACAGAAGTTTATGGGATTGTTCGATGAAATCTTCATCCGAAATACTTTGTTCTGGCCTTACAGATCTTGGGTACCAGTAAGTTTTTTCCCTTACACGCCCTTTCGTATTTATAGTTAATGTTGTGCCGGGCTTTATCTTGTTAACCCCACTTAGTATGGTGTTAGGGGCCGGAACAACGGCATGCAGTGAGAGTTGTTGTTGTAGTGCTATTGGATTAATAGACTTATCAGCCCCAATCGCTGTTAGGGCCTGTGTATTAGATGCGAAACTGAATGCGCTTTCAGTTAAATTAAAGTACAGAGGCTTTATGCCCATACGGTCACGAGCTACGAATAGCTGTTCCTTCTTCTTATCCCATATACAAAAAGCGAACATTCCATCAAGACGTTTGACGCAATCCTGGCCCCATAAATGGAAAGCTTTAATTATGACTTCCGTGTCTGAGTGCGAAAAAAAACTATACCCTTTACTGGTAAGCTCTTTTCTTAGTTCTTTGTAGTTATAGATGGTCCCATTAAAAACAAGAACCAAACCTAGTTCTTCATCCTTCATGGGTTGGGACCCAAAGTTTGATAGATCAATAATGCTAAGCCTTTGATGACCGAGGCCTATACCTTTGTCAAACCAACTACCGCTAGAGTCTGGGCCTCTGCGCTCAATCTTTTGCATCATCTTGTTAATTAGTTGAGACTTAACCGGAGCATTGTCAAATCTTAACTGGCCACAAATACCGCACATATAATGTTCTAGGGTTCTTTACAAATGTAAAATAACTCATTTTAATCAATTAAAACTTATAACTACTATATAAATGCCAAAAACACTGTACGACAAATTAATGAGTGCCCATATTGTGCGTGAACAAGGATCAACTGTGCTGCTGTATATTGACAGGCAACTGATACACGAAGTCACGTCTCCTCAAGCATTTGATGGCCTTAGTATGTCCAACAGGAAGCCATGGAGATTAAGCTCCAACATAGCTGTTCCTGATCATAATGTACCTACGACTGACAGGTCATCTGGGGTCAACTCTATTAGTGACCCTGTTTCCAGGTTACAGGTTGAGACATTAGATAAAAACTGCAAAGATTTCGGTATTAATGAAATACCAATGAACGACATACGTCAGGGCATTGTTCATGTTATCGGCCCTGAGCAGGGAGTAACACTACCAGGAATGAGTATTGTTTGTGGTGACTCGCACACTTCTACTCATGGAGCGCTTGGAGCTTTGGCATTCGGAATTGGTACCAGCGAAGTTGAACACGTATTGGCAACCGGATGTTTATGGCAATCCAGATCTAAGAATTTAAAAATTGAGGTCAACGGAAAGCTCAAGACTAACGTAAGCGCTAAGGACTTGGCGTTATATATTATTGGCCAAATCGGTACGGCAGGTGGTACTGGATATGCAATTGAGTTTGCAGGTAACTGTATACAAGAACTATCGGTTGAAGGAAGAATGACGCTATGCAATATGGCGATTGAGGCTGGTGCACGTGTAGGGATGATTGCTGTTGATGATAAAACAATAGACTATGTCGATGGGAGACCGTTCGCACCAAAAGGTAATGACTGGGACGAGGCTGTTAAGTACTGGAAGACTCTTAGTTCTGACGATGGTGCGTATTTCGATAAATCTTTCAGTTTCAATGCCAAGGATATTAGTCCACAAGTGACATGGGGGACATCCCCTGAAATGGTTATCGATATTAATGGGAGGATCCCAGACCCAGACAATGAACAAGACCCTATCAAGGCAGAAAGCATTAAGAATGCACTTGAATATATACAACTAGAGGCAAACACAGCAATCAATACAGTTGCGATAGATAAAGTGTTTATAGGTTCATGCACAAACTCAAGAATTGAAGACCTGCGTGTAGCAGCAAAGGTAGCAAAAGGTAAACATATTGCTGATAACATAAAACTTGCACTGGTAGTTCCTGGATCTGGCTTAATTAAAAAGCAGGCTGAAGATGAGGGTCTTGACAAAATATTTACTGGGGCAGGATTCGAATGGCGCGAAGCTGGTTGCTCTATGTGCTTAGCAATGAACGCCGACAAACTTGAGCCTGGAGAGAGGTGCGCATCAACCTCAAATCGTAACTTTGAGGGCCGCCAAGGGCAAGGCTCATTCACACACCTAGTAAGCCCAGCAATAGCTGCTGCCAGCGCTATTGCTGGACAATTTTCTGAGGTATAGATAATTTTATGGAAAAGTTTACAACGCTAAGCTCAATAGCTACACCACTAGATCGTGCAAACGTTGATACTGACGCTATAATCCCGAAGCAATTCTTGAAGTCAATAAAGCGTTCCGGGTTCGGTCCTAACCTTTTTGATGAGTGGCGCTATCTAGACCACGGAGAGGTCGGAATTGACAACTCCAAGAGGCCTATAAATACTGATTTTGTTTTAAACAAGCCGCAATACAGAGACTCAAAAATTTTATTAGCTAGAACTAACTTTGGTTGCGGATCTTCTCGCGAACATGCTCCATGGGCTCTAGAGGATTACGGCTTTAGAGCAATAATAGCCCCAAGCTTTGCGGATATTTTCTATAACAACTGCTTTAAGAATGGAATACTTCCGATAGTTCAAGATAACGAAACTATGGATGAACTTTTTACAACTGGAACTGAAATAAGTATCGACTTAGATCTACAGACCATTAATTACGATGGCAATACTCGCTCTTTTGAGGTGGACCCAGAAAGAAAAAGACGCTTACTTCAAGGTCTGGATGATATTAGCTTAACTTTGCAATACAAAGATGATATAAAATCATTTGAAGAAAAATACTTAAAAAAACATCCTTGGCTATGATCGGTAGACTTTGTGGAAAAATTTTAGAAAAAAACCCGCCTGAAATTTTGCTTGATGTTGGCGGTATTGGGTATGAGGTACTATGCCCAATGTCGACTTTCTATGAAATTGGCGCAGAGACTAACTTAGAGCTACACACCCATCTGCATGTAAAGGAGGACGCTCACACACTCTACGGTTTTATCACTATAGACGAAAAGACCTTATTTCGAGAACTAATAAGAGTTAACGGTGTTGGTCCTAAAGTTGCCCTAGCAATACTGTCACACCTTAATGTATCTTCACTGATCAGTGCAGTTTCTAATGAAGACGATGAATTGCTTGCCAAGACTCCGGGGATCGGAAAGAAGACTGCACAAAAGCTTATTGTTGAATTGAGCGATAGACTGGAAAAATTATCTCTAAGCGGTTCTGTAAATATGAGTGCGACTAGAAGTATAAATAAAAACCCTAACAGTCATAAGGCCTCACAGGCTTTACAATCATTAGGATTTAAAGTTAAGGAGGTAGAAAGAATGTTGTCGGCAATTAGCGACGAGTCCTTGTCTACCGAACAATTGATTCGTAAAGCCCTACAAAATAAGTAAAAACCCTTTAAACATTCAAGGTTGCTATAATCAATACATGATTAAGATTGTTAGTTTTGTATTGACTTTTAATTTTTCCTTAATATCGATGGCTCACACCATAAATGATTTAGAAAAGGCTTACACCGATAAAGGTGCAGATTATAAGCCCAGAACAGAGCACATTGACAGTGATGGTCGTGCTGAGTTTGTAAATCATTTAATTCTTGAGTCCTCTCCGTACTTATTACAGCACGCTCACAACCCTGTAAATTGGTATGCATTTTCAGATGAAGCCTTTGAAAAAGCTAAAGCAGAAAACAAACCTATATTCATTTCTATCGGTTATGCGACTTGCCATTGGTGCCATGTTATGGAGGAGGAAAGCTTTGACGATACAGAGGTGGCACAATTCATAAACAAACATTTCGTTGCTATAAAGGTTGATAGAGAGATTCGTCCTGACATTGATGCCACATATATGAACGTCTCTCAATTGCTTACTGGTTCTGGTGGTTGGCCATTAAATGCAGCACTATTACCTAACGGTAGGGCCTTTTTTGCTGGCACATATTTTCCAAAACCAACCCTACTAGATATACTATCACAGATACAAAAACTATGGCAAAACGAGCAAGACCAACTTATTCAACAGGCTGATAAAATTTATCGAATACTTTATTCTGCCGAAAAGCCAGAGGCAGGCATTATAAATGGTAGCGTCATTAATGACGCATTAGGCTCAATATCTGCCAATTTTGACGAGCTTGAAGGTGGGTTCGGTCAGGCACCAAAATTTCCTCATGAATCTATTTTGCTTTTCTTGTTGAATGAACAAAAACGAAACCCTACCGATGATAAGTTAAACATAATAACTACTACTCTAGATAATATGGCTAGTGGCGGACTGTACGATGTAGTTGGTGGAGGCTTTCATAGATATTCAACCGACAACTCATGGCTTGTACCTCATTTTGAAAAAATGCTCTACAACCAGGCGCATTTATCGTTGGTTTATATTCGTGCTTATCAACTAACACAGAAGCCTTTGTACAAGCTAATAGCAAAACAAACTCTGGACTACTTGTTAAGAGAGATGCGACACCATAGCGGTGGTTTTTTCTCTGCAACCGATGCTGACTCAGAGGGTGAAGAAGGTACATTTTTTGTTTGGTCTATAGGTGAAATTAAATCGATTCTATCTAAAGAAGAGTTTGACGACTTTGAGTTATGGTTCGACTTGTCGCAATTCACAAATTTCGAGGGTAGCCACATCATTCGTTATAAAAATATAAAAAATATTAATCCCAATGAATATACAAGGATTAACAGTATTACATCGAAGTTATATCATGCTCGTGATAAAAGGATTCCCCCACTAACTGACAACAAAATATTACTATCTTGGAATTCACTACTTTTGACTAGCTTCCTAGAGGCCGGCGACGTGTTCAATGAGAAAAAATATTCAAAGGCCGGAATAGCTCTTGCTGATTACTTGTATTCTCATTTTATTAAAAACAATGAGCTGTATAGAGTGTCAATAGACAACCAGCTTGAAGCCAGAGCTATTTTTGAAGACTACGCTTACTTGTCAAATGGACTTTTATCGGTATTTGACTATACCCTCGAGAATGTCTGGCTAGATAGAGTAATTAGTCTTGTTAACACCATGAATGAGAGGTTTTGGGATGACTCTAATTACGGGTTCAATATTAGCGATGATAACAAATATATTAATTCTAGCTTAAAGGAGTCTTATGACGGCGCAATACCTTCTACAAATGGTATTGCATATAAACTACTTCTTGGACTAAATGAGCGAACAAACAACAAAACTTATACAGAGCAGGCTCAAAAAATACTTAGCGCATTTGCATCAGAGATAAATAGTAATCCATACAACTACAGCACATTTATTTTTGGCTTTAACAACTACTCTAAAGGTGAGTTAGGGAATATTCAATATGCATACCAAGGGCGTATTAGGGTACACACCAAGAAGTTAGATGAAGAGCATGTCGTAGTTAAACTGACACTGAAACCCAAATGGCATATTAACTCAAGTAGCCCTTTGCAAGGTAATTTGATTGCAACCAGTATAGAAAACATAGACACAAAGAATTGGTCATTACTAGAGATAGAATACCCAAAAGCTAGATTAGTTAAGTTGGGTTTTTCTGATGAAGAGGTCTCAGTGTATGAGAATCAGATAGACATTAGTATTAAGATAAAAAACAATTCAACTAAATTTACAAACCCTTCTCTTAACTTAAGCCTTCAGGCATGTAGCGACAAGGTATGCCTACCGCCTACAAATATTAATCTTAGGCCCTAGAAGTTTTCCTGAAGCCCATAATCCATTTAATGAATTTATAGTTTATTAGATACAAACTAGGTAAAAGTATCAGAGTCATCAAGGTTCCAAAAAGTAGACCATATCCTAGTGATAGAGCCATAGGCATTAATAGATGGTCTGTCCCTCCAATACCATAAGCCAAAGGCATTACACCTGCCAGTGTAGTTAGAGTAGTTAGTACTACTGCCCTTAGACGATCTTTTGCTCCTTGAGCTACCCACTCAACTGCTGGTACTGTGTCAGCAAGCTTACTCTTTAGATAATTTAGATGAGAAACCATTACTAGTGAATCATTAACAATAATACCTACCAGTGCAAGGCCACCCAAAAGAGCAAAGAAGCTGAGTGTCTCGCCATGCAAAAAGAATGCCCAAATTACACCAACTGCAGAGAAAGGGATTACACTTATTACTAGCATTGGCTGTGAATAGGAGTTAAAAAGTAGTGCTAAAAGTAAAAATATTCCAAAAATAGCCACAATGAAAGCCTTCTTGAAGCTTTCCATTGATTTCATTGTCTCTCTTGCTCCCCCAGTATTCATTATTCTAATAGAGGAGAATTTATTGTTCAAGTCAAGACTCTTTATCACCTTAGCTAGTACATCCTGCGAAGTTGTTATTTCATCATCTACAGCTGCACTGACAGTAACAGACCTTTGCCCATCAAAGTGATTAAAGTTAGGCTCCCCCGGTATCTCCCTTATATTAATGAATTTCGTGAGTGGCACTAAACGGCCATTTGAATTATTAATTGTTAACAATTTAATTAAGCTGTCTGGGTCCTTGTTATCGCCCAAATAAACCCTAAAGTTAACGTTACTTTGGCCCTGACGTATGTTAGTTATGTCAATACCAGTAAATGCTGTTTTCAAGTACTGCCTAAGAACAACAAAATCAATGTTAAGGCGTGCCATCATTTCATAATCAAGTACAATCTCAACTCTAGGTTTTCCAGGGTCATCGTCTCTATTAATATTGTCAACTCCACTCAATGAAGAGAGAATTTTTTCTACCTTATCGGCCGCAACGGCCCTTTGATTATTGTCATTTCCAACCAAATTTATTTCTACATCCTTGCCCTGAGGAGGTCCAGGCCTTCTGACTGAGAATTTAATCTTCTCTGCCTCAGTGATCTCTTTTGATCTCTTCTTAAGTAGTTTGATTATGCCCTGTGATGTGCTTTTTTGATTTCCAACAGGCACAAGAGAAATTTTAAAAGTGGCCTTACTAGAAATAGATTTACCTATCTCGCTGGTAACTGAATCTAAATCTTCCCCCACAACTTCATATATCAATTGTTCTACTTTTTCTGCTACAGACTCTGTTAACTCTAGCGAGCTTCCTACTGGCATTACTAGGCGCCCATTAATAGTGTCAACGCCGACTGCTGGGAATATGACAAATTTCATATTGTTATATGCAAAGTTACCAGTCCATACTAGAACTCCTATAAAAACAACTACCACTAGGTAACGAAATTTGAGCATAACCCTGACAGTTTTTTCAAACCAATTCTCTATTGGTTGGAACCAGTACTTAGACTTAATTTTTTCATGTGACCCCGCCAAATGTGCAGGAAGGGCGATGGAAACCTCTAATAATGACAAAATCAACGCAAAAATAACTACTAGCGGGATTAAATAAATAAACTTGCCCATAGTTCCGCCCATTAATAGCATTGAAGAGAATGCCAATATGGTAGTCAAGATAGTGGTTACTACCGGCATTATTACCTTTTTAAAGCCGTGCAGTGTAGAAGAAATTCTGTCTTCGCCTATCTGTTTATGGTGATGAATACTCTCAGCAACAATAATGCTGTCATCTACCACTATACCCAGCACCAAGATCATAGCAGCTAAAGATATCTGATTTATTGTTTCTCCAGTGAATCCTAGCAGTGCTACTGTACCAAGAAGAGCCACAGGTATGCTAATAGATACCCAAAATGCTGTTTTTAGAGACAAAAATAGTCCAAGAACAACCAGCACCATGGACAAACCCATTAAGCCATTTTTTACTACTATATCGAGCCTATTTCTGACTCTTTCTGATAAATCTTCTGAGTAGTATATTTTTAAACTCTTTGGGTACTTTGATGTGAGATCAGACATCTTAGCCTTAATAAGATCAACTGTCTTGATAGCGTCAGCCTTTTCTTGCTTCTTGATATTTAATACGAAGCCCTTTTTGCCATTAATTCTAGTTATTGATTTTTCTTCAACATTACTGATAACAACTTTTGCTATATCTTTTAATCTGATAGCTGGGCCCTCAAAAGTTGATTTTATAATTACATCATTGACTGATTCTGCTTGATCAAATTTAGCAAGTACGACTATATTTTTTTCATCTTTGGAACTCCTGTTTAGTCCAACCGTGTATCTACTGTTGCGCTTCTCTATCGCATTTATGACCTGGTTGAGGGATAAGTTGTAACGGTGTAACTTATTAGGATCAACTTTGATTTGTATTTCACGGTCCAAGTACCCGTCCTTTAAAACCTCAGACACCCCATCGATTAGTTTAATGTTGTTAGCAATATCGTCAGTTATATCCCTTAGTTCGTTGTATGATAGGGATCCTTCTCCATCTAAACTTATTTTCAAAACACTTATTCTTGATGTTTTATGGTCAATAACCGATGGAAGGTCGACCACCTCGTCTGGCAAAGATCTAACCCTATTTACTGCATCTTTTATTTCTTGTTTTAAGGCTTCAGTGTCATCAATGTCTTGTGATAGAGTTACAACTATGTTTGATCTGCCTTCCCGTGAGACTGAACTAAATTTATCTATACCTGAAATATTGGATATTTCGTCTTCTATGGGGTTAGTGACGTTCTGTTCAACGTCCTCTGGAGAGGCTCCTGGGTAAGAAGTAACAATGCTCATCACTTCTAAATCAACAGCAGGGAGTTGATCTTTTTGGATGGTTGTTAGGGACATCAACCCTATTGAGATAATTAGAACAGTAAAAACCAGAGCGAATCTTTTTTGGTTTATAAAGAATAATAGAAAACTGTTCATAGTTATTGTCTAATTAAACATAAAAATTATACATAATAATTTAATTGACAAAAAAATGCACATTATCTTATTAAGATAAACAATTATTAACTAATAAAACAACAACTGTGCCATCAAATTTAGCGACACTTTGTCAAATTTTATGCGCTATTCCTTGCTCTTTTTCTTGCGTTCTCTGTTAGTAAGCGCTTACGAATGCGAATATTGTGTGGCGTTACTTCTACCAACTCGTCGTCATCAATAAATTCCAACGCTTGCTCTAAGTCTAACCTTATAGGTGGTGTTAAAACCACTGCATCATCGGTTCCGGATGCGCGAACATTGGTCAGCTGCTTGCCCTTCATAACATTTACAACCAAGTCTTTGTCACGCGAATTTATACCAACAACCATGCCTTCATAGATATCAGTGTTATGTTCTACAAAAAATTTACCGCTCTTTTGTAGATTAAATATTGCATAAGCAACAGCCTTACCTTTGTTCATTGAAATCAATGAGCCGTTTGATCGTTGACCAATCTTTCCAGGCTTTTGGATCCCGTAACCATCAAATGTTGAGTACATTAATCCTGTACCTGTGGTTGCAGTTAAGAATTCAGTTCTAAACCCTATAAGGCCGCGTGCAGGTATAACAAAGTCCAGTTTTACTCGTCCCTTACTGTCTGGCATCATGTTAGTGAGCTCTGCTTTTCTTTCTCCTAGTCGCTCCATAACTGTGCCCTGATGTTGAGATTCAACATCAACAGTCAATTGTTCAAATGGCTCACATATAACTCCATTAATTTCTTTTATAATAACTTGAGGTCGTCCTACTGCTAGTTCAAATCCTTCTCTACGCATAGTCTCAATAAGGATTGACAAATGCAACTCACCGCGACCAGAAACTACAAACTCTGAAGGGTCATCGGTATTCTCTACTCGAAGAGCGACGTTATAGATAAGCTCCTTGTCTAGTCTATCCCTAATATTTCTAGATGTAATATATTTTCCATCTTGCCCAGCAAAGGGCGAATCGTTAACCCTAAATGCCATTGATACGGTGGGCTCGTCAACTGATAGTGGGGCCAAGGCTTCAACATGGCTTGGGTCGCAGATGGTGTCAGAAATAGCAACATTTTCAATCCCGACTATTGCTACAATATCTCCAGCATGGGCACTATCAGTTTCGATCTTCTCGAGGCCATGAAAACACAATAATTGAGAAATTTTTACATTTCTTTTGGTTCCATCTACACTGACGATGACTGCTTGCATGTTGCGCTTTGCAATACCCCTAGTTATACGACCTATGGCAATAGCCCCTACAAAAGAAGAATAATCTAGTGCGGTTATCTGCATTTGAAACGTGCCACTCAAGTCCACTTCAGGTGCCTTTACCTTTTCAACAATAGTCTCAAACATGGGCGTCATGTCGCCCCCTCTTACGTCATCAGATAAAGATGCGTAGCCATTAACTGCGGAGGAATAAATAATAGGAAAATCTAACTGCTCATCATTCGCACCGAGCTGGTCAAACAAGTCAAAAACCTGGTCAATTACCCAGTCTGGTCTTGCACTATCTCTGTCTATCTTATTAATAACAACGATAGGGTTTAGCCCTTGGTCAAAAGCCTTCTTAGTAACAAATCTAGTTTGTGGCATCGGACCATCAACTGCATCAACTAGCAACAGAACGCTATCAACCATAGACAGAACCCTTTCGACTTCTCCTCCAAAATCTGCATGCCCAGGAGTGTCGACAATATTTATACGGTAATCGTTCCACTTGATCGCTGTGTTTTTAGACGAAATTGTAATACCACGCTCTTTTTCAAGGTCATTAGAGTCCATCATCCTGTCAGTTGACTCGAATCTTTCGTCAAATGTTTGAGATTGCTCAAGAAGCTTATCGACCAAAGTGGTTTTGCCGTGGTCAACGTGGGCGATAATGGCTATATTCCTTAATTTATCTATCATAATTATGGTGGGGCACGAAAAAGACATTATTATCCCGTAAAATACCTATTAACATTAGAAATTATTGATATTAATAGTTATGGCAAAGAAAGGTAGTTCAGGTCGATGGATTAATGAACATCTTAACGACGAGTACGTGAAAAAATCTCAAAAAGAGGGTTACCGCTCTAGGGCAGTATATAAGCTCTCTGAAGTAATAGATAAGGACAAATTTATAAGGAACGGTGATTTCGTACTAGACTTAGGTGCTGCGCCCGGCGGTTGGAGCCAGCTGGTACAAAAAATTGTGGGTAGCTCTGGTAAAGTTATAGCAAACGATATACTAGCAATGGATCCTATAAATGGCGTTAACTTTCTTTGTGGTGACTTTACTGATAATTCTGTTTATGAAGGATTGATGAACTTAACAGAAGGTCGAAAGGTCGATGTTGTCCTTTCTGATATGGCTCCTAACATGAGCGG
>DQME01000020.1 GCA_015659815.1 Gammaproteobacteria bacterium | reverse complement strand
GGTTTCAAATAGATTATAGCGGAATCAATTTTAGGTGCAGGTTCAAAAGACTCAGGGGGAACTGTAAATATCATTTCAACTTCAAAAAATGCTTGAATCATAACACTAAGGCGGCCATAGGTTTTGTTCCCACTTTTAGCAACTATGCGTTCAACAACTTCTCTTTGCAACATAAATGTCATGTCCTCTATATGGCTCTTACTGTCTAATAAGTGAAACAATATGGGGGACGAAATGTTGTATGGTAAATTACCAACTATCCTGAGAGGTTTTGGTAGACCAGTAACATCAAACTTGAGAATGTCTCCTTGGTGAACGACTAAGTTATCTTTACGAAATGAGTTGAGTAATTTTATTAAATCACGGTCAATTTCAATGACATGAAGTTTATCCAAGTGTTCTAGTAGTTGAGTAGTCATTGCACCTTTTCCAGGCCCTATTTCAAGCAAATTATCAGTTCTTAGTGGGGCAACAACTCGAACAATTTTATCAATTACGCTACTATCAACTAAGAAGTTTTGGCCAAACCTTTTCTTGGCCTTGATAGTTATACCGTTACCCTTTTGAAGTGACACTGTATAGCCTCTTAGTAATGAATTGTTGGTATGACTCGTCGATACCATTACGGAATGAGCCAATCCATTGATCCATTGGAACTTCTAAGCCGCTATAGTTATACTCATAATACTTATGATGCAGCTGGCGGTGGAAAGTTACTAGCGGCAAAATCAAACTCCATCCAAACTAAACGGTGAGCGAAAATAGGCCAAAAGCTGTATTGTCAATGAGTGGGAATAGAGCCACACTTTTGCTCTTGAGTTTTTGTAAGTAGCTGACGTGTCTTGTTTAGTGTTCTCAGTCATATAAATTATAAACAAAGAAATTGAAAAAAATTAGTATACATAATACGCAACTGCAGACAGTTATAAGTTGTTTCAACTAGGCCTTCTTATTTTCGTGGGCATTATTTATTAGCATTTGGGCATAAAATATTGCCTCCTTCATGCTTCCAAGATTTATGTTTCCAGTTCCAGCTAAATTAAGTGCTGTGCCATGATCTACTGAAGTTCGTATAAAAGGAAGGCCTAGAGTTATGTTTACTGCATTATTGAATCCTAATGTTTTTAGTACAGGTAAACCCTGGTCATGAAACATTGACAAAACAACGTCTACCCCTTCTAAAGATTTAGCTGTAAATGCGGTGTCTGCAGGAACACTTCCAATTAAATTATATCCCTTGCTATTTAGTTCATTAATTAGGGGGTTTATTATCTCAATTTCTTCACTACCAAGGTAGCCGCCTTCGCCTGCGTGAGGGTTTAGTCCACACACCAGAATTGTAGGGTTATTAATACCAAATTTAATCATTGATTTGTTAACAATAGATATAGTATCTCGTAGTGATGAATGGGTGATATTTTTTGGTACATCTTTGAGCGCAATATGGGTTGTAGCTAATGCAACTCTTAAGCCCTCAGTAGCCAACATCATTACAGTTTTTTTAGTGCCAGTTAGTTTTGCAAGGTATTCTGTGTGGCCACTAAAATCAATACCAGATGCATTAATAATTTCTTTGCTTATCGGCCCAGTTACGAGCGCCTCAGAGTTTGAACCAAGGCAATGTTTTGTGGCTTCATTGAGTGTATCTAAAACGAATTGAGAGTTACTAGAATCTAACTCTCCACAAACCGCTTTAGCCCTTGTGTATACAGGGTATACGCAAATATCACCAGGTCTATAGGTGTTGTCAGAGTCTACTATATTTATGGGTAAATTTAAGATCTTTGCTCTATCAGTCAGTAAATCTGGGTCGGTAAAAACTAGTAAGCTCTGTCGGTTAACTTTTTGCGAATAAATTACAGCTAGATCTGGTCCAATTCCTGCAGGATCTCCTGGTGTAAAAGCTATAGACATAAAAAAGTATTAATATTTACTAATATAAAAAAAATGACAAATACAATAAAAAACAAAAGGTTACATAAGCTATGTTACATGACAATGAATCATAGTCCAACAAATAGACTCCAAAGAACATTTTAATCGTATAAAATCTAGCAACAAAGCTATTTTTTTTCACTGACAAAATAGGGTCCTTATGAGTACATTTATCACAACAATAACAGCCTCTTTATTATTAGCAATATCACTACAATCAAGCGCCCAGATTGGTAACCAAAATTCTGAAAGTTTTGAGTCAGTCTACCAGACAGAATCGGTGACGGGGATGTCGCTTGATAAGAGAGCTCTACTTGGCGGCGTTGTTGTGTCCTCATCCAAAGTAAATATATCGGCACAAGTTCCTGGCGATGTTCTTTCTGTTAGTGGTAGAGAGGGAGACGTGTTCAATACTGGAGATTTGTTGATTACCTTAGAGCAGGACTCTATTAAGGCCCAAAGAGACTCAGCTTATGCAGAAATTGCATCTGCAAACGAATCACTCAGAAACGCCGGTGTTCAATACTCTAGATCTATAGTGTCTCCAAATTCTAGTTCCATGTTTGGTGGTATGCCTAGTATGTTTTCAATGTTCACCGACCCTATGCTACAAATGAGTGGTCAGGGTAATCCAGAGTT
>DQME01000155.1 GCA_015659815.1 Gammaproteobacteria bacterium | reverse complement strand
TATCACACATAATACCGACATTTGCTCGTAAACCGTTGTTTGGCTATTCTTCTATGGTCTATGCAACAGCATCAATCGCATTTCTATCTTATATAGTTTGGGCCCACCACATGTTCTTGACCGGAATGCCGGTTGCCGGTGAGCTATATTTCATGTATGCAACTATGATGATTGCTGTACCAACAGGAGTAAAAGTTTTTAACTGGATTGCAACAATGTGGAAGGGCTCTATGACTTTCGAAGCCCCTATGCTTTGGGCTATCTCTTTTGTATTCCTTTTCACAATTGGTGGCTTCTCCGGCCTCATGTTGGGAATAGCGCCTGCAGACATCCAGTACCATGATACTTATTTTGTTGTAGCCCACTTTCATTATGTGTTAGTAACAGGCGCCTTATGGTCAATTATTGCTGCAACCCTTTATTGGCTACCTAAGTGGACAGGAAAAATGTACAACGAAAAGCTAGCAAAAATACATTTTTGGTGGGCGGCAATATCTGTCAACGTTTTGTTTTTCCCGCAACATTTCTTAGGTTTAGCTGGAATGCCTAGACGTATTCCTGACTACGCTTTGCAGTTTGCTGACTTTAACGTCATCTCTTCAATAGGCGGTTTTGCGTTCGGCGCATCATTCATATTATTGACATATATAGTTGTCGACTGTATTAGAAATGGTAAGCCTTGCGACGCCAGGCCATGGGAGGGAGCAAAAGGACTAGAGTGGACGCTCGACGCTAAAGCTGAATACCACAGTTTTAACAAGCCACCTTCAAGAGAATTGATATTACAAGAGTCTCAACACTCTTAATGGATGAGAAAAAAAAAGGCGCCATTATTACAGCATTAATAACTGGTGCCATAGCGATAGGAGTATTTACAGCGACCATAGTTTTTTATGGTTAGTATGAAAAAAAAAAGAAAAATAACGAAAGGTTTCTGGGTTAAGTTAGTCTCAGCGCCAATAATTATGTTTTTCTTTGCTTATGCCATGGTGCCAATTTATGACGTATTTTGCGAAATAACAGGCTTTAATGGTACTACTGGTAGAGTAGACAAAGAAATACAATATGAGGTAAACGAGAATCGCACAGTCAATGTTAGTTTTTTTGCAATGACTATGCCGGGCTTTCCAGTACAGTTTGGCCCTAAAGTAAGTTCAATGAAAATAGTGCCTGGTAAGTTTTATACCACAAGCTATATTGCAAAGAATAATACTGATAAAGAGGTAATTGGTCAGGCTATACCCAGTGTTGCACCTTCGGAGGCAGCACAACATTTTAAGAAGTTGGAGTGCTTTTGCTTTAATAGGCAAGTATTCAAACCAAAAGAAGAGCTTGAAATGACGTTAAGATTTGTTGTTGAACCGGAACTGGACAGCCACATAAAAGATATAAGTCTGTCCTATAATTTTTTTAAACTTGATAGCTAAAATGAGGAAGAAAATATGAGCGAGCAAGAGTACTACATACCAAATGGCACATATTGGCCAATAGTTGGTTCGATAGGAATATCAACACTTTTTGTTGGTTTTGCTAACCTAATGCACGATGTTAGTTGGGGCGGGTCAGTTATGGCTCTTGGCTTTGTTATAGTTGTGTTTATGATGTTTGGTTGGTTGGGGCAAGTCGTTAACGAAAGTGTTAGCGGCACTTATAACAACCAAGTTGACCGCTCCTTCAGGTGGGGAATGAGCTGGTTTATTTTCTCAGAAGTAATGTTCTTTGCTGCCTTCTTTGGTGCACTCTTCTATGCAAGGGCTCTTAGTGTTCCTTGGCTCGGCGGAGCAGATAATAACATATTCACTCCCGAGCTCTGGAGTGGATTTAGTGCAACCTGGAATCAAGTTGCCTTTAGCACGCCCGGGACTGTTTTGCAGTCCGGTGTTGAAATGTCTGTACCCACAACCTTGGTTGATACTTGGGGGCTGCCAGCATTAAATACAGCTTTATTGTTGTTATCCGGCGTTACCCTAACTTTTGCTCACCACGCCCTGAGGGCCGGACATAGGGACCAAATTATTGGATGGATGGTAGCAACAATAGCATTAGGACTCGCATTCTTAGGTTTTCAGATTGCTGAGTATGGGCATGCATACCATGACGGCTTAAAGCTTACCTCAGGAATTTATGGCTCCACATTCTATATGTTGACCGGCTTCCATGGTTTCCACGTTACGGTTGGAGCGATTATGCTTACAGTTATACTTTATCGAGTCCAAAAAGGGCACTTTGATGATAAGAACCATTTCGCATTCGAGGGCGTTGCTTGGTATTGGCATTTCGTTGATGTAGTATGGCTAGGACTTTTTATTTTTGTGTACTGGCTTTAAGCGTTAACGGCAGGTTATTAAAAAGGCTCCTTTTGGAGCCTTTTTGTTTAGTTACCTTTAATGTGTTCGTACTAATTAATTATAATAAAAATTAATTAATTAAATTCAACTTATTCAGAATAGGGGCGCCAGTGAACTTCTTAGTTATTGTATTAATAATTGCCATTCTTTTTGCTCTTGCAAC
>DQME01000081.1 GCA_015659815.1 Gammaproteobacteria bacterium | reverse complement strand
TCATTTTTGTAGGTGTCAAGGTAATACTTAATCCTTTCCTTGCCTCCGGTCACATTTAGCAGTTTGTGGTATAGCTCGTTGGACCAGTACCAGTCCAGTCCAAGCCTCTCAAAAACTATATTGAAGGCCTGCAGATGACCATCCCTTTCAGTGTTTGCGAGGGTACCGTCTACATCAAAAATGAGAGCTTTGAGGTCCATAGTTAACTATATATAGTTTATTTGTTATAAAAAATATTGCTATTTTAAGGCAGATTAGGTATAACCATTGTTTTTTTAACATTTAAGTAATATGTCAGAACCAAATTTTCAAGATATGCCGGCCTATAGCCCAAACAATGATGAAGAGTTTATGAGCTCTGGACAGCTAACACATTTTAAAAACAAGCTTTCAGCTTGGAGGCTACAGTTGGTGTCTGATGCGGAATCTACCATAAACCATATCCAGGAAGACTCAACCCAGGTAGCTGACATTAATGACCGTGCAACGCTAGAGGAGGAGTTCGCTCTAGAGTTAAGGACTAGGGACAGGGAAAGAAAACTTATCAGCAAAATTGATAAGACACTTCACATCATCGAGATTGGTGATTACGGTTACTGCAAAACCTGCGGAGCAGAAATTAATTTGATGCGTCTAGAGGCTCGACCTACTGCAGACGAGTGCATTGATTGTAAAACTATAGCTGAAAAGAAAGAGGTATAGTAGTTGCCACTCAAAAGTGGCTGTAAGATTTGCATTCCCCACTGAACCCATTAACTATGAGGCCCCCTCCGGTGGTAACTCTGCCTATCTCTGTTAGGGGTATATTCAGTTCTCTCTCTATAGACCTTATCTTGTCTTTGTTGGCCTTATTAACACTAAAACATAGCTCATAGTCGTCCCCACCTGCCAGAGCTACGCACCAGTCCCCGGTATTACTTATGTAGTCCCTTACTGGTTCTGATAGTGGCAACTTATTGATATCAATTATTGCCCCAACCTTGGAACTTTGAAGTATATGCGATAGGTCCTGCTCGAGGCCATCTGAAATGTCTATACAGGAGTTAGCGATGCCGACCAATCTTTGACCAAGGGCTATCCTCGGTTCTGGCCTGTTCAAGGATTCAGTCAGAGATATCGATGGTTTCTCATTACTTTGTATCTGACTCCATGCATAAGCGGCATCACCAAGAGTTTTAGAAACAAAGATCAGGTCGCCCTTCATTGCACCCGATCGTAGTATCGAGTCGCCCTTATTGATAACTCCAAAAACATTTATAGTTATACTTAGTGGACCCCTTGTGGTGTCTCCGCCAACCAGACTGACGCTATATTTTCGTGCCGCCTCTTTGAGGCCCTGAGAAAACTCGCTAACCCAAGACTCGTCAAAATGTGGCAAAGTGATAGCCAAGGTAAAGTGGCTTGGGGTCGCCCCCATAGCTGCGATGTCGCTAAGATTAACTGCGAGAGACTTGTAAGCTATGTCGGCTGGACTAGTGTCTGAAGTAAAATGAACTCCACCTATCAGAGTATCTACGCTAGTGACTGTCTGCTTGTCAGGGTCATTATCGATGACCGCACAGTCATCGCCAATACCGACTACAACTGAGCTTTGATGCCAATTGAAGTACCTATCTATGATTGAAAATTCGTTCACGAACTGTGCGCCCTATGTTTATTTTTACAACTAGATATAGTATCCCAAATTAATACAAACAATTAAAGGATTGCAATAGAAAATATATCACTACATGTAGGCGTTTTCTTTGTTTGTATGGTCGGTCACGTCTTGGACTGATTTGATTTCTGGGTACTTAGACTTAAGTTGCGATTCGACACCGTTCTTTAGAGTCACCTTAACTGAAGAGCAGCCCTGACATCCGCCACCAAAATTAAGAATCACGTCCTTATCTTCGGTAATCTCTACTAACTCCACAAAGCCGCCATGAGAAGCCAGCTGTGGGCTAACCTCAGTGACTATAGTGTATTGAATCTTTTCTTCTAGTGTTGCGTCTTCCTTTGGAGGCTCTCCTTTAGCGTTTGGAGCGGTTATGGTTAACTTTTTACTTGACCCTTCATCCTTAAGCGCCACCTCAGACTCTTTTAGGTAGTCAAAGTTTGACTCGTCAATGTAGCAGTTGAAGCCTTTGTATTTAAATTTTTTGTAGACCTTTGGTAGGTCCTTTGAGTAACAAAAATTGAAGGTCACAGTTGCAGCAGGTGTTCCTGCCTTCTCAATGTCGACCTTAAGTCCTAGATCCTTTTCGTCCTGCTGAGTAAACAGCTCCGCAACATATGTCTGCGCTTCTTCAGTAATATCGAACATTCTATCTCCAAAAAAATATATTATCAATCAGCCTAGTTGGCCCTAACGATACTGCACATAATATAGCAATTTCGGTTGTATTGTCAGTGATTTGTTTAAGGTTATTCGCGTCTATAATCTCGGCATACTCGAGCTCAAAGTGTTGATTTATTGATTTATGTATGTCTACTCTGAGTGACTCTACAGTTTTTGATGACAAGTATCCCTCTCTGGCCCTTTCTAGTATTCTGAATAGTTCTGGTGCGATCGCCCTCTCTTTACTGCTAAGGTAGTTATTTCTGGTACTCATAGCTAGACCATCGCTCTCCCTAACCGTGCTGTGGCTAAGTATCTGTACACCCAAAGACATGTCCCTCAACATCTTTTTTATAATGAATAGTTGCTGGTAATCCTTCTGCCCAAATACAGCTATTTCTGGCTCAACTATCTCAAGTAAACGGTAAACCGCCTGAGCAACACCTTTAAAGAAGTGTGGCCTAGTTATGCCACACAGTATCTTTCCAATATCCCCAACCTCGTAATCAAAACTCCAGCCATCGGGATACATCTGCTCTGTTTCTGGAACAAAAACTGCGTCCGCCTGACAATTTTCAAGTGCACCTAGGTCTGCATCAATAGTCCTAGGGTAGCTATCAAAGTCCTCCCCCTTGCCAAACTGTGTTGGATTTAAATATATACTTACCAGGGTTTTGTCTGAATTGTTATTGGCCATCCTGACTAATGATAGGTGGCCCTCGTGTAGCCCTCCCATGGTAGGTACAAGTGATACTGTTTGGTTGTCAGATCTCCAGCCCTTTAACAGCCCTTGTAGTGACTCGATTGTAGTTAATACCTGCATTGTTACCTAATAGGTATGATCCTTGGATGGGAATGATTTATTTTTTACAGACTGTACATAGCTCTCAACGGCGGCACCTATACCTGTACTAGATTCCAGAAAGTTTTTAACAAACTTTGGCTTCTTGTTGGGGTTTATTCCGAGCATATCGTAACTCACAAGTACCTGGCCATCACAATCGACACCTGCACCTATACCTATAGTGGGTATAGATAGGTTATTAGAAACGATGCTCGCTAGATTAGCAGGGATACATTCAAGTACAACAACATCTGCCCCCCAACTTTCAACTAAGATTGCGTCCTCTATTATCCTTTTGGCGCTATCCTCGTCCTTACCTTGCACTTTGAATCCTCCAGGATCTGACACTGACTGCGGCAACAGGCCTAGATGGGCGCACAAAGGTATACCGCTTTCGTGTAGTTTTTTGAATATACTCTCATGCTCTCGTCCGCCCTCAAATTTAACCATGTCAGCTCCGGCATCAATTAAGAGATTAGAGTTTGCTAGCGCCTGTTTTGGGTCTTCGTAGCTTTGGTATGGTAGGTCAGATATTATTAGTGCCTGTTCACAACCTTTGGCTACAATCTTGGTGTGGTAACACATATCATCCATACTCACAGATACAGTGTTCCCTGAGCCATGGATTACGTTGCCTAGAGAATCTCCAACCAGAATCACGTCCACACCGCATCTATCAAATGTCTGAGCAAATGATGCATCATAGGCTGTCAGGCAGGCTATTTTTTCGCCAGACCTTTTAAATGACTTTAATTGTGAAATATTCATAATTTTATCAACTCTGAGGTATCTATTTTATCAATTAATTTTTTTAGTGGTCCTAATACTGGAACATTTATGTCTGGCTCTATTTCATGCAAAGGTACCAAAACAAATGCCCTATTCATCATTTCTGGGTGCGGTACAACTAGCTTCTTTGAAGCTATAACTTGTGAACCATAAATAATAATATCTAGATCTATTGTCCTTGCCCCCCACTTCTTCTCTCTGACCCGGTGCTGCTTTAGCTCTATACGCTGACATACATGCAGCAGCTCTAGAGCAGTCAGGTGAGTGTTTACCATGCAAACTGCATTTATATAGTCTGGCTGCTGTGAACCGTCGATTGGTTTTGATTTATAGAGACTTGAAAGGGCACTAACTTCTATCTCTTCATCCTCATTTAGTGAGATTAGAGATCTCTTGATTTGTTCTTTAGGATTATTTAAGTTTGATCCTAGTCCGATATATGCTAGCAATGTATCTTGGTTCCAACATGTTCTCCATGGAGGATACGGGTAAGTACATTTTGCTCTCTACCATAAACTATCTGGGTATCGGTTTTTGATTCACTGGCCTGCTTGGCAGCAGTAACCTTAGTGTACATTCCTCCAGAACCAAGTGACCCTCCAGACTTCGATGCTACCTCTGTTAACCTTTCATCGTCCACAGCGATGCTGTGAATTAATTGTGCACTTTTGTCACTCCTAGGGTCTGCATCATAGACCCCATTCTGGTCAGTCAGGATAATTAATTTATCGGCACTTACAAGGTTCGCGACTAGTGCCGCCAAGGTGTCATTGTCACCGAACTTGATTTCGGCAGTCGACACTGTATCGTTCTCATTGACAATAGGGATAACCCCAAGCATCAACAGGTTACCAAGTGTCGCAGAAATATTCTCATATCTATCATCATTGGTTAGATTGTCTCTAGTCAGTAGTATCTGTGCGGTATGCACGTCGTGCTTAGAAAAAAGAATTTCGTATGACTGTACGAGTCCCATCTGCCCTACCGCAGCGGCGGCCTGAAGTTGGTGAATGTCTTTTGGCTTTTTTTCCCAACCGAGCCTCTTCATGCCCTCAACAATTGCCCCACTTGAGACCATAATTACATCAATGTTGTTGTCCCTCAAATGTACAATCTGTTCAGCCCAATTAGCGATAAGTTCCTGGTCTATGCCCTTACCGTTGTTGGTCAATAGTGCAGAACCTACCTTAATTATCCATCTCTGTTTAGACATCATCTTCTTTAGTTAAATTAAATAATCCATACATCAGTTCCTTGCATCCTAAACCGTTAAGGGCTGATATCTTAAAGAAATTTCCCTTGTAATTAATGTTTTCTATAAATTTGTCGACAACGCCATCTACATCTTTATTATCTAGCAGATCTACTTTGTTGATAGCCAAAAGTCTTGGTTTTTCAGACAACTGTTGGTCGTATTTTGTAAGCTCTTTCTCAATAGTATTATAATTATAGACTGGGTCTGATGCGTCAGCCGGCATTATATCGACCACATGCAGTAGTGCCTTTGTCCTCGACAGGTGCTTCAAAAACTCGAAACCAAGACCCGCACCTTCGCTCGCATTTTCAATAAGGCCTGGTATATCTGCCATGACAATGTGTTTATCGTTAAGTGAGACCACACCGAGTGAAGGGTGTAGTGTTGTGAATGGGTAATCTGCCACCTTCGGTCTGGCGCTTGAGATTTGCCTTATAAGGCTCGACTTACCGGCATTAGGCATTCCCAGCAAACCTATATCTGCCATAACACTCATCTCTAAGCCGATCTCCCTTGACTCTCCAGGAGTGCCTGGTGTTGTCTGTCTAGGGGCCCTATTAATGCTCGACTTGAAGCGCGCATTTCCTAACCCATGGAAGCCACCCTTGGCAACCAATACGACCTGGTTATGGGCAGTAATCTCGGCTATCACTTCATCCGTCTCGAGGTCATAAACCTTGGTACCAAGAGGCATTTCAACTGTAAGGTGTTGTGCCGACTTTCCGCGCTTATTTTGACCAGAACCAGGTTGACCATTTTTAGCTCTATAAAGCCTATTGAAACGGAACTCACTCAGAGTGTTTAGGCTCTCCTGACCGCGAAAATATACGTTACCACCGTCCCCACCGTCGCCACCGTCTGGACCACCGTCTGGGATATATTTCTCTCTACGGAAACCTAAACAGCCTGCACCACCCTTGCCTGCCTCAATGCGAATACTTGCAGAATCAACAAATTTCATTGGAACTCTTTTAAAAACCGCTAAAATGTAATCACTAAATTATACCTTTTATCGACACAAATAAATGAACCGAAGTCTATACATCTTATTGGGATATCTGCTACTTCCACTGGCTATTTTGCGTCTACTCATAAAGAGCATAAGGAGTCCTGATTATAGTAAGAGGATTCTAGAGAGGATTGGCATAGTTGTGGATCTTCCGGTCCCAGTCATATGGATACACTGCGTCTCTGTAGGCGAGTTTAGGGCTGCCACAGTGTTGATTGATAGGTTGATTACTAATTACCCAGACCACAGGGTTCTAGTTACCACTACAACTGTTACTGGTTCTAGGGCTGTTGCTGATACATATAATCAAAAGGTCCTGCACTTTTATTTCCCTTTCGACGTTCCGATAATTGTTAACCGTTACATAAAGAAAATAAAGCCTTCAGTCTGTGTCTTATTGGAAACCGAGATTTGGCCAAACCTAATCCACTCACTCCATAAAAAAAATGTTCCCGTTGTTTTGGTTAACGCAAGGATGTCAGAAAGGTCGTTAAAGAGGTATAAAAAGTTTTCCAAAAAACTTAGCCTTCAGACCTTAAATAAGTTGTCACTAATCGCAGCCCAAAACAACAACTCCATGAATCGATTCATTGAGCTAGGAGCAAAGCCCAAAATAGTAATAAAT
>DQME01000163.1 GCA_015659815.1 Gammaproteobacteria bacterium | reverse complement strand
TTATTTAATCAATATATAGCCCTAATTAATTTATTAATTGGTTTTTTCATCTTTATTTAATAGGCCACCAATTATCACTGCGAGAAGACCGATACCATAAACTGGTAGTAGTGGTTCCTGGAAAAATATAATCAAATACAGTGCTGACAGGACTGGCGTTAGAAATACCAATGGTGCAACAAAAGAAGCCTCGGCCTCTTTAAGGGCCTTTATCCAAAATATATATGAGAACCCGTTTACGAATAGACCGTTCACCAAAACAGGAACAATGGAGTCTTTTGTTGGCAATGAAAAGTCTGAAAACAACAACATTGAAACAAGAGATGCAATGCTCGCTGTCAGAAAAAATATCGTTATCATCGTGTAGGGTTCTAGATTTACCTTCTTGCTTAGAACTGAGAACAAGCCAAAAGAGAGTGCAGCTCCTATAACTAGCATATCAACGAAATAGTTGTCTAGGTGGATTTCGGTAATATTGCCTTTAGTTAAGACCAGCGCTACACCAACAAAACCAAGCAAAACTGCCAGTCCACGTCGCGGTGTAAGTTTTTCGTTAAGAATAAAGACCGAAAAAAGAACGATAAAAATGGGCCAGCTATATTGTAGTACCAGTACCTCTAGTCCTTGCGCATTTGCGTACCCGAAGTAGAGCAAGATGTAGTAAAGGTAGGTTCCTAAGAAGCCTAGAATGATTGCACTTATCCAGTCACCAGGCTTGTAGGACAGGAACTCTTTACTCTTTTTGACGATAGATGTTGCAACAAGTAACGCAATAAATGAGACTGAACTAGACCAAAAAAGAAACTGATGATTATCGAGGTTTGCCTGGCCCAACTTTGAAACTACCGGAATGAGCCCCCATAGGGCTACACAGATAAGTGTATAAATGATTGCTTTTGTTTTACTTTCCATTCCATTTTGGGGCTCTATTTTCAGAAAAAGCTAGTGGCCCCTCTTTGGCGTCTTCAGATTCCAGCATTCTGCTATAGTCGTCTACCTTGCCGGAGCGCATATAGTCGAATGCAGACTCTAAATCCATGCCCTCAGTTTGTTTTATAACTGACTTAATAGCTGCCAATGATAGTGGTGCAGATTGCGCTATCTGATGTGCCCACTCTATGGCTTGTTTTTTTAAAGTTTTTACTGGACATGCTCTGTTTACTAAGCCATATTTTTTTGCCTCCTCAACATCCATCCTGCGTCCAGTCATTAGTAGGTCCATTGCTACAGATTTAGGTAAACGTCGAGGTAACCTAAGAACCCCACCACTATCAGGAATAAACCCTAGTGTAGCCTCAGGTACAAAGAACTGTGCATCATCAGAAGCAATAATTAAATCAGCTGCCAGTGCTAACTCAAAACCACCACCAACCGCTAAACCGTTAACTGCAGCAATGACTGGTTTATTTAAGTCCCAAAGCTCGGTAAGTCCTGCAAACCCTCCCGGACCAAAATCTGCATTCACTGCCTCTCCATCTACTGCAGCTTTTAGGTCCCAACCTGCAGAAAAGAAGCGCTCACCGGAACCAATTATTATTGCTACCCGTAGTTCTGGGTTATCTCTAAAAGAAATAAAGGCGTGCCCAAGAGCGTGGCTAGTTTCAGCATCTATAGCGTTAGCTTTAGGGCGATCGAGAGTTATTACCAATACATCATCAATAATTTCAGTGGAGACAGATTTGTTCATATAGCTTCCTTTAATTTGTATTAAGTTTTTTCATCATTAAGTTTAATTAAAACGTCGACCGCGGTGGCACCTTTACCTTGTGGAAAAACTAGCAATGGATTTACATCAAGCTCGATAACCTGATTATCTTTTACGAATTTAGCAACAGCCATGACTGCATCTACTATAGCATCAATGTCGCCACTAGGTTTGCCTCTATAACCACCTAGTATTGGCGATATTTGTAGCTGAGATAGGGCGCTAAGTATGTCTTGCCTGTTAATAGGAAACAGTAGCGCAGCGCTATCATTTATAAGCTCTACCAACACACCTCCGCTACCTATAACCAAGTAACTACCAAACAGTGGATCAAAGCTCGCACCAATAATTAGTTCTGCTACAGCGCCATCAAGCATACTTTCAACTAGCAGGTTTGGCTCTATAGATAACAAATCGTTTACAGCTGAGGTGAGCATTTCAGCATTATTAATGTTTAATCTGACACCTCTCATCTCAGTCTTGTGAACTAAAGATGATCCTGAAACCTTAACGGTGACGGGGTAGTTTATTTTTTCTGCAACTGCAAGCGCATCATCGATACTGTTGACCAGCTCGCCATTAGGCACATCAAGTCCATACCCAGCTAGTAAATTTTTACCATCGAACTCATTAATTATTTTTTCACTCTTGTTGTCGTATCTAATAACCTTTATTGGTTCAATTGTTGCCAACGAAATGTCATCTATTGCCTTAGAGAATCTGTAAGCATGGTGTAAAGATTTTAGGCAAGTGTCAAGACCAATCATTGGAATTATGCCTTTACTTTTGCATTCACTAATGATGCGTTTAGGCATACAGTCAGATATCGATGCAAGGACGATAGCTTTGTTACCTGTGGCGATTGAAGCATCACACAGAGCTTTGAAGGTGAGGTCCCATTCATGGTGCTTGGATTTGTCCCCTTTAGGCCAGTCTAAAAGAAGCATGGTTGCGCTAAAGTCAGCACTCATCATTGCCTCAAAGCAGGCAGCAGTTCTATCTCTATCACCCCAAACAAAGGTATGGTAATCTAACGGATTGTCAACCTTTACATAATCATTTAGTGTTGCTTTTATAGAGTCTTTATGTTCCCTATCAAGGTTTGGAAAAACAACGTCTAGCCCATCAATCAGGTCAGCCATCATACCAGCCTCTCCCCCAGAGCAACTCATCGAGGCTAACTTGTTGTTTTGCATGGGTCCCAATGTGCTAAGTAACTTTAAGGTTTCCAAGAACTCCGGTACGGTGTCAACTCTGGCTATACCTAGGCGCTTAAATAAAACGTCAAACAACTGGTCTGAACCGGTCAAAGAGCTAGTATGACTAAGAGCTATCTTGGCAGAAGAGTCTGTACGTCCGCTCTTTAAAGTGACAACGGGGATCTTCTTTTTTAGTGCCCTCGTGGCTACAGCATCGAAATCCTCGATATCTTGAATTCCCTCTATGTGTAGTCCGATAGCACAGACTCTGTCATCATCCAGTACCGCATTCATAATATCAGAGATACTGGTTATTGCTTGGTTACCAATCGTAAACATGAGAGCAATATCTAGTCCGATATCCTGCATGGTCATGTTTAGACCTATATTGCCGCTCTGAGTAATTATAGCTACACCACTATCAACAACATCACATCCATGAGTGTCTGGCCATAGTGCCACCTTATCCAAATTATTGATAAGCCCATAACAGTTAGGACCAATAATAGGCATGTTTGCGGCAGCATCTGTCAATCTATTGTTTCTAGTGTGGCCGTCATCACCGACCTCCCCGAAGCCTGATGCATACACGACTGCTCCACCACAACCCATATCACTCAGATCTCTAACAACATCAATTGTTGACTCTGCGTTGACTGCAATGAATGCCGCATCTGGCGGGTAGGGTAGCTCTTTTATACTTTTAATGCAGTCTATACCCTCGATACTTTGCCTGTTTGGGTGTACGCACCATATTTCACCATCATAGCCCATCTTGAGGCTCTCTTTTATAGCAAAGTTGGCGCCCTTGTTGCCAACAACTACTATAGATCTCGGAGATATAAGTCGACTTAAATTAGACCCAGCCATAAGGTTAATTTATTCGTGAGGCCTTAGTAGGGACCTGGAGATAATGTGCCTCTGTATTTCACTTGTTCC
>DQME01000015.1 GCA_015659815.1 Gammaproteobacteria bacterium | reverse complement strand
TCTTTTGGGTTAAGTATATTGCTTGGTGGTGCATATAGGGCGTCTATAAATTGTCTCGATGACTCTTCCTTGGACCTCTTAATCATGAACGGTTCGGAGCTCTCCTCTAAGACCTCTTTATTTATAAAGCCCAGAATCTGTAATGCCTTTAGAGCGGAAATCTGTCCTGAAAACTCAGCCGACTTTGCCCCGAAAATTCCGCCACCATCACCAACAACACTTATTGCGTTATTTGAGCTTACCCCATACCTATCAGTATCAGGGTAGAAGTATCTCTGGACTGGATGCCAGTTATGTTTTAGCTTTAATAATTTGGATATTTGTATCGATGGAATAATGCCCTGGTGAAGAAATATTTCATCACTATTAATGTCATGCTTAACCCCTCCTGAAGAGAATGTAATTGATTCAGCGCTTGTGACTCCTAAGATATTTATGTCTTTCGATGCACTAAACCTTTGTACGCCCTCTTTACGAATTAAGTTTATCAAGCCGATTCCTTTTGATAGTTGCTTATAGTTACGAACGGCTCTAGCTAGGTGCGGTAATGCAGAAAAATAATTATCAATGGTTTGAGTTTCTATCAGCGCTTTAGGTGGCTTTCCAGCTGCAATCAATTGTACCGCAGTTAAATATAGTAATGGCCCTGAGCCAACCAAAATGGCCTCACTAGGAACCAGACTAGATGACTTAATTAGTATTTGTATCGCACCTACAGTCATGACTCCTGGGAGTGTCCAACCAGGTATTGGGACGGGCCTCTCTGTTGCCCCTGTGGCAATAATTATGTGGCCTGCTTTTATTTGGGATAGTTTATTATTATTGCTAATTGTTACATTAAGTTCATTGTCAATATCTATAACTGTTGACTTGGGGCAGTATTTAATTTGTTTTCTTGATGTACAACTTGTCAACCCAGTACCGTATTCATATTCATCCCCAAGTATCGACCTAATTTGTGGACCTGAGTTAGTTACATTGCGATATATTTGCCCACCAGGGGTTGCCTGTTCATCTATTAATACTACCTGTGCACCATGCTTCGATGCTGCACAAGCTGCAGCTAGACCGGCAGGGCCAGCACCTATAACAACAATGTCAGTTCTGTTAGGAAACTTCATGTGGCCTTATTCCAGTTAATTTGGTATGTGAAACTCGTTCAACTACCATGCCTTGTTCACACTCAACCATGCAGGACTGAACATTTCTACCACCTATCGAGACTAGGCAGTCATAACAAGACCCCATCATGCAGTACGGGTTACGGTTTAGCCCTAATACCGGAGTTTCGCGAAAACATTTGTATCCCGCACCTAGTAATGCTGCAGCGACCGTATCTCCTTGGTAAGCACTAACAACCTTACCGTCAAACGTGAAGCTTAACTTGTCCACCTGGTTTTCGTTGATATTTATACGCTCAAACATTAAAACGCTCCTCAGAAAACATTGACAAGTCTGGGGACCTTTCAGAGCCAACTATCCACTCTGTCAACAAAACACTGTGGATTGCGGCCAAGGTAATGCCACTATGACAGGTGATGAAAAATGCACCTGGGTTTGTTTTTGATTCTTGGTATATAGGGAAACCATCCTCGGTCATTACCCTTAAACAGGCCCAACTTCTAAGCAAATTAACTTCTTCTAGGCAAGGAAAAACATCTACTGCATGGCTCGCAAGTTCAGACACCGTTTTGATGCATTCTTTGTTGTCAAGTCCTCTATCTAATGTTGAGCCACCTATTTGGATCCCTCCATCGTTAACTTGGCGTATAGTCCCTGAAGGGTATTTCAAAAACTGTGGCAACTTCTCGGTAATTAATAACTGACCTTGCTGTGGCACAACCGTACCCTTGAATCCCATCATAGGGGCCAGGTCTGCAGAACCAAGACCAGCAGCAATGATAACTCTGGATGCGCTCAACTCTTTATTATCGTCGAGCTGTGCATTGTATAGGTCTCCAGATCTATAAACTCTTTTCACCCTTGACCCATTGAAAATTTTTGCACCGCCAAGCCTTACACCCTCCCTTAGGGCTGTAAGTAGTTGTAGAGGGTTGACATGCCCGTCACCTGGCATAAATGTTGCTCCGAGCACTTTTGGGCCTATCTCTGGCACACAAAGCTTTAACTGTTCATGGTTTAGATATTTATATGTTTGGCTGTCACTGTTCGATTTTTTGACCTTGTGTAGCGACTCTATGAAGTCCTCCATTTCATGCTTGTTAGTGAAGTACTCCATACCCCCATCAAGACTTAACTCTACATCGATTCCGGTCAGTTTTGCAAGTTCCTCGGCAAAACTAGGCCATAAAGATATTGATTTCTGGGTCCATTGAGAATATTCTGGACAACCTAACCCTTTACCTTGAGACCATATCAGACCGAAATTTCCGCGAGATGCATTGTAATCCTCGTCACTACCACATACAACAACTACATCCTCGTTACGCTTTGTAAGCCCATATGCCAGTGACAAACCTACTACGCCGCCACCTATAATCAAAGTCTTCATAGTCTATCATTATAGTTAAATAATAAAGCTATTCTATAACTGCGATTGGTCTTTTTTTTGTGCGTTTTTTCGGCGATAGTTATCAACAATGTCGTGTCCTCTAAATATAGCACTAGCGAATGGTAAAAACCAAGGACTCCCATGGTAGTAGAACTTGGTACTCAGAGTTGTCCTTTCAAATACGCTTTGTTCTTTGTCTGGCTGCATCAACTTTAGTGCAACCTTGTGGCCCATATATGGCGCCATTGCAACACCGTTTCCACAGTACCCTAGTGCATAATATACTCCACCACTACACCCTATACTAGGGAGCTTACTAAAACTGAATCCGGTCAACCCAGTCCAGCAATGACTAATACCTACACCACCCAGTGACGGGAATATGCCGTTTAACATATCTATGATTTTTGGTAAAGCCTGTTTCGGAGTAATTTGATGCATTGCAGCCCTTGTCCCAAGCATTATCCTCTTGCCGCATGGGGTAGCCCTGTAGTAGCAGTAGCGCTGACGCGTCTCTACTATGCAATGTCCCCCAGGTAATAACGAATCCACCATATCGGTCCCTATATCTTCTGTGGTAGCAATATAGCTTGGCACAGGTATCACTCTTCTAGATAAATATTTCGATAAGTCTGGTCGAGTATAGCCGTTAGTTGCCATAAGCACATGCCGGCACTTTATAAATTTTTCTGGTACGTGTACTTTAAACCCTTGACTGAGATTATTAGATAACCTCTCCACCCTATTAGCACGAAAACCTCCAAATACCTGGGCACCTGCATTAATGGCTAGTTGCAATATCCCGTAGTGCAATTTACGTGGCTGCACTGACCCGTGATGCCCATACAACTGCCCCCCAAAATAAAGCCCGGTGGTAATTGATTTGTGCATATCTTCGGAACCAACCATCCTGCTATCAAAGTTCTCTATTGATTTCAATTCATTCATATTATTAGTCATACTAATATGGTCTTGTGGAGTCCAAGCGGTCCGCAGCCTGCCGCATTGCTGAAAATCACAGTCTATAGACTCATCCCTTATTAGGTTTGTAGTAAATTCGATCGATGAGTTCGCCTCTGTATGTATTTTATGGGCCACCTCTGATCCGTATTGACGTTGCGCCTGGACTGTTGAGACCTTGTGCCCTGAACCCAACATGCCTCCATTCCTTGTACTAGCACCGAAACCTACATCCTCAGCATCCAGCACAACAACACTACGCCCAGATCTAGATAAAGTTAGGGCTGCACTTAGGCCAGTATAGCCAGCACCAATAACAACAACATCGGCATCCAACGGTAAATCGTCATTGTTTTTGTATTGCGGCTGGTCTTCCCACCAGAATGGGGTATATTTTGTCATTTATATCCTCATATTGTCGCCTTCTGGGTTATACGGAGACATAGGTATTACAACTGCCTTTTGCTCTATGCCTGCTATAAATACAACCAACTCACTACTTATTTCAGAGTAAGCCCTATCAATCATAGCCATAGCAAAACTCCTCTTAAGTCTATGCCCATAACCTCCAGAAGTTGTGATGCCAACAATTAAATTATCAAATAGCACTGGCTCAAAGCCATGGGCATCAGAATTATCTGCAAAAATCTCTAGCATACACAGTACCCGTTTTGATTGGTTTTGGCTCAATGCAGCATCTCGACCTATAAAGCCACCCTTGTCCCACGAAATCCACCTATCTAGGCCTGTCATTTCAGGACTATAGCTCTGAGTAAATTCTCTAGACCAAATTCCTATACTCTTTTCCAGTCTCATTGATAGGACTGCATTCGTGCCAATCTCTTTTATACCTAATCCACTTCCAGCACCCAATAGAAGCCTTCTAATCTCTGAGTGTTCATTTGGCTTGCAATTAATTTCGTAAGCCAGCTCACCAGACAGAGACATTCTAGCTAACTTTAGTTTGGCATTTCCAAGATTAATCTCAAAGCATGACATCATTTTGTATTGCTCAATATCGTTATCAGTTAGTTTAGATAATATATTCCTTGAATTAGGCCCACTCAAAGTGAAGCCTGCAAATTTGTCAGAAATATCTTGAACAACTACATCACCTACTAAGTGGTCATTAAACCATCTCATATGGAAGGCGCGCAAATAATACGAACCCATTAACCAGAACCTTCCATCACCCCAATTCATACAAGTAAGGTCCCCCTTAAGTCTGCCATCTTCACCAAGCATTGGTGCGAGCCTTACCTTGCCAGGTACCGGTATTTCGTTACCCAGTAAATTATCTAGCCATTCCCTAGCACCATTGCCACTAACCTCGTAACGGGCATAACCGCTAATATCCATCAACCCAGCAAAACTTTCTACAGCATAACATTCCTTGGCCACGATTTCAAAGGATTCAGACCTATGTAGTGTGCCTGTTTCAATAAAATCTTTGGAGGGGGAAAAATAAAGAGGCATCTCCATACCCCAATTATTGGCCCAACGAGCACCAGACTCTGTCATCTCTTTGTATGATCCAGAGGTTTTGTGTGGCCTACCTGCAGGCAATTGCTCGTTAGGGTAAGTAATTAAAAAACGTCTCGCATAGAACTGACTAGAGGTCTGTAATAAATAATCTCTCTCTGAACAGTAATTTCCAAAACGTGCAATGTCCATAGAAAACACGTCCTCCTCTGTGACTCCATTTATCATCCATTCAGATAGAGCTTTACCTACCCCGCCACCCTGAGAAAAGCCAGCCATAACTCCACAGGCAACCCAAAAACCTTTTGGTCCTATTGGCCCAATTATAGGGTTCCCATCTGGGGTAAAAGTAAAGGCTCCATTGACCCAACGCTTAATGCCTGCCTCGCTCAAGTGTGGAGACCTCTGAAAACCCTTCATTAACTCATCACTTATACGGTTTACATCCTCAGGGATCAAGTCCATCCCGTAATCCCAAGGCACACCATCTATGCTCCATGGCTTAGGATTGGTCTCATAAATTCCTAACAGCAAGCCTTTGCCCTCCTGACGCATATAAGTTAGCGCATCTGGATCAACAATGGTTGGTAGCTCTTTATCAAGCCTCGCTACATGCTCTATGTCTTCAGTTACTAGATAGTGATGTTCATACGCCATAACTGGCAAGTCAACTCCGGCCATCTGCCCGACCTGTTTGGCCCAAAGTCCTCCTGCATTTACAACATGCTGACACTCTATAGTGCCTTTCTCAGTTACAACATCCCATCTATAGTCTGTTCTTTGGTTTAGCTCTATGACTCGATTATGAGTCACGACCTCAGCCCCTAGCTTTTTTGCTGCCCCTACGTATGCATTAGTAGTACCGCTAGGGTCGACATGGCCCTGGTTTGGATTATAGATACCTCCCAGTATGTCGTCTGTCGATATTACCCCTTTTGTTAAATCAATAACCTCTTCAGGGCTAATAAGTTTCGCACTATCTATGCCCATAGCAAGTAACGTTGCATGGAATGCCTTTGTCGCTTCCCAGCGCTCGGGAGTACTTGCTATCATTACACCGCCAGTTTTATGTTTACCACAACTGTATCCGCTTTCTTTTTCTATATCTTCATATAGCTTGATTGTGTATGCCTGCAAAGCTGCAACATTTGGGTCAGCATTAAAGCCGTGATAATCAGCAGCAGCATGCCAGGTAGAGCCAGATGTAAGCTCAGAGCGTTCAATCATAATTACATCGCTCCAGCCGTTTTTGGTTAGATGGTACAGCACAGAGGCACCAACAATGCCTCCCCCAATAACTACAACTCTGTACGACTCTTTCATATAATATTATCCTAATACTGAAAATGTGCTGCCTTGATTTATCTCTCTCAAGCGCGAAAATGTTCCCATATTAATCTTGCCCTCTATGGTGCCTAATTTATATTTCATCGGGACTACATCGTGATCAACACCAGACTCACAGTAATCTATCAGCTCTGCCATCGCTTTGGCAGCTACTGGTGCATTCTTAAACTGATTGCCGCTACTCCCACAAGCCATATAATATCCATCAATACAAGACTTATCGTATATTGGTATCCAGTCCTCGGTAACATCATAAAGATCAACACATCCCTTAATCTTGGTTGGAATCCCTAGGCCCGGTATTCGCTGACCCATCCTTTGAGCTTGAAGTGTCCACTGGTCGGTAAAATCTTTATTGTAATCATCGGGGTCAACAAAGACATGCTCGTCACAAGCAGGATCTTCGCTCCCAATTAGAATATTATTGCCTATCTCTGGCCTACTATAAACTGCAATATCGCTATCAGAAATGACACTAGCAAACGAAGCATAATCGACCCCTTTTGGGGCCTTAACGTGTGCAACTTCTTGACGAAGAGCTCGAGTAGAAATATTCATATCTAATTCTGCCCCTGCCAATGCATTAATTTTTTGTGAATGAGGGCCAGCTACGTTTATCACTACTGGAGCATCAATTCTAGTGTCATCCTCCAAAATAACACCAGCAATGGCTCCATTATTGGTAATTATTTGTTCTACTGTACTATTAAATTTAAATTCTCCTCCCTCACGCTCACATGCCAACTGAATGTTTTTTGTAGCGAACTGGGGGTCTGATATGTAGCCTCCATACGGGAAAAATATTGCGCCATCTATCTCTCCTCCATTGGGCCTACCAAAACTGGGATCATCAAGGGTTTTGGCCTCGCCGAAAGAAGACACATCATAAAAAGGGTAGCGCTCAACAATTTGTTTATTGGAAAGGTGTTGGTATGGAATATCCAGAGAATCTAAATGCTTGAGTTGTTTTTTTAGTCCGCCGTTCTGCTTTGTTTTCATAATTAATGTACCGCAATCATGAAACTTTGCTATTTTTTCGTTAACAGGGGCCTTTAAATAGTCTCTCCAATTTTTCCAATAATTGTAGCCATCATATGCCATAGCACAGCCATCAATGGTTGAGTAATATAGTCGTATAATTGCACAAGAATTTGAGGTTGATCCGTAGCCAGATGCGGGCAACTTATCTATATTTAAAGTGCTTCTGCCTTTTTTAGATAACTCGTAAGCTATAGCTGTACCTATAACGCCTGCACCTATAATTATTGCGTCATAGTTTTGATTACTCATACACATACCTTTGTCTGTAAAACATAGTAAAACCAAAAACCTATTAACAAGAAAAGTATTGATGGCTTAGTGTGCAAATTATAAATCAATCATATATTCATAGTCTGAATAGTTAACCACTAAAAACTTTTTAATGTTTAATAACTCTTTCAGTTCATCGGTAAAGGCTAAAAGTGAACCATTCAGTGCGTCAGCTAACTCAGATGGAGCGCACAAAGGGTTACTTGTATGGGTAACTAGAGGGGGGCTAGGTGTTTTAATGGATCTGCCAACTATCTTTAATTGATCCTCTAATTCTGGTTTAATTTTTTTCAAATAATAGTAAGTCGAAGCATCTACCGATGCAATATCTGCATCACCATCAACAATAGATCTAATGCTGTTTGCATGGGACCCAGAAATATGAAGGCTTTTAAAAAAATTTTCGATAGCACCGAGCCCTCTTACTTTTTCAACTTCATGCCGAAGTACACTCATTCCACTATTTGAATCAAGGCTGTTAATAACAGCTATAAAACCTTTACTATCAGGGATGGAATTTATCCCGCTATCCTGTCTGACCAAAAAGTGGCTGAAGTATTCAGCCCCTTTGTAACCATCTATATCAAAGTATGGAGCACATA
>DQME01000148.1 GCA_015659815.1 Gammaproteobacteria bacterium | reverse complement strand
TAAAGTCCTCAGGGGATCGTGAAATGTCAAGCACTATGGCTTTTGTGCGCTTTTTGACTTTGCTTATTAGGGAAAAGGATTTGTCAGACAGGGTTGTCCCAATTGTTCCAGACGAGGCAAGAACGTTCGGTATGGAAGGGTTGTTTAGGCAGATGGGAATATACTCCTCTTCTGGTCAGTTATATGAGCCGGAAGATTCTGAAACTGTTATGTGGTATAAGGAAGACATAAAGGGTCAAGTTTTACAGGAAGGAATAACTGAGGCTGGAGCAATTTCCGACTGGATTGCAGCTGCGACTTCTTACGCCACCCACAACGTAACAATGATACCTTTCTATATTTACTATTCAAAATTTGGCTTCCAAAGAGTAGGTGATTTGGCCTGGGCTGCTGGCGATATGCAGGCTAAAGGGTTCCTTCTTGGTGGAACCGCCGGCCGAACAACACTTGCAGGTGAAGGCCTACAGCATCAGGATGGAGACTCATTGGTAGTGGCTAACACAATACCAAACTGCATCTCTTATGACCCAACATACGCTTACGAGTTAACGGTAATTATTTGTGACGGTATGCGTCGCATGTATAAAGACATGGAAAACATCTTCTATTATATAACAGTGATGAATGAAACTTACCGGCACCCTGAAATGCCAAAAGGTGTTGAGGAAGGTATTATAAAAGGGATTTACCCTTTTAAAGAATTAGGTAAACATAGTCTACAAGTTCAGTTGCTAGGTAGTGGAACTATCTTGCGTGAAGTTGAGAAGGCAGCACAAATGCTAAATGATGACTGGGGTGTTAGCTCTAAGGTCTGGAGCGTAACTAGCTTCAATGAGCTTACCAGGGAGGCACAAGCTATTGACAGAGAGAATCGCTTTAATTCAAAGAAGAAACAAAAAGTGCCTTACATTACAAAATCTCTTGAAGGCTTTAATGGGCCGGTAATAGCTGCAACTGACTATATAAGGAATCACGCCGAGCAGATTAGAAAGTACATACCATCTCGTTACGAGGTTTTGGGTACTGATGGCTTTGGCAGGTCTGACTCGCGTGCCGCCCTTAGGGAGTTTTTTGAGGTTAATGCTAACTACATT
Organism: Gammaproteobacteria bacterium; assembly: GCA_015659815.1. Lineage (GTDB taxonomy): Bacteria > Pseudomonadota > Gammaproteobacteria > PS1 > Pseudothioglobaceae > SZUA-1055. Next base: position 5,608 of record DQME01000148.1, on the reverse strand, counting down.
GTTGTAGCATCGCTGAGGGCTTTAGCTGATGAAGGCTCTGTTGAGTTGTCGCAAGTTACAAAGGCTATGAAGAGATACAAAATAAGCTCTAAAAAGCCTAACCCTACAACAGTTTAATCAAATATTGGTAACTTGTTTTGAATGAAGAAGAGTTCCTAGACAGAGTCAGGAGAGGGGTTGAAGTAAATTTCAACGACCTAATGTCAATAATAGATGAAAATTATACTTATAGCGCTGCTGCTTTTTTAAATGGCGACACAAGTAACAATGAAAATGAAAACCAAGGTAGCGCTAAGTTGTTTTGTTTTGCCGCAATTCAGCAACTAAGTAAAGGTCAAACCCTTAGCTGTTTTGGTGAGCATTATCAAAGTGTTATAGGTGATCCTGATGGTGAATCCCATCAAAACATACGAAGCTTTATGATTTATGGATGGGAAGGTCTAAAGTTTGAATCCCCAGTACTAACACGCAAGTAAACATTGACTACTTAAAATTAATAATGAGGTGGCCTATCATCAATTACCGTACCGCCTACGTCTTCTTGTTTTCCGTTATCTTGGGATATCTGTAATGAAAGACCCTTAACTATCTTTTCGAGACCATCTATTTTGTTGGATTGGCGAAAAACTACATCATTAAGTTCCTCTATAGTATTTTCAAGGTGTGCAAACTTCTCTTCAAGGTCAATTATTGATTGTTTCATGTTTATTATTTCCAATATAGTATAAAAATAAAAAAGCCACCATAAGGCGGCTTTTTAATCAAACATTAGGATTCCTAATTGTTTATAAAAGAACCTTACGGGATAGCTTAATTCTTCCTCTATCAACTCCTAGCACTTTTACTTCGATTTCTTCTCCCTCTTTGAGGTAGTCTTCAACCTTTTCAACACGCTCATTTGCGATTTCAGAAACATGAAGTAAACCATCCTGGTTAGGTAGTATGGTTACGAAAGCACCGAACTCAACTATTTTTGCAACCTTGCCAGTGTACACCTTGTTTACCTCAGGTACAGCTGTAACATCCTTGACCATCTGTTCAGCTATATCAAAGCTTTCTTGCTTATTTGCAAATATATTAACGTTACCATCGTCATCAACATCAACACTCGCACCGGAAGCAGAGATGATACCTTTAATCGTTTCTCCTCCCTTACCAATTAGATCACGGATCTTGTCTTTGTCAATCTGGATAACGGCAGTTTTAGGTGCATTTTTACTAGACTGGTTTGGTTCACATATGACTTTATTCATTTGCCCTAAGATGTTTAACCTGGCTTCTTTAGCTTGCTCTAGAGCAATGTCCATAATTTCTTGAGTTATGCCTTCAATTTTTATATCCATTTGGAGTGCGTTAACACCTCTTGCAGTTCCGGCAACTTTGAAGTCCATATCACCCAAGTGATCTTCATCACCCAGAATATCTGTCAATACAGTAAATCTATCTTCCTCCTTAACGAGTCCCATAGCGATACCAGCAACTGGAGACTTTAGGGGTACGCCAGCATCCATTAATGATAATGAAGAGCCACAGACACTTGCCATAGAGCTAGATCCATTCGATTCAGTTATTTCAGAAACTACACGGATCGTGTATGGGTACTCTTCAATAGTAGGTAGGCATGCAGATATTCCTCTTCTTGCAAGACGTCCATGCCCAATTTCGCGACGTTTTGTTATACCAACCCTGCCAGTTTCACCTACACAGTAAGGAGGGAAGTTATAGTGCAAAAGGAAATAGTCATTTTTGCGTTCTGATGATTCCAGCTTTTCAATTAACTGAGCGTCACGTTTGGATCCTAAAGTAGTAACAACCAAGGCCTGGGTTTCGCCACGAGTAAATAGTGCAGAGCCATGGGTATTGTCCAAAATACCAGTTTCAATTACCAAATCTCTGACGGTTTTAGAATCACGACCATCGATTCTTGGTTCATTATTTAGGATGCGTTCACGTACTGTTGATTTTTCAATTTTTTTGAAATAATTTGAGACATCCTCTGCAGAGTTTCCTTCATCTTCATCGCTAGATAGTGACTCTATAGCGGCCTGCTTTATTTCACCAATTTTTGCGTAGCGATCAAGCTTCTCTTTGATTTGGTATGCTTCATTTATCTGTCCACCGAACTGTGACTTGATTTCATTTAGTAATGATTCGTTTACTTCTGGTGCTTGCCAATCCCACTTTTCATTACCAACTTCTTTAGCGAACTCAGCAATACTTTCAATAACAATTTGGAATTCTTTGTGAGCATACATTACAGCTCCTAACATGATCTCTTCAGACAACTCATTGGCCTCAGATTCAACCATAAGAACTGCATCACCGGTTCCAGCTACTACCATGTCTAGATCAGATTTAGCAAGATCAGAGTATGTTGGGTTGATTATGTACTCCCCATCTGTATAGCCGACACGTGCACCACCAATTGGACCACTGAATGGGACACCTGAAATGCTAAGTGCTGCAGACGTACCGATCATAGCTATAATGTCCGGGTCAACATCTGTGTTTGCAGATATAACAGTAATCAATATCTGAACCTCATTCATAAACCCGTTAGGGAACAATGGCCTGATAGGGCGATCGATTAACCTTGATGTTAGAGTCTCCTTTTCAGTTGGCCTAGCTTCGCGCTTTAAAAAACCGCCAGGTATCTTTCCTGCGGCATATGTTTTTTCTATATAGTCAACTGACAAAGGGAAGAAGTCTTGTCCAGGCCTCATTTCCTTGGAACCAACTACAGATACTAATACCTGAGTATCGTCCATACTTGCAAGTACCGCGCCGTGAGCCTGTCTTGCTATACGCCCTGTCTCTAGTGTGATTGTGTGCTTTCCCAAAGTAAAGCTCTTTTTAACGATGTTCATTTCCATGAAACTCTCCATAAAGTAAATAAAAGAAGTTCTATGGACTAACCGTATAAGCTTTATCTAAAGCATACCGCGAGATACGTTTTAGATAAAACTTAAAAGATATATAACCCATAAAACGACGACTATTATACATAACTACTACTAAAGCGATAAGATATAAAGAGCTACATTGCTTTATATAGTGCCCCCATTTCGAACAGCTTAGATGCTAAAGAAACTGAAGCATTGCCATCTTTGTTGCAGTCAATTTTTCTTTTGTTACAGAAGTCCATTAAATGCTCATGATTTGAACTGTCAGTTATTACTTTTTCACCGTTAAGGTATACATTTATTTCGTCGCCACTTATTGTGTAGGCTATCCTACAGCTAGGGTGAATTACGTATACAGCATACTTATCAAAACTGTGTACATTCTCACAAAGCATGAAGTTTTGTAGAATCCTATCATCCAAAGGGTCCATTTTGGTTACGAAGCATGCAAATTCATGGCCACTCATATCTATTAACTTTTTTGCCTGGTGTATAGCTGATTCAGTTATTAGTGCTGGAGCATATGAGTGGCTCCATAACGGGTCTTGGTAGTACTGTGTTTTGTCTTTGGAGGTTGCAAAATTTTCTACGAACTCACCCATTTCTTGGTCTGAATACGACCTATAACCGAATGATAGAGTTGTACAGTTATTGTCCAAACTTACGCCGTGGTGTGCCACATTTGGTGGTATATATAGCACATCCCCAGGTACAACATCAAAAGTCTCTTCAGCCTCAAATTTTTGCATAATCTTGATCTCTGTGTTGCGCAAGTAATTATTATCACTACAATCATTAGTACTTAAATGCCACCTCCTTTTGCCGCTACCTTGCACTAGAAAAACGTCATAATAATCAAAGTGCGGCCCAACACTCCCGCCTTCAGATGCAAAAGAAATCATGACGTCGTCAAATCTCCATCTAGGGATAAAGTCAAAATGGCTCACAAGGTCTGATATTTCATGAACATGCCTATCAACACCTTGCACCAATAATGTCCAGTCATTGTCAGGTAGCGATGAGTACAATTCATTGGTGAATGGTCCATTCTTTACTGTCCATCTTTGATCTGAGTAAGAACCTTCAACAATCCTTGATTCAAACTCTTTTTCAAGTGAAAATCCAGCCAAATCATTAGCACTAACAGGGGATACGAAGTTGGGAAGACCTTGCTTTAATAGTAAGGGCTTCTTTTGCCAGTAACTTTGGAAAAAGTCTTCAATAGAAATGTCATTAAACATTATCATTTCAAGAAGAAATATAACTCATTATTAAATTTAATATATATCTTTTATTCAAAGCTACATGCTAAGACTAATGAGTAGTTATAAATGACTACTGATGGTAGTTAGGAGCCTCTTTGGTGATAGATACATCGTGCACATGAGACTCCACCATTCCGGCAGAAGTGACTTGTACAAATTGTGCATCAGACCTCATTTTTTCAAGAGTTTCACAGCCTATATAGCCCATAGATGACCTAATACCACCAACCATTTGTTGAATTATAGGTCGCATTGACCCTTTATACGGGACCCTACCTTCGATGCCTTCAGGTACTAGTTTGTCAGCCTTAGATTCTGACTGAAAATATCTATCCGATGATCCGTGTGCTTGGTTCATGGCGCCAATAGAACCCATACCACGGTATGATTTATATGAACGTCCCTTGTAAAGTTCAACTTCTCCTGGAGATTCTTCGGTTCCAGCCAACATAGATCCCAACATTACGCTATATGCTCCTGCAGCGAATGATTTAGAGATGTCACCTGAAAACCTTATGCCGCCATCAGCAATTAGAGGTACTCCGCTACCTTTTAGTGCCGAAGCAACATCTGAAATTGCTGTTATTTGTGGTACACCAACACCTGCAATTATTCTGGTAGTACAAATACTTCCTGGTCCTATTCCTACCTTTACACAATCTGCGCCAGCTTTTACTAGGTCAAGGGCGGCTTCAGCTGTTGCAATATTGCCTGCAATTATGTCTAAATCTGGGTATGATTTTTTTGTTTTTTTGACTCTGTCAATTACTCCCTGGGAGTGTCCATGAGCTGTATCGATTACAACCACATCTACGCCCGCCTCAACTAGCGCCTTTATTCTATCACCGGTACCCTTAGCAACTCCAACTGCTGCACCTACACGCAGTCTCTCTTGGGAGTCTTTACATGCATTCGGATAGTCGGAAGATTTCTGTATGTCACGTGCAGTTATCATCCCCCTTAGATTGAACTTATCATCGGTAATTATTACACGCTCAATACGATGCATATGAAGTAAAAATTTTACTTGCTCAATGTCAGTTCCCTCTGTCACAGTAATCAGCTTCGATTGTGGTGTCATGACATTTTTTACTGGGTCTTCTAGGTGCGTTTCGAATCTTATATCTCTACCAGTAACTAGGCCAACTATTGTGCTACCATCGACAACAGGAAGTGCAGAAATTTTATATTTTTTTTGCATTTCGAAGACCTCTTCAATAGTGGCACCAGAAGATATTGTGATTGGGTCTCTGATGATCCCTGACTCATATCGCTTGACAGATCTCACCTCTTTTGCTTGTTCCTCAACGGACATATTCTTATGAATAATACCGATCCCACCCTCCTGAGCAATAGTTATTGCTAGTTTGGATTCAGTAACAGTATCCATGGCAGCAGAAATTATCGGTATATTGAGGCTAATATTTTTCGTTAGCTTTG
>DQME01000187.1 GCA_015659815.1 Gammaproteobacteria bacterium | reverse complement strand
TAAAGCTTGGTATAAAGAGAATGGTTTCCATAATTGAAAGCTCAGTAATAAATTTGCTTTCTTTGTACGGTATACAAGCTCACCTCAAGAAAGGTGCCCCAGGTGTATACGTAGAAGGCGCAAAAATTGCTGCGCTAGGACTTAAAGTCAAAAATGGCAGGACCTATCACGGTATGAGCTTGAACGTTGACATGGACCTTTCTCCATTCCAGATAATAAATCCTTGTGGGTATAAAGGGTTAAGAGTTACACAGATAGTAGATTTAACGGATAATAATGTGTCATTACATTCAGTAGCAAAACAACTAACCAAGGAGCTAATTAGCAATGTCTCAGGAAATTGAAATCAAAAATCTAAAAGGAGAGTCTAAGGTCTCTAGATTGAGAATTAAGCCTGACATAAATCGAGCACCTCTAAGAAAGCCAAGCTGGATTCGAATAAAACTTCCTGCTGGCAAAAAAGTTGAAAAGTTAAAGCAAACATTGAGAGATCAAAAACTGTTCAGTGTATGTGAGGAGGCGCAATGCCCAAACCTGGCAGAATGCTTTAACCATGGCACAGCAACCTTTATGATAATGGGCCAAATTTGCACAAGGCGTTGCCCATTCTGTGATGTTGCACACGGAAAGCCTTTCAAGCTTGACATAAATGAGCCCATACATTTGGCTGAGACCATAGAAAAAATGGGACTAAAGTACGTGGTTATAACATCTGTTGATAGGGATGATTTGCGTGACGGCGGAGCTGACCACTTCAAGAAGTGCATTTATAGTATCAGAGAGAGGACACCAGAGGTAAAAATAGAGATCCTAACCCCTGACTTTAGGGGAAGGATAAATAAAGCTCTTGATTCTTTCAAATCTTGCCCTCCTGATGTCTTTAATCATAATCTTGAAACTGTACCAAGTTTATATCCAAAAGTTCGCCCAGGAGCAAACTACCAGCACTCTTTGACGTTACTCAGTGAGTTCAAAAAACAAAACAAAGATATACCAACTAAGTCTGGATTAATGCTTGGGGTTGGGGAGAATAAAAAACAAGTCACTGACGTACTAAGTGACCTCAGACGTCACAACGTGGACATGCTTACTCTTGGGCAATACTTACAACCAAGCAGGCATCATCTTGCCGTTGAAGAGTACATCCACCCAGATATATTCCGAGAATATAAAGAGTTAGCACAAGTCATGGGGTTTTCACATGTAGCTAGCGGGCCCATGGTCAGGTCATCCTATCATGCAGACCTTCAGTCTATAGGGGAGCTAGTTAATTAAAAAGGCGCCCTTCGACGCCTTTTTATAATCCTTACAAGTAGAAAAAAGTATACTTATCAGGGTTAAATATCTTCCTTATCTTCTTTTTTAAGAAGGTCGTCAGTATTGATTGAATTATTGTTTTCTTTGTCTTTCTCTTGTTTCTTCTTTTCCAATATATTCATTGCCCAATCTTTTGTTTTAGAGGACTTTTTCTCTGGTTTAATTTTTTTCTCTTTCTTTGGTTTCTTTTCTTTTATTACATTGTACTTAGCGTCAGCATCCTCATCGTCAGGCAGCAAACCCATATTAACAGCTATGAACCTGCAAGATGCCTCGCCAGCTGAAAGTGTCCCTAGAGGTATCACTATCAGGGTTAGTATGGTAGAAACTAATACTCCGAACAGTAAGGATATCGCCATTCCTTGGAATATTGGGTCAGATAAAATAACGCTTGATCCAGCCACAAGTGCAAATGCAGTGATAAGTATCGGCCTGGTTCTTGAGCTACATGAATTAATTACTGCATCAAAAAATGGAACTCCTCTGGCGTACTCTTGAACAGTAAAATCAACAAGCAGTATAGAGTTCCTAACGATAATACCTGCCAGTGCAATCCAACCAATCATTGATGTGGCTGTAAATTCAGCATTAAGTAGCCAGTGCCCAGGAATAATACCTAGCAACGTCAATGGTATAGGAGCCATAATAATAGAAGGAATAATAAAGTTACCGAATTGCCAGACAACTAGCATATATATCACAACCATTGCGACACCAAAGGCGGTCCCCATGTCTCTGAATGTTTCAAAAGTTACCGTCCATTCTCCTGTCCACTCAAACCCTGGAACGTTTTGATCATCTGGAGGTCCAAGGTATCCACCGCTTATAACTTTACCGTCGATGGTTTGATATCTTTTCAGTAAGTCGTCTACCGCAAACATGGCGTAAACCGGGGCACTTAATCGACCTGTAGGCTCACCCAATACAAACTCAACGTCGGACAAATCTTTATGGAAAATAAGGTCATCTTGCTTTTTGTAAGTAAATGAACCTAATTCTGATATAGGTATCATACCGCCATACTGTGACGGAACAGGTAATTGGGTTAAGTAAGTTAATTGAGAGCGCTTAGATAAAGGTATCTGAATACAAATTCTGGAAGGTTCAAGGGAATTTTTAAGACGAATAGTACCAACATTAAAGCTACTCATAGCTAACGCCAATGTCTCCTTTATAGTTTGAACACTAATACCAAACCTTGAAGCCTTGTTAGTGTCTACTTGGAAATCTATTACTGGGTAATCGTCACGCATCATGTTATCAACATCGGTCATTGTTCCTGACTCTATGAACAACTCTGTTAGGTCGTTAGCAAGCTTTTTCCTTGTCTCTTTGTCGGGACCATAGACCTCTGCAACTACCGGCCTAAGAACAGGAGGCCCTGGAGGCATCTCTACTATTGCATAGTTTGCATTAGCATCTAAAGCTATCTGCTTAACTAATTTTCTTGCCTCTAGGGCTATATTGTGGCTTGACCTTTCACGATCTTCTTTCTCTACAATCTGAATCTGTAACTCACCCTCTGATGAATTTTGTCTTAAATAGTAGTGCCTAACTAGACCATTGAAATCGAAAGGCTTTGCAGTACCTGCATATGCCTGAACGGCAACAACTTCAGGCACATTCCTAAGAACTTGTGCCATCTTGTGTAGTGTTGAAGCGGTATCTGCAAGGGCTGTACCATCAGGCATATCTAGGACAATACTAAATTCTGATTTGTTATCAAGCGGCAGCATTTTTACTACAACTGCAGTGGTATAAAACATAGAGATTGCAGCAAAGAAAAGAACCACAAGAGTTATAAAAAAGCTTACACCATAAAACTTAACGTTGAAAAGCTTTGATATAAGCACATTAAAGAAAACATTTAGCCTTTTTGCCTCCCTCTGTTCTTTTTTGTGCATTTTATGCAAAACATTTAAAGGTGGAACAAACTTCATAATGAAGTATGGCGTGAAAACGAACGCAGCAAACAATGAAAACATCATGGCTACAGATCCAAGTACAGGAATAGGTGCCATATAGGGCCCCATCATGCCACTAACAGCCGCCATAGGCATAAGAGCTGCAACAACAGTAAATGTAGCTAAAATGGTTGGATTACCAACCTCTCTGACCGCATCTATAGCTGTAGCTATGGTTATCTTATTATCAATCAACCATCGCCGATAAACGTTTTCAGTCACCACGATAGCGTCGTCCACAAGAATTCCGATGGAGAAAATTAGCGCAAACAAGCTAACTCTATCTATTGTCATACCTAAAATCCAGGCAGAAAATATAGTCATTAATAGAACAACAGGAATAACCAATGTAACAACGATAGCAGGCCTAAACCCAAGAGCAAACCATACCAGTAGCGTTACCGCTCCAGTAGCTATAAATAATTTCGTTATTAGGGCGTTGACTTTGTCTTTAGCAGACTTACCATAGTCCCTAGTGACGCTAACTTCCACATTGTCTGGTATCAGCCGTCCCTTTAACTCTTCGACCTTGGCTAGCACCGCATTGGCAACGCTTACACCGTTGGTACCATATTTTTTTGCAATAGCGATAGTTACTGCCTGCTCTGCGTTTGCTATCTTCCCTGTTCTATTTCCTTTTCCAGAGTAATAGGAAACCATATTTTTAGTTTCTTCTGGAGCATAATAAACATCAGCAACATCACTTATATATACAGGTTTTCCGTCATTTACAACGACAACAAGATTCTCAATATCTTCAACTTTTTGAAAGAAGTCACCAGAATAAACTTCCATCTTCAGTCCGTTAAGTTCTATGTCCCCTGTATGCTCTCTTACATTTGATGAGCCAATAGTTCCAGCGATTTGTTGTAGAGATACTCCATACCCAGCAAGCCTGCCTGGGAAAACATCAATATGGAAGATTTCCTTCCTACCTCCAACAACAAAACCGTTATTAGTGTTAGGGATCTTTTCAAGTTGCTGTAGTAGCTCAAGCCCTAACGACCTTAACTGACCATCGTCGATAGATTTTGACCAAAGAGTAAGATTTACTATTGGAACGTCATCAACTTCTTTTGGTTTAATGAGTGGCTCTCTTGCACCAGGAGGCATAAATTCAAGGTTCGACATCATCTTATCTCTGACCTTTATAATGGATGCACCCATCTCCTGTCCGACATCAAACTCAACCGTGATTACACCCCGACTTCTGTCGCTAACAGAGTACACATGTTTTACCCCTAAAATGTGAGACATTAGTCTCTCTAGTGGCTTGACAATAATGTTAGAGACCTCTTCAGAAGAGGCACCAGGGTACTCTACAAAAAGGTCAATCATTGGGACTGATATTTGTGGATCCTCCTGCCTAGGGGTTGCAATAAGGCCAATGATTCCAGCACCAAGCATTGCAAAGAAAATAATTATAGAAAGTGGAGAGGTTATGAAGGCCTTGGTCAGTTTACCAGCGAGACCTAATTCGAAATCAGTAAAGGCCGCTTCAATTTTACTCTGATCAATATGCTTTTTATCTGACATATCTAGACTAGATGCTCATTCCAGAAACCATCAAAATGTTTGGATTGGTTACTATTTTTTCACCAATTTTTAAACCTGATAGGACGCTCTTCTTGTCAGCACCGATTTGTTCTCCTAGTCTTATAAACCTTAGTTCGGTCCTGTTGTTTACAGGGTCGATTACAAATACGCTTGGAAGGCTTGAACGCCAAATAATTGCTGCTTCAGAAATGACAGGAGTTAAGTTTCCTGTGCTTTCTTGGAAAAGCTCAACCTCTGCATAGGCACCAGGAAGGACTGGCACACCACTAGGAATGTCGAATTTAACCTTGACACTGTGCTTAGTGTCGTCAGCAATCGGATAAACTTGAGATAAAGTAGCATTGACTACAGTATTTGCGATGTCTAGCTTTATTCGGTACTGTTTTTCTAATTGCAGACTTCTAATTAATCTTGAAGGTATGTTTACCTCAACCTGCAAACTTTTTATGTTTGAATACATCAATAAAACTTGTCCTGGCTGCACCACATCCCCTGTACTGACGTGTTTTTCAATAATAACTCCGTCGAATGGGGCTAAGATGTTTGCATCTTTCAATTTTTCTTCTGCTTCTTTAAGCTTTAATTCTGCCTGCTTAAGTCTATTTTTTGCTTGCTGGTACTCAGTAAACCTGGACGTTCTTTTGGCAAACTTATCAAACTCTGGATTACCCTGACCACTCATTTGTAGCATAGGGTCGGTGAACATTGAAAACATACTAGGCATACCACCAAACATGGAACTAGAATTTGG
>DQME01000173.1 GCA_015659815.1 Gammaproteobacteria bacterium | reverse complement strand
GGCAAGGAGTACTACGTTTTACCGACACAAAACCTTATAGATGAGGTAGACAATCTTTTGGGTGAAAAACTAAGCAGTATTAAGTATTATAAATAAATATTAGTTGAAAAAATTAACTCTACAATTAGACAGATAGATGAGTAATATTTTAGTTAAGTTAGAGCTTACAAAGTTGGAACTATTAAGACCACAGTTTAATAACTTTTAGTAAAAAAAAATGATTAAAAATAAAAAAGTTAAGAAATTATTTAAGCTACTACTAATATAACGTGAAACGCCCAGTTTAATGCGTGAAACATGTAAAGTTTTCCTCGAAATACCTTTTACTTCATTAGATAGTTATTTTCTAATATAGTTGAACTTGAAAAATATACATAAGTATTTGATTTTTAATTAAAAAAAATAACTGATTATTTTTTATTCAAAACCATAGAAGTGCCCAATATATCAGTCTTTTGTGATAAATTTTGGTTGATATTAACAGACTTATCCACAGCTTTGTGGGTAACTACATTATGCATTGATTTAACAAGCATTTTTGAGCATTAAAGCAATTTATTACACAAAATTTCAATAATTTTCTTGCCAACTTTTTGTTTACTATTTTTCTCAATTTTTATAGACTGATTACTGGTTAAAAATACCACCTCATTGTCATCACTATTGAAGCCTATATCAGCTCTAGATACATCGTTTAGTATAATTGCATCGCATCCCTTATTTATTAGCTTATTTTTTGCATTTTTTGTTAAGTTTTGAGTCTCTGCAGAGAACCCAATAGTTACAGGTTTACTGTTCAACTTGCATACATCAAAAAGTATGTCTTTGTTTGGGACCAACTCCAGAAACATATTTGAACCGCTTCTCTTTATTTTGTCTTTTGACACATCTTTAATCTTATAGTCGCAAACAGCAGCGCAAGAAATAAATACGTCTTGATGATCAATATTTTTCATTACTGCTTTATACATTTGTTCGGCACTTGTGACACTTATGTTGTTACACCTATCATTCAACTGTGTAGAAATATTCCCATAAACAATAGTTACATCTGCACCGTACTCAATGCATGTATTTGCTAGAGCCATTCCCATCTTACCGCTACTACGGTTTGACAGAAATCTAACCGGGTCAATCTCTTCGATGGTTGCCCCAATAGTGATTAACACTTTTTTCCCGGTCAACCTCGTATTCTTAAACAGCTCTGAAACTTTTGTTGCAATGTTTACCGGCTCTGGTAACCTTCCTTCCCCAACATCACCACACGCCTGGTCACCGTAATCAGGACTTATCACGTTCATGTTTCGATTATGTAACACACTTAAGTTATCTTTAAGTGCTATAGATGAATACATTTTTTGATTCATAGCTGGCGCTAAGATAATTGGACAGTCGCTTGCCAGAATGACGCTGGTTAATAAATCGTTTGCCTTGCCGGATGCTATATTTGCAATAGTATTTGCACTTGCCGGGGCAATAAGTATTGCATCAGCCCATTTTGCTAACTCAATATGTCCCATAGATAGTTCTGCATCCTTGTCCCACAAGTTGTCATGAACCTTGTTCTTAGATATGGCCTGTAGGGACATTTCAGTGATGAACTTAGAACCACCTGTAGTCAGAATAACTCTAACCTCAGCACCTAAATCTTGCAAACGTCTAACAATATCTGGAGCCTTGTAAGCTGCAATTGAGCCGCTTACTGCCAATACAATCCTTTTGCTTGTTAGTGATTTCATTGGTTAGTACTGTTAATGCTAGCTATGATCTTGATATCGCTCCCAACCATTCTAATGTCACTAATTGAAAGTTGTATTTTATCTGACATAGATCTAATTATTAAGTTGTTCATAGAATTTGCATGACCACCCATAAGTACAGGGGCACAGTAAATTACAAATTCATCTATTAAATTTGAATCAATCATGGCGCTAATCAATCCTGGTCCAGATTCAAGGAGTACATAGTTTATACCAAGTCCTCCTAGGTGTTGTAGAGCATCAGTTAAATCTATCTTTCCTGAGTCTAGTGTTTTTGTATTGTTTTGGTTAAGTATTAGGGTTTCACTATCATCTGAGAATATATTTAATGATCTATCTGCAATTATATTTGTTGAATCAACTACAACCCTTAGTGGCCTAGATATTACATCATCAAGGCGAACTGTAAGTTTGGGGTCGTCTAGTGCTACCGTCCCTGATCCGGTCAGTATTGCTTGATTATCGTGCCTTAATCTATGTACATCTATCCTTGCAGCATCACCAGTAATCCATTTACTTTCTCCAGAGGTCATCGATGTTTTGCCATCAATGCTCATTGCAACTTTGCAGGTAACGAAAGGGCGGCCTGACTTCATCCTCTTAACGAAGCCTCTATTTAGCTTTGTTGCTTCATCTTCTAGTAGCCCAGTTTTTACTTCAATGCCTGCGTTTATTAGCATCTTAACACCCTCACCATTGATATTAGGGTTAGGGTCTAGCATAGCTATTACAACCTTTTTTGCACCAGAATCTATTATTGCTTTAGTGCATGGAGGAGTCTTTCCAGTATGTGAGCATGGCTCAAGTGTTACAAACAGTGTCGCCCCTTCGGCCTTGTAATTTATATTTTCTAGGGCATTAATTTCAGCATGGTTGCTACCAAATTGCTGATGATATCCTTGAGCAACAATTACTTCATCTTTAACAATCACACAGCCGACCATAGGATTTGACTTAACTTTATGCCTGCCTAGTCTTGCAATTCGCATTGCTAATGACATGGCTTCTGTGTCATTTATTGAAAAAGTTTCCATGTTATTTCAGATATAATAATTACAATTTTATTAAACAACATTTTACCCGGGAGAACTAGCGTGGATGAACAGAAAAAACTAGCGTTGAAAGCAGCACTTAGTCAGATTGATAAACAGTTTGGCAAGGGATCTGTCATGTTCTTAGGTGACGATAATACTCAAAGTGATATACAGGCAGTTTCTACTGGCAGCTTAAGTCTCGACATAGCTTTAGGTATTGGCGGTTTGCCACGCGGCCGAGTCGTTGAAATTTATGGTCCTGAATCTTCAGGAAAAACTACACTATCTCTTCACGTTATATCTGAAATGCAAAAAACTGGGGGTACAGCCGCCTTTATTGATGCAGAGCATGCACTTGACCCGCAGTACGCCAAAAGGTTGGGTGTAAATACAGATGAATTGTTAATTTCACAGCCAGATACAGGCGAGCAGGCTCTAGAAATTACCGACATGTTAGTGCGCTCAGGTGGGGTTGATATTGTGGTTATTGACTCTGTAGCAGCGCTAACCCCAAAGGCTGAAATTGAAGGAGAGATGGGTGCGTCTCATATGGGTCTTCAGGCGCGACTTATGTCACAAGCTTTAAGAAAACTCACGTCAAATATTAAAAAAACTAATACCATGGTTGTTTTCATAAATCAATTACGTATGAAGATAGGTGTAATGTTTGGAAACCCTGAGACCACTACTGGTGGCAACGCTCTTAAGTTTTATGCGTCAGTACGTTTGGATATTAGACGTATAGGGGCGATTAAAAAGGGAGATGAGATTCTAGGTAACGAAACCAGAGTCAAAGTACTAAAGAACAAGGTTGCACCACCATTCAAGCAGGCAGAATTCCAAATACTTTATAACAAAGGAATATCCAGAGAGAGCGAAATCATAGATCTTGGGGTTTTGCATGGCTTTGTTGAAAAAGCTGGAGCCTGGTATAGTGTTGAAGGCGAACGTATCGGTCAGGGCAAAGACAATGCGAGAGATTACCTAGTAGACAATTCAGATTTGAGTAAAAAACTTGAAAAACAGATTCGTGACAAATTAATGATAGATAGTGGTACAGAATCAGAATGATAAATGTTACGCATCCGCCATGCGATTGTTGGTTAGGCGTGAACATTCAACTCTTGAATTAAGACAAAAATTAGCTGCCAAAGGTTTTGATATTGAGCTAATTGATTTTTCTATTTGTAAGCTCATTGAACACAACCAGCAGAGTGATAAGCGTTTTGCTGAAGACTTTATTCGGATGCGATTTAATCAGGGTAAGGGTCCCGTAAAAATCTCCTTAGAACTAAAACAAAAAGGCATACAGAGTTTCAGCTTTTCTGGCTTTGATTTCTTTTCATTGGCTAATAAGGTTAGACAAAAAAAGTTTGGAACTATAATACCAAATAATTACAATGATGAGGCAAAACAAAAACGTTTTTTACAGTCCAGAGGATTCAACTTTGATCAAATTGATAGTGCATTTACTAAGTAATTATGCATAGAGGAGTTAATGGCAATCAGACTCAGGCATACGACTTTAAAACTAGAGACATAAAGGTTTTAAAAAAATTAATGCCGTACTTGTTGAAGATGCGTGGACGTGTTGCTTTTGCGACATTATTTTTAATTATGGCAAAACTTTCAAATGTAGCTGTGCCAGTTATTTTGAAAGAAATTGTTGATAGCCTTGATAAGATAAATGTGTTAATTATTTTACCAATTGGTCTTCTATTTGCGTATGGCTCATTAAGGCTGTTAAGTTCTTTATTCAATGAGCTTAGGGATGCCATATTTGCGAAGGTTCGTTACCATGCAATGCACCTTGTCGCTCTTGGTGTTTTCAAGCATTTACACACACTCGATCTGTCATTCCATCTAGATCGTCGTATCGGAGGAATTACCAGAGATATTGACAGAGGGACTCAGAGCGTCTCAACACTTCTATCAATCTTTGTATTTAATATATTGCCTTCATTTTTTGAAATTTGTCTAGTTATTGGGTTGTTGTGGGTCAGTTACGACATATTTATTGCAGGCACTTCTCTTTTGACTGTAGTTTTTTATATTGCAATTACCCTGGCCATTACTACATGGAGAATGAAGTATCGTTACCAGATGAATGATATGCAGTCTGAGGCTAATACAAATGCAGTAGACAGTCTAATTAATTTTGAAACCGTCAAATACTTCAACCAGGAAGAATTCGAAGTTAACCGTTACGATAGCATAATGAATAACTGGGAAAATGTTGCCACTAAAAGTTTCACATCTATGACAGCATTAAACTTCGTACAGGGAGCTGTTATAGCTATCGGAGTCACTATTGTACTTATTTTAGCTGCCCAAGGTGTGGTCGATAAAGAATTAAGTTTGGGTGATCTAATCATGATACAGGCATTACTTTTGCAGTTATTTTTGCCTTTGGGGAGTCTGGGAATTATCTATCGCCAGGTTAAGCACAACTTTATTGACATGAATAATATGTTTGACTTGTTAGAACGATCATCATCGGTTAAAGATATGGATGATGCAAGTGATCTAGACATAACTAAATCTGAAGTTCAGTTCAAAAATGTTTCGTTCGCTTATCCTGGCAAGGATGAAGTATTGAAAGATATTAATTTTGTAATTAAACCTGGCCAAAGGGTTGCCATTGTCGGCGAATCAGGGTCTGGAAAGTCTACACTTGCTAAGCTTCTTTTTAGGTTTTATGATGTTGATGGTGGCGAGATAACTATAGACAAACAAAATATAAAGTCGTTAACACAGAGATCAGTACAATCCGCTATAGGAGTGGTTCCGCAAGACACAGTTATGTTTAATGAGAGTATTTATTACAACATTGCATATGGCAAACCTACAGCCACTATGGAAGAGGTTGATGAAGCTGCAAGGATGAGCTTTATAGATTCTTTTATAGGTAAGCTGCCAGATGGTTATGACACTATTGTAGGTGAGAGAGGATTGAAGTTATCTGGTGGAGAAAAACAAAGGCTGGCAATTGCGCGCGTGTTGCTTAAAAAACCTCCAATTTTAATTTTTGATGAAGCAACATCTTCGTTAGACTCATATTCAGAAAAAATGGTGCAAAAGGCGCTAACCAGTTTATCTAGTGAACACACAACACTTGTTATAGCGCATCGACTATCTACCATTGTCGATGCAGATTTGATTATTGTTTTAAGTAATGGAGAAATCAGTGAAAGTGGTACCCATAGAGAGCTCTTGAGTGTTAAAGGGCAATACTACAAATTGTGGAAAATGCAAATAAATGATAATAATTAATATTTATTTGCTTTACCTAAAAGTTATTCTTACCTTGCAGTACTCATTCTATAATTATTGTCATGAAATTTAGCCTTAGTAGTACAGATAAAAGCGCACGAAGTGGAACCATAAGTTTTTCAAGAGGAGAAGTGCATACTCCAGCATTTATGCCAGTAGGTACCTACGGAACGGTCAAGTCAATGACCCCTGAGGAGTTAAAAGGTATTGGTTCTCAAATAATTTTAGGCAACACATTTCACCTATCTATTACGCCAGGAACAGAGGTTATACAAGGGCATGGAGATTTGCATGACTTTATGCACTGGGACGGGCCAATACTTACTGACTCTGGCGGTTTTCAAGTGTTTAGCTTAGGCGATATGAGAAAAATAAGTGAAGAGGGGGTTGAGTTTCAGTCACCTAAAGACGGTTCTAAAATTTTTATGGGCCCTGAGGAGTCTATGAGGATCCAAAAAAAACTTGGATCTGATATCGTTATGATCTTTGATGAGTGTACCCCATACCCTGCAACAAAAGATATAGTAGATAAGTCTATGCAACTTTCATTGCGGTGGGCTACAAGGTCAAAGGATGAGCACGATAGACTTAACAATAATAACGCTATATTTGGCATAGTTCAGGGAGGGATGCATAAAGACTTGCGCAGTCATTCTCTTGAAGGTCTACAAGAAATTGGGTTTGATGGTTTTGCAATCGGAGGTTTAAGCGTAGGTGAGCCTAAAGAAGAAATGCTTAAAGTTCTTGATTATTTACCTAATAGAATGCCAACGGATAAGCCGCGCTATCTTATGGGGGTGGGTACTCCACAAGACCTTGTAGATGGAGTAGAGCGAGGAATTGATATGTTTGATTGTGTAATGCCAACACGGAATGCTCGTAATGGCTACTTGTTTACCTCAGATGGCATTGTTAAAATAAGAAATGCAAAGCATAGGCTCGATACCGGACCTTTAGATAGGAACTGTAAATGTTATGTTTGTAATAACTACTCCAAGTCATATTTACACCACCTGCAAAGGAAGAATGAAATTTTAGGTGCGAGGCTAAATACCATTCATAATTTATCTTATTACCAAAACTTAATGTCCGATATGCGTACAGCTATTGAGAATAAATCGTTCTCGTTATTTAAGAAGAGCTTTTATGACAGACAGAAATAGATTATTATTTTTTGTTGATGAGGGTGGGTTTGATGACTTTACCCCGCTTTTCGTTGAGATAGGATATATAGTTGA
Organism: Gammaproteobacteria bacterium; assembly: GCA_015659815.1. GTDB lineage: Bacteria > Pseudomonadota > Gammaproteobacteria > PS1 > Pseudothioglobaceae > SZUA-1055. The sequence continues at coordinate 21,938 of DQME01000173.1, read as the reverse complement.
TTTTGTAGATTCCCAACGAAAGGCAATCCAACTTGCAAAGAAAAACCAATATAGGGCTGTGGTTGCAGAGTTTAATTATAATCCAGAGTTCAGGGACCGCGTTAGCAATATTGAATCACTATTAGCAACTCTAGAAAGTCACTCCGTTGACCCTAATATCATAATTCTTTACGATAAAATAAACTTAATACAGTTTGAACAGTTAAAGAAGCGTTTCCGAATAAACCATTCTCTGAACTTTCCTATCAACAAAAAAGAGTTAACTTTGTGTTTTAGTTAGATTGCAATTTTTCGAAGTATTTGTCTAGAACTAGTCTTGCCAAAGGCGCAGCTTTTGAGCTTCCGCTACCGGCATTTTCTACAATAACCGCGATAGCAATCTGAGGATTTTCGATCGGAGCATAACCAGTAAACAGTGCGTGATCTCTTAGTCTTTCATCAAGCTGGTCTGCTATATATTCCTCTTCCGCATCAAGCCCGAATACTTGAGCAGTACCAGTTTTCCCGGCTAGTGTGTATTTAAGACCTCGATTGAGCCTTCTTGCAGTCCCTGTTGGGCTATAAATAGTTCTTTTCATACCCTCTAAAACGTCTTCCCAGTTATGTATATCATTAATATTAATTTGTCTATGTGAGCTCGGTTGAGATATTTCAATGTCACTGTTTTCTTTTCGTATATTTTTTAGTATCTTCGGTTGTATGATTTTACCTCTACTGGCTAGTGCCGCTGTGGCAACTGCAAGTTGCAGTGGTGTGGTAGTTATGAAGCCCTGTCCTATACCAGAGATCAGTGTTTCTCCACGATACCATGGCTCATTTTTATTTATTTTTTTCCATTCCCTTGATGGCAGCACTCCGCCAAGTTCACCTGGAATATCTATACCTGTTTTTTTACCAAAATTAAAATATTTTAAATTATCATGCAGAATATCAATTCCTGTCTTGTCTGATAGGCTATAGAAGAAAACATCGCATGATTGAGATATTGCTTCTTCAACATCAACCCATCCATGGCCTGACCTCTTCCAGTCATTGAATTTACGTTTTACATTTGGGAGCTTAAAGTAACCAGGGCAAAAGGTTTTACTTTCGTTGGTAATAATGCCATTCTCCAGCCCTGCTAGCGCTACCATTGGCTTTATAGTTGATCCTGGCGGATACATACCTTGTATGGCTCGGTTTAATAGTGGTATGTCTAGGGACTCCTGAAGTGATTGATATTCTAGCTGTGAAATGCCGTTAGCAAACAGATTAGGGTCGTAATTTGGTGAGCTGACAAGGGTTAAAACTTCACCATTATTAATATCAACTGCAACTATAGATCCGCGCCTTCCATGAAGCAAAGATTCAGCCAATATTTGCAGGTCAATGTCAATACTAAGGTATATATCTTTACCAGATTTAGCTGCCTCAATTGTTTTCGTGTCTACAACCCTTCCAGTCACATTACGTTCAATTTGTTTCCTTCCACTGGTCCCATGTAAAAGAGTTTCGTATTGCCTTTCTATTCCACTCTTACCAACAAAAGATGTCCCTAAGTAATTTTGTTCATCGTATAAGGCCTTGTCTTGTTTACTCATTCTAGATACATAACCAATAACGTGAGAACTGGAAGAATTATTTGGATACCTCCTTCTATAATAGTGCTCAACTTCAACACCAGAAAATTGTTTATTTACTACAAAATTTGCAACCTCAGATTCAGATAAATTTATTTTAAGAGGTATATTATTAAACCTTTTATAGCGCTTTCTATTCTTCTTGTATTGACTAATATCGTCGCTATTTATTATTCCTAGTTTCTCAAGATTATTAATTGTATCGCTAACGTTTTTTACTTTTTCAGGTGTAATTGTGAGCATATATGACAGTTCATTTGACGCTAGAACTTTTCCATTTCTGTCAAAAATTTTTCCTCTAGTAGGGATGATTGGCAGTACGCTCATTTGATTTCCTAGAGCCTCATCTTTGTATAATTCGTGCTGTAGAATTTGCAAATTGAAGATCTTAGCAAGCAAAACAATAGTCAGAGTAACAATGAAGAATATGCTAACTAAAAGCCTATTCGAAAATATTTTATTTTCTAATGCTGTGTTCTGTATTCTATCCATTGAGTATATTTCTAGTGCCTCAATTTAGTAAGTATAAATTGTACTGGCAGCCAAAATAAAGACGTAGTTAGCGGTACTAATAGGACAACCCAGCTAAAGTCTAAACCTTGAATTAGAATATGGATTAATAGAAAAGTTAGGAGGTAGATAGCACTAGCTGCAAACATATATACCTGTTGTGTGCTTATATTAGATACATAAAATGACTGTTTAACATTAATAATAAAAGCGCTACTTAATATCAATGCTAGAGCATTTTGGCCTAGTAAAGATCCATGCAATATATCAATTAACAAGCCGATAACCAGTGCTAAGAACAGTCTCCCTTTAGCTGTAAAGAAGATTATCCAGTATACATAGAAAATCAGAATCCAAAATGGTGAAGCCAGAAGTAGAATTGTTGGCAAAGGAATACCGCTCATAATAAGAGCAAAGATAATTATTTTTAGTAGAAATTGGTATGGCCTATTAGTCTTCATTTTCTTGAGGTAATACTAACAAGTATTCTATTTCGTTGGTGCTTTGTATTGGTACAAGAAAAATATCCATCATTGGATCTTCTTTATGTGTCTTAACGCTAATAACTCTCCCCACAGGGTAGCCTTGAGGAAACTTACTCCCTAAAGCGCTACTGACAAAAACGTCTCCTTCTACAATATCTTGATTTGATTCAATAAAGTTAACGATAATTTGATTATTTTTAGAAGCCTTGCCTTTAGCAATTCCTCGAACACCATTACGTTGATTTTTGACTGGAATAGAGTGTGTAGGGTCACTGATGGTTATTATTGTGCTATAAAGTGGTGTTGCATGTATTACCTGACCAATAACCCCGTCCGGACCAAAAGCAGCCTGGCCATTATTTATGCCATCATTCGAGCCCTTATTAATTACTAGTTGCTTTTTAAGTCTTGACTGGCTAATGGAGGTTATTTTTGCAAGAGTGAACTTCTCCTTATTAATGCTGTAGCTAGAACCCAACAGTTTGCTTAGTTTAGTATTTTCAAGAAGTAGGTTGTTGTATTTTTGAAGTGTGGTTTTAAGCTCAAGTATTTCTCTATTTAATTGCTTATTCTGGCTAAGTAAAATATCTTTCTCTGTGCCTTGCTCATCTATCCAAGAATATAGCTGTGAGGGCAAATTCACCAAAAAATATATTGGAGATATTAGTGTCGCAGCATGACTACGGAAATTGTCTAAATATGAAAACTTGTAATCAGATAATATTAAGAATATTGAGATAAAAACAGGTATAAAAAGTTTAAGAGACTTCATACGTTAAACCCATTATTTCTCCAAATTACGATTTTGACTATTCTTCTGCCAGGAGCCCCATGTTATGATGGTTAATCATATCCAGTGCAATACCGCCACCTCTTGCAACACATGTTAGTGGGTCATCAGCAACTCGAACCGGTAGATTTGTCTCTTGATGTATAAGTTTATCGATTCCATCTAGCAGAGCTCCGCCACCAGTTATTACTAGGCCATTTTCAGCAATATCTGAGCTTAATTCTGGCGGAGTCTGTTCTAGAGCAGTTCTAAGAGAAGTCATTATCATAGCTAATGGTTCTTGTATGGCGCGTAATATTTCTTCATTTGTAACCTCGAAGCTAACAGGTATACCTTTAGCTACATCACGACCTCTGAATTCTATTTTTTTGACTGCATTTGATTTAAATGCAGATCCTACCTCTTCTTTTATCTGTTCCGCAGTTGCTTCTCCAATGATAATTCCGTGCTCTCTACGAATAAACTGTGTTATCTTGTCGTCGAACATATCACCACCAACCCTGATAGAGTCTGAATATACTATTCCGCTAAGTGACATTATTGCGATTTCAGTAGTACCTCCACCGATATCAAGTACCATAGCACCTGATGCTTCATCGATAGACATTCCTGCTCCAAGTGCAGCAGCCATAGGCTCATCAATTAAGTACACATCTCTTGCCCCTGCACCAACAGCGCTCTCTTTTATAGCACGCCTTTCGACTTGTGTTGCTCCACATGGAACACATATAAGAACCTTTGGGCTGGGAGAAAAAAATGAAGAGTTAAGCACCTTTCTAATAAAATGTTGAAGCATTTTTTCAGTGACTTTAAAGTCTGCAATAACACCATCTTTCATAGGTCTTATTGCTTCTATAAATTTTGGTGTTCTTCCAAGCATATTTTTTGCATCTTGTCCTACCGCAATAACGGTAGACTCTAGTGAACCTTTATCGTTGCGAATAGCTACAACCGAAGGTTCATTTAATACAACAGCACCATCCATAAAAATTAGAGTGTTGGCAGTTCCTAAATCAATTGATAATTTTTGGCCTTTAAATAATCCAAACATAGATAAATCCTGATAATAATTGTTTAAAATGAAGTAGTTAACATAATACCATCTAGCATAATTTAGGAAACACTAAGTACAAAATAAATATATCTACAGATGACTAACGATCAAACAACTATTAAACAGGGAGATGTTATAGAGAGCGTATTTAACGCACTTCAGTACATATCCTATTATCACTCCCCAGATTTTATTGGGGCAATGACTCAGGCATATGAAAAGGAAACAAACAAGCCTGCAAAAAATGCCATAGCACAGATACTGATTAATTCTAAAATGGCTGCACTTGGCAAGCGTCCACTGTGCCAAGATACTGGGATTGTAAATGTTTTTTTAGAAGTTGGGATGGATCTTAGATGGGAGGCCGATATATCTTTGGAAGACATGATAAATGAAGGGGTAAGGTTGGCCTACACAGACCCAGACAACCCTCTAAGAGCTTCATTAGTTTCTGATCCACTTTTTACAAGAATAAATACCAATGATAATACCCCTGCAGTTATACATACTAAGATAGTTAAGGGTAATAAACTTGACATGGTTATTGCTGCTAAGGGGTGCGGCTCTGAGAATAAAGCTAAATTTACAGTACTTAATCCTGACGATAACCTCACTGATTGGGTGCTTAGAACTATACCCAGTATGGGGGCAGGCTGGTGCCCTCCTGGAATCATAGGTATTGGTGTAGGTGGAACTCCTGAGAAAGCCATGCAGATGGCAAAGTCGTCCCTAATGGAGCCTATAGACATGAACCTGTTAAGGAACAAAAAGTCACTATCTAAAATAGAAAATTTGCGTCTAGATTTATATAATAAGATTAACGATCTAGGGATTGGTGCACAAGGACTTGGAGGGTTAACTACAGTTCTTGATGTAAAAGTTAAAGATTATCCTACACATGCCGCATCTCAGCCCGTAGCTATGATTCCAAATTGCGCTGCTACTAGGCACGTACACATAACTCTGGACGGGTCTGGAGTTGGTTTATTGCCTGAAGTGGATTTTGACATATATCCACAGTTAGATATAGATTTTTCGCAATACAGAAAAGTAGACCTAAACAACATAACTCGTAACGAGATTGGAGAATGGAGTATCGGCGACACTTTATTACTAAGTGGAACCATAATTACTGGAAGGGATGCAGCACACAAGAGATTAAAACAAATGATTGATTCTGGAGAGGGGCTACCATCTGGAGTCGATTTTAATAACAAGTTTATATACTATGTCGGACCGGTCGATGCTGTTGGCGATGAAATCATAGGCCCCGCAGGACCAACTACAGCTACACGTATGGACAAGTTCTCTGATATGATGCTAGAGAAAACTGGAATATTAGGAATGATAGGTAAAGCGGAGCGTGGAGACTCAACAACCAAATCAATAAAGAAGCACAAAGCAACATACCTAATTGCAGTTGGAGGGGCAGCATATTTAATTTCAAAATCTATCAAGAAAGCAAAAAAAGTTGCCTTTGAAGATATGGGAATGGAGGCAATATATGAGTTTGAAGTTGAAGATATGCCGGTAACCGTTGCTGTGGACAGTAAAGGCAACAATATCCACAGTATATTTCAAAACATACAAGTAACTAATTAGTTTGTACGCAGTAATATTTACCGCTGAAATTGGCTCCTTAGATGAGCAGTATTATGAAAAAGCCAAAACGATGCGTGAAATCGCATTAAATCAATACCACTGCCAGGGCTTTAATTCTACTTTCGAAGGCAACACAGAGGTCTCAATTTCTTATTGGAATAGTCTTGACGATATCAAAAACTTTAAGAACGACAGTTCCCACCAAGAGGCCCAAATGGTCGGAAAGTCTAAATGGTATAAATCCTACAGTGTTGAAGTGACAAAGGTTATTCGTCAATATAGCTACAACAATTCTTAGAGTATAATCTCTCCTTGAAGTTGGCCGGATGGTCGCTGGATGCTTTGCATCGAGAGGAAAGTCCGGGCTCCGTAGAGCGAAGCGCTAGCTAACTGCTAGGTGTGGCGACACAACGGAAAGTGCTGCAGAAAATAGACCGCCTATTTATAGGTAAGGGTGAGAAGGTGCGGTAAGAGCGCACCGCGCATTTGGTGACAAATGTGGCAAGGTAAACCCCGCTTGGAGCAAGCTCAAATAGGGTGGCAACTATATTGCTCGTATATGCTACCGGGTAGAGTGCTAAAGATGTTTGGTGACAAATATCGTAGATGAATGATCATCAATTACAGAACCCGGCTTACAGGCCGACTTCACTTTTTAATTGCGCTAGTATTGCACGGTCTAAGTTGTTGTAATCTTTAAATTTAGTTATGTTATGAAAGTCTTTGCTTAGCAGCTTAGTAATTTCTTCCTGCTGGTTGTAGCCATGCTCCAGCAATAAGTAGCCGTCCTCTTTAATATGATTTGGCGAATTAATAATGATAGATTTTATATCGTCTAAACCATCCCTTCCAGATGTCAATGCTAATATCGGCTCAAATTCAAGATCCTTAAGGTGTGGATCGTCATCAGCAACGTATGGAGGATTACAGACTACAAGGTCAAATTTTTTATTTTCGACAGTATCGAACCAGCTCCCATGTAAAAAACTAATATCAGACTTTGTGTTTTGTTTTGCAACATTAAGTGCCTCTACTGATAAGTCTGTAGCGGTCAATTTCCAGTTGGCTCGCTTATCTGCAATGCTTATTGCAATTGCACCACTTCCGGTCCCTAAGTCAAGTATATCTCTATCATCATTTTCATCAAAAAGGTCGATTGCAATATCAACCAGGAGCTCTGTTTCCGGCCTAGGTATTAGAGTAGCTTCTGAAACTTTAAAGTCAAGATGGTAAAAACCTTTCTGTTGACTTAGGTATGCAAAGGGGACGCCTCTCTCTCTTTTAGCTATCATTTCGTTTAGCTTGACAGCTTCTTTCTTGCTTACTCTGTAGTCACTCGATGAAATTATAGAGGCTACGCTCCTCTCTAGTACCAAAGACAGGATTGGAATAATATCGGTAGAACCTTTTTTTAAATAGTCATTTACCGTGTTCAATACTTAAGCCTATTTCAGTAAATAATTATATTTATGGGCTTCCAACACTATTTGCAGCTACGTTTTCATTATGACTAACGAGAGATGAGGCATCAGCGGTCCTTACATCAATTAGATTTTTTAGAGCGACGATAAGCCCTAATCCAATGAAAGCTCCAGGCGGCAGTACAGCCAATAAAGTTCCTTGATAGTTTTCAAATAAAGTAATGCTAAGTGACTCTCCAACGCTTCCAAACAACAAGGATGATTGGTCAAATAATGTTCCATTGCCAATAGCTTCGCGCATTGCCCCTAAAATAACTAAAACTACAGAGAAGCCAACACCCATCATCAGTCCGTCAATTGCAGATTTGTCCCAGGAGTTCTTACTAGCGAATGCTTCAGCGCGCCCTAATATTGCACAGTTAGTTACAATCAGTGGTACGAAAATCCCTAAAATTAAGTATAGATCATAAAAAAATGACTGCATTAATAGCTCAACTATCGTTACAAAAGACGAGATTAGTAAAACAAAAATCGGGATACGAACCTCCTTAGATATTTGCTTTCTAAAAATTGAAACAGTTACATTAGAACATACAAGTACAAAAGTTGTAGCAGCCCCGAGAGCTATGGCGTTAACAATGTTATTTGTGACAGCCAAAAGTGGGCACAAACCAAGAAGTGCAACTAGTGCTTGGTTATTATTCCAAAGACCGTTTCTTGTAATTTTTATGTAATCATCCATATAAGTTAATTATATCAACAACTACACAACAAATAGCATATTCAAAACCCGATTATATAAATATAAAATGTAATTATTTTTTTGTTATGTATAAACTTTATTGGCTTATACTTGTAAGAATTATTTATTATTTTATTTGTCAACGAGACAGGAGATGTGATGAGGAGAGCAATATTTTTTTCGATTGCATTCGCAATTAACGCAGTATTGAGTTTATCTGCCCAAGCAAAGTATGAAGATGTAACAGGACTCTGGAAGACTTTCGACGACTCAACCGGGGAGCAAAAATCAACTGCAGAAATTTATATTGAAGATGGAAAGTTATTTGGCAAACTTGTAAAGGTTAGAGATGAAAGTGCCGTTTGTGATGCATGTGACGAAGACGATTCTAGATATAACAAGAAAGTATTGGGTATGACGTTCATAACAGATATGAAACTTAACAATGATGGTGTTTGGGCTGACGGAGAAATATTAGACCCAGAAAATGGAAAAACTTATGACTGTGAGATTTGGCTGGATGGTGATGCTCTAAAAGTCAGAGGATATATTGGATTCTTCTTTAGAACCCAGCAATGGCTTAGGTAAAACGTTTTATTTTAAAGCTTTAAGGTCAGGTTAACTTTTTAGATGCTCAGTTTTCTTTCTGGCTTTTTTCTAGGATTTAGCCTGATCCTTGCTATTGGGGCGCAGAATGCCTATGTACTTAAGTGCGGTATAAACAAGAAATACATTTTCATTGTATGCTTAATTTGCGCACTATCAGATGCAGTTTTGATTGTGTTAGGTGTTACTGGATTTTCCATAATTACTGAATCTTATAATTGGATAATAAGTACTGTTTTAAATGCAGGTATAGTATTTTTATTGCTATATGGCGTAAGAAGTTTTTGGTTAGCCTTTAATAAACAAGATGTTTTGGGTGTTGCTCCTGAATCTAATGACTCATTACTACAAGTTGTTGTAACCTGTTTAGCCTTTACTTGGTTGAATCCACATGTCTACCTAGATACTCTAGTATTGGTGGGTTCGGTGTCTGTACAGCATGGTGAAAATTTAGTTCAGTTCACTTTAGGTGCTATATTATCTTCATTCGTATTTTTCTATTCATTGGGTTATGCCGCAAGACTATTAACTCCATTTTTTAACAAGCCATTGTCGTGGAAAATATTGGACTTTATGATTGGCATTACAATGTTCGCAATTGCATACACCTTATTATAGTTATACAAAAAAAACTCTTTATATATGCTTCTTGTAATAAACGACTATTAGAATATTTATGTATATTTATGAGGTGAATACAAGTTCTTTATTTTTTATATGTCCATTAATCGTGTCTCCAGGTAAAAAATCACCAGAAAGAATGCTTTGGGATAGGGGGTTTTCAATTAATTGTTGAATTACACGCTTAAGTGGTCTCGCGCCATATGCAGGGTCATAACCCCTATCAATAATAACCTCAAGTGCTTTGTCACTCAACTCAAGATTAAGGCCTAGGCCAATTAGACGTTTTTTAAGAATATCAATTTGTAAATTAGCAATACCCTTAATTTGTTCCTTTTTAAGGTTATTAAACACCACAATTTCATCAATACGGTTTACAAATTCAGGCCTAAAGTGATCACTAACTATTTGAATTAGTTTTTGTTGTATATTTTTTCCAGGGTTCTCTTTAATAAGGTGTGAACCCAGGTTTGAAGTCATAATAATTACGGTGTTTTTAAAATCTACGGTTCTGCCTTGCCCATCTGTTAGGCGGCCATCGTCCAACACCTGCAACAGGACATTGAATACATCATTGTGTGCCTTTTCTACTTCATCTAATAGAATAATTGAGTAAGGCCTTCTACGAACAGCTTCAGTCAAAAATCCTCCCTGCTCGTATCCTACATACCCTGGTGGAGCTCCAATCAGTCGGGCTACTGAATGTTTTTCCATAAACTCACTCATATCAACACGAACTATGGCTTGGTCTGTATCAAATAGAAAGTCTGCCAACGCCTTAGTTAATTCAGTTTTACCAACACCTGTTGGCCCCATAAACAAGAAAGAACCGTCTGGACGATTTGGGTCAGATAATCCAGCCCTGGATCTACGGACAGCGTCGGATATAACCTTAACAGCTTCATCCTGTCCAACTATGCGTTGATGAATAATGCTTTCCATTTGCAGTAATTTGTCTCTCTCGCCTTCCATCATTTTATCTATAGGTATTCCAGTCCATCGTGCAACAACTTGTGCTATCTCCTCTTCTGTCACCTTGTTTTTAAGTAGCGTCATATTGTCGCTATCAATATTTTCAGCTTGAGTTATTTTTTCCTCAAGCTCAGGAATAATTCCGTATTGCAATTCACTCATCTTTGCAAGGTCATTATTGCGATGTGCATTTTCAAGGTCCAGTTTGGCTTGCTCTAGCTCCTCCTTCAAGTATTGAGTACCTTGAACCAGCATTTTTTCCTTTTTCCATATTTCCTCTAGATCGGCATACTCTTTTTCAAGTCTACTTATAGTGTTTTTTAGTTCCTTAAGTCTCTCTTTGGATAATTTGTCTTTTTCTTTTTTAAGTGCCAAACGTTCAATCTTAAGTTGAACTAATTTGCGATCAAGCTTATCCATAGATTCAGGTTTAGAGTCAATCTCCATACGGATTTGCGATGCTGCTTCATCGATAAGGTCGATAGCCTTGTCTGGCAATTGTCTGTCTGTAATATAACGTTGGGAGTAGGTTGTGGCAGCAATGATTGCAGGGTCAGTTATTTCCACACCGTGATGTACCTCATATTTCTCCTTTAGGCCACGTAATATTGCAATTGTATCCTCCTCAGTAGGCTCTTCTACTAGAACCTTTTGGAAGCGCCTCTCCAGCGCAGAATCCTTTTCAATGTATTGACGATATTCATCCAGAGTGGTTGCACCCATACAGTGAAGATCACCCCTTGCAAGTGCAGGCTTCAGCATATTGCCTGCATCCATTGCACCATCAGTCTTACCTGCGCCGACCATAGTGTGTAGTTCATCGATAAATAAAATCACTTGACCTTGCTCTTTTTCAAGCTCTTTTAGAACCGCTTTTAGGCGCTCTTCAAATTCACCGCGATACTTTGCTCCAGCAATAAGTGAAGCCATATCAAGTGATAGAACTCTTTTCCCTTTTATGCCTTCTGGAACCTCATTATTTAAAATACGTTGAGCTAGCCCTTCAACGATAGCAGTTTTGCCCACTCCAGGCTCACCAATAAGTACTGGATTATTCTTGGTTCTACGTTGCAGCACTTGTATAGCACGACGAATTTCACTGTCACGACCAATAACCGGGTCAAGCTTTCCATCTGCCGCCATCTGTGTTAAATCTTGCGTGTATTTGTTAAGTGCGTCTCTTTGTGTTTCCGCGTTCTGGTCGTTCACTGTTTGGCCTCCTCTGAGTTTGTCTATTGCGGTGCTTAAGTCTTCAGCATTTACTCCGGAATCTGTTAATATTTTGCTTGATTTATCGTTGCTTTGTATTAGTGCTAATAAAAACAACTCAGTAGACAAATAACTGTCACCTTTTTCTGTCGCAAGTTTGCTTGTCTTGTTTAATAATAGTAATAAATTTTGTGAAATACTTATATCGTCAGGAGTTTTCATTACCTTTGCAAGTAACCTAATCTGTCTTTCAATTTGTTCTTTAAGATTTATTAAATTAACTTTAGTTTGAGCAATTAAATTAGTGACGCTACCATTGTTATTACTAAGCATTGCTTGTAAAACATGCAAAGGCTCAATTACACTGTTTTTGTGTTTTAGAGCAATCTCCTGACTCGAACTTAAATCTTGCTGAAATTGTGATGTTAATTTATCAATATTCATTAAATATTAGTTGTCTTTATATTATATTAATCACTATCTATGGGATGATTAATGCATTTCAAGGTTGTATATATAATATTATGTTAAATTTAGTACTTTTTGAACCAGAAATTCCTAACAATACTGGAGCAATAATTCGCTTATGTGCAAATATTGGTGCCAAACTACACCTAATAAAGCCGTACGGCTTTGAGATTACTGACAAGAGGCTGAGAAGGGCAGGGTTAGATTACAAAGAGATTATGCATTTAACGGAGTACGAAAACTTTGATGATTATCTATTAAAGTCGAAACCAAAAAGAATATTTGCACTGAGCTCTAAAGCTAGCAAAAACTACACTAAAGTGGAATACCATAAGGGAGACTCACTTTTGTTGGGCCCTGAGACCAGAGGACTTCCAAAACATTTGTTGGATGAATATGAAAGTATAACTCTGCCAATGCAAGAGGGCTCAAGGAGCCTAAATCTAGCCAATTGTGCCTCTATTGTGGCTTATGAAGCGTGGCGTCAGATAGGTTTTATGGGCTCAAAGGATGCTTAAGTTATTAACAACTTTGTTGTTAATATTTCCGAGCCTTGTGATTGCGAATAGTTGCGTTGTTCTGTTGTATCATAATTTTTCACAAAGCACCCCAAAGAGCACCAGCATCAATCCTGAGTTGTTTGAACAACACCTTCAGTATCTTGAAGATAATAATTTTAATGTTTTGTCATTAAGTGAGATGGTTCAAGATTTGAAAAATAATAGTATTCCTAAAAAATGCGTAAGCTTGACTGCAGACGATGCGTATGTATCTATCTATAAAAACGCTTACCCGTTATTAAAAAAATATAAAATCCCTCTTTCTGTTTTCGTTTCAACGGATTCCATAGATAAAAACTATAAAGCGATGATGAGCTGGAAAAATATGAAAGAAATGCAGGGTCAAGGTGTAGAATTTCTCAATCACTCCGTAACTCATCCATATCTAATAGATATGCCAACCGAAGAAAGAAGTTTTCAAATTATTCATGCCCAAGAAAGGCTAGAAGAGGAGCTCGGAGTCAATGAAAAAATGTTTGCCTACCCATACGGTGAAGAAGATATTGAGTTATTAGATAGTGTAGATGAATTGGGCTATGTTGGCTTTGGACAACATTCTGGCGCACTTTCTTATGGCAATGATTTGTCCAACTTACCCAGATTTCCGATGACAGACAGATTTGGTGGAATGGACTCCTTTAAGTTAAAAGTAAACACGCTGGCTATGCCGGTTATTTATAAGAGAATAAACCCCGTTGTTGATAACGGTTCCCCGTTACTCGAGCTTGAGTTTATTGAGTCAATATCAAAGTCAAAACAAAAACAATTTGCTTGCTACGTTGGTACAGGGAAAGCATCAGTTAATTGGGTTAGTGATATTGCTGTTTCTATTAAATCTAATGAGCCAATATATAGCAGGAGGTTTAGATACAATTGCACCCTCCCAAGTGATAAAAAAAATATATATTACTGGTTCAGCAAGCAGTTTATAAATAACAACAAAGGTTAAAAGCCTAACTCTATTAACTAAATAGTGTTAGTTTGTATGCATTATTAAAGTCTTTTATTGATACAGCATTCTTTCCAGAGAGCTGTACTGTGTCAATATTTATAGCGCCATTGCCAGTTGCTACATGACAAACACTTTTTTCGCATTTAATAATCTCTCCCGGCATATTTCTATGAGATATATCTACAATAGAAGCAGAAATAATACGCAACACTTTGCTGTCAAATTTATCACTTGAGGCGTGGGTTTGGGCTATCGGGTAGGGGTTAAATGCCCTTATCTTTTGACTAATTTCAGTCGCGTCATTATTCCAATCAATCCACGACTCCGACTTCGCTAACTTGTTAGCATATAAAACACCTTCAATACTCTGAGTTGTTGGTTTGGTATTGTCTAAATCTTGCAAAACTTCAATTATCGCTTGAGATCCTAAAATTGCTAGCTTATCGTGCAATATTTGTGATGTATCAGTATCACTTATAGGGCACCTTTTCTCAAACAGTAAGTCTCCAGTATCAAGACCCTCATTCATCTGCATTATTCCAATACCAGTCTCTGTATCGCCTGCCAGTATAGCTCTTTGAATTGGTGCGGCACCCCTCCATCGAGGAAGCAATGAGGCATGAATATTTAAGCACCCATATTTTGGAGAATTGAGAATTTCCTTTGGCAATATTTGGCCATAAGCACATACAACCATTACATCAGCATCAAGTTCCGAGAATAAGGACTGAGAGTTATGGTCAGCTAGAGTTTGTGGTTGATAAACATCTAGATTATGAGCGATAGCGCTTTGCTTGACAGGGCACATAGTTAAGATACGACCACGACCCTTTTGACTATCTGGTTGGCAATACACTCCAACTATATTGTGACCATGTTCTACTAGAGACTCTAGAGTGAGCCTTGCAAAATCAGGTGTTCCAGCAAAAACCACACGTAATTTTGGTGACGAATGCTCTGAACTCGCCTTTTGCTGCATTATTTCAAAGACTTCCTGGCGGCTTTAATTGCCTTCTTGACTTGTTGAGGAGATGTTGCGCCAAAATGATTACGTGAACCTACAGAACCCTCTAGAGACAGAATATCGAAGACGCCATTATCGATTCGCTCATCAAATACCTGTAATTCTTCTAGGCTAAGCTCGCTAAGGTCTTTCTGGTGTTCTATTCCATATGACACAGATTTACCAACTATCTCGTGGGCGTCTCTAAATGGGACCCCTTTGTTTACAAGGTAATCAGCCAAGTCAGTAGCAGTGGTATAGCCTTTTTTAGTTGAGTTATACATATTATCACGCTTAGTCTCAATATTTGGGATCATATCTGCAAAAACGCGGATACAAGATTTTAATGTTTCAACAGTATCAAATAATGGCTCTTTATCTTCTTGATTATCTTTGTTGTAGGCTAGAGGTTGACCCTTCATTGTTGTAAGTATAGAGACTAGGTTTCCATATACTCGACCTGTCTTTCCCCGTACAAGCTCTGGAACGTCAGGGTTTTTCTTCTGGGGCATGATTGATGAG
Organism: Gammaproteobacteria bacterium; assembly: GCA_015659815.1. Classification (GTDB taxonomy): domain Bacteria; phylum Pseudomonadota; class Gammaproteobacteria; order PS1; family Pseudothioglobaceae; genus SZUA-1055. The sequence continues at coordinate 6,802 of DQME01000173.1, read as the reverse complement.
CCGGTACAAAAACTATCAGAGAGTTCTATGAAATTAAACTGAGCACTAGACCATAGAATAAGTTCTTCAGAGAAGCGCGATAAGTGCATCATTATTATGCTAGCTAAAGAGTTGAACTCAATCACGAAGTCTCTATCACTAACTGCATCTATTGAGTTAGAGCTTATTGATTCGAAACCAAGCAAATCTGCAGTACGATTTCGGTCAATTGGATAAGTGGTTCCAGCAAGTGCAGCAGATCCTAGAGGCAAAGTATTTATACGCTTACGACACTCTATAAGTCGTTGCATATCTCGATTCAGCATTTCAAAGTATGCCATCAAGTGATGACCAAAAGTAACAGGTTGTGCTGCTTGTAAGTGAGTGAATCCAGGCATAATTGTGGAATACTCTTCATCTGCTAAATTTACAATTGATAATTGTAATCGCGTAATGTCTTTCACTAATCCATCAACATTATCTCGCAAATATAGTCGAATATCTGTAGACACTTGGTCGTTTCGTGATCGCCCAGTGTGTAATTTTTTACCTGCATCACCACAGATATCAGTTAAGCGAGACTCTACATTCATGTGGACATCCTCTAGCTCTATATTCCAGTTAAAGTTGCCAGAGTTTATTTCATCTAGGATTTGGTTCAGTCCGTTAATTATTTTTTCTTTCTCGTCGATTGCTATTATCCCTACCTCACATAGCATGGTCGCATGAGCAATAGATCCTTGAATATCATATGGAGCTAGGATTTTGTCAAAAAGTATAGAGGCGCCAAAGACTTTAACGAAGTCGTCTGTCGATTCACTAAATCGTCCGCCCCAAAGGTTGTTGGTTTTATTATTCATAATTCTGCATTTAATTGTTGTTTAAGTTTTTTAGTAGAACTTGCGATAGCTTCATCTAGATACATCCAATAGTAATCATCAACACCTGCACCAATTATTTTATCTAATGTTACCCCGTAATTGTCGACTAGAATGATTGTTGGAAAGAAATCTACTACATAACTAAAGCTAAAATCACTCTGGGATACCTTTTCATTAAAAAAATCATTAATTTCATCGCTACTGTTAGAATCAATATGACGAATAATGATTTTTTTACTGTATTCATCAAGCTTTGCCATCGGGCTAAGTACATCCTCCTTTATTTTTTTACAATATCCACAGCCGGGAACTGAAAACATTATTAAAATAGGTGTTTTGTTTTTCCATACTTTCTGGGAATCCATAAAAAAATCTTCTGCTGGAGGTAGTAATAACCCTTCTGCCATGAGGCTATTCGCTGTTACTAGAAGTATTAGGAGATATTTTTTTAACATTAGTTATATTTTAATGTAAATTAGATTTATATGAATAAAACCATAAAAATTGCGACCAGAAAAAGTCCACTAGCTTTGTGGCAAGCTAATCACGTCAAATCCAGATTAGAGTCGAAACATTCAGGCCTAAAAGTAGTCCTAGTAGAAATGACTACTAAGGGTGACCAGATATTGAATTCACCGCTATCAAAAATTGGCGGAAAGGGTTTATTTATTAAAGAGCTTGAGCAGGGCATGATGGATGGTAGGGCAGATATAGCCGTACATTCAATGAAGGATATTCCTTATGAATTGCCTAGTGGTTTTGAGATTGGCGCTATACTAAAGCGTGAAAACCCATTCGATGCATTTGTATCAAATAGATTCAGCAGTTTGGAAGACTTACCCAAAGGCTCAAGGGTAGGCACCTGTTCTATGCGTCGTTTGGTGCAAATTAAAAAGGTGAGGCCAGACTTAACAATACTGGATTTGCGTGGTAACGTTAATACGAGACTAAAAAAACTTGACGATAACGAGTATGATGCTATTATTTTAGCTTGTGCTGGTCTAATAAGACTGGGCTTTGAGGATAGAATAAAGCAACAGTTGTCCGAGAATGTTAGTCTGCCAGCAGTTGGCCAGGGCGCTGTTGGTATTGAAGTTCGCTTGAATGATGAAAAGATTAAGAAGCTCCTAGAGCCACTAATTGATCAGGAGACGTCTATAAGAGTTTCTGCAGAAAGAGCAATGAATGCCCAATTAGAGGGCAGTTGTTCTGTTGCTATTGCTGCATATTCAACTATACACAGTGACACAATTAATATTACCGGATTAGTTGGTAGTGCTGAGACTGGTGAAATACTAAGGCAACAAATATCAGGACCAATCGGTAGTGCTGAATTATTAGGAATAGAGCTTGCTGAAGGATTAATATCTAAGGGTGCAAGAGACATTTTGAAGGTGAAAATATGATTAAATTTATAGAGAAAAACGTGCTAATACTTTTGCAATGGGTTGGGCTATTTTTTTCAGTCGCACTATTCATTGTGGTTATTGCTCTAGGTTATTTCAGTTTTGAAAAAATTAACAAAACCTTTATAGATAAAATTGAAATTCCGGTAATTGAATTTGTAAAATATCAAAACTTGTACAACCTAAATGTAGTTGATCTTGAAAATGATATAACAATTAAGAAAGAAGATTTAAATGTAGAAAAAAGTGATTTTGATAATAAATTCAATGCACTTATCGCAAAAATATCTAGCACCCTAGAGAAGCTTCCTGACGACATAATTAACAAGGATGACCTTAATAATAAGGTTGAAGTTTTAGTTAAGATCAAATCAAGTCCATACAGCAAGGAGATACAGCTAGCCTACGCCTCTTCATTGGATAAACTAACAAAACAGATGACTGAATTGGATACACATGTAGATGTAGATGATTTTATTAAGTGGCATGATAAAGAGTTTGCCACTCAAGTTAACTCGCAAAAACAAAAAAATTCATTAAAAATTAATGCAATGAGGGATGACAAGGTGACTGGTTTTGTTGCTCTAGGATTGGCGAGCGTTTGTCTAGTTTTGTTTATGATGTTTGTTATGATGTTCATTATGCTTAGAATCGAAAAGAACACAAAAAATTAAGGAGTACATATGAATGCGATTGGATACAATGGTTCTGAATTTGTTCAATTTGATAAGAGCCTTGATAGCCCATCAAGTAGAGACCTTCTGGTTGAGATAAAGTCAATCTCTATGAATCCAATTGATCTTAAAGTTAAAAAAACTATCGTTAATGATATTAATAATCCTGTCGTGTTGGGGTTCGACGCGTGTGGCGTTGTTATTGAAGTTGGTAATGACGTTACACTCTTTAATGTGGGGGATGAGGTCTTTTATTCTGGTGATCTTTCCCGAGATGGGTCTAATGCAACTCACCAATTGGTTGATGAAAGGATAGTCGGAATAAAGCCTACCTCAATGACATATAGCGAGGCAGCAGCCCTTCCATTAACTAGTGTGACAGCTTGGGAGTCTTTATTTCATCGACTAAACATTACTACTCAAGATAAGGATAAAACAGTTCTATTGATTGGTGCAGCAGGTGGAGTAGGCTCAGTCGCAATACAGCTCGCTAAAAAAATAGTTGGGATAAAAGTTATAGCTACCGCTTCAAGGCCACAAAGTAAAGAGTGGTGCATAAAGATGGGAGCAGATAAGGTTATCCAGCATGACAATCTAGTTGATCAGTTCAAGGACCACGAACTTGAGTCGCCAGATTATATTTTATGTATGGGCAATCCGGATGATTACTTTGAGGAGATGGCTAATGTTATTGCACCTCAGGGCTCAATATGTCTATTAGCAAACGCATCTAGGAAGTTAGATATAAACATACTTAAACCTAAAAGTGTAACTTTGGTCTGGGAGATGATGTTCACTAGGGCCATGTTTCAAACAGCAGATATGATAAAGCAGCACGAGATATTAAATGAAGTATCATCAATGGTCGATGAAGGGAAAGTAATAGGAACTGCTACACGTACATTGAGCCCTATAAGTATTGAAAACATCAAAGAAGCTCACAGCCTAATAGAGAAGGGAGATATGATTGGTAAGTTGGTTATTGAAAATTAAATCTTTAATCGAATAAGGCCTCTGTAAATTCAGATGGTATAAAATTTCTTAGGTCGTTTAGTCCTTCGCCCACTCCAATATATCGTATAGGTAGATTTAATTCATCTGAAATTGCAAAAATAACACCACCCTTGGCAGTGCCATCCAGCTTGGTTACGCTCAGGCTTGTAAGGTTTATTGCTTTATGAAACTCTTTTGCTTGGTTAATAGCATTTTGTCCAGAACCACCATCTATGACAAGCATAGTCTCTTGTGGTAAGTTATTATTGATTTTCTTTAGAACTTTTTTAATTTTTTCTAGTTCCCTCATTAGGTTTCCCTGGGTATGCAATCGACCTGCAGTGTCAGCAATGAGTATGTCAATATTTTTTGCTTTTGCAGATTCATAAGCATCATAAATTACAGATGCTGAGTCAGCTCCAGATGACTGAGATACCACAGGGATACCGTTTCTATCACCCCAAACCTTTAGCTGCTCGACTGCTGCTGCCCTGAATGTGTCACCTGCTGCCAGCATGACTGAGCTGCCATCATTTTGAAATGATTTTGCCATCTTACCAATAGTGGTAGTTTTGCCTGCTCCATTGACACCAACCACCAATATAACGAATGTCTCTTCAGATCCAACGTCAAGTGCCGTATCCTCTACTAGTAGTTTATTTAATTCCGATTTTAAGAATGAATACAAGCCTTCAGAATCTTTCAAGGTCTTGCGAGAGGCGTTTTGGCGTACTGATTCCAAGACCTTGTCCGTAGTTTGGATACCAATGTCTGCACTAATTAATATCGTCTCTAGCTCTTCAAGTAGCTCTTCGCTGATCTCTTTCTTTCCCAATAAGAGAGATGACAGACCATTTCCAAGGCTTTGTCTAGACTTACTAAGCTTTTCTTTTAGTGAGGTTGTTTGTTCTAGTCCAGAATTATTATCAGTTGTAGTGTTTTTCTTAAATAAATTGAACATTCTATATTGTGATTATATTTACTAAGCAAAAGACTAATTTTACTATTCTTTTTTTCCATTTAATTAATACTTCTATAATTGTATTATGATTAGTATTTTCACATCAGTCGCGCCAGTACTTGCCCTTATCATGATTGGTTACGTTGTTCGTAAGACGTTAATTCCAGATATGAATTTTTGGGACCAATCTAACAAGTTGCTTTACTGGGTATTGATGCCAACATTGCTGTTTTATCATACCTCTACCATTGACCTTGATAACGATACCTTTAGTAAATATGCTATAGTTATCTTGACTAGTTTTGGTATAGCAACTGTGTTGTCTCTGGTAGTAACAAAATTATTTAGATACGATGTAAGGGTTATAAGCTCAGTTCTACAGGGCTCTATTCGACACAACTCATTCATAGTGCTTGCTCTGGCAGGAAATTTATTCGGTACAGAGGCAATTGTTCTAGCAACTATAGGTATGGCAATTTTAATAGCAGCTTCAAACCTAGTTGTTGTAGGCATAGTTATAGGGTTGTTACGGAAAAAAGAGAAAGACGTTGATATTTTTCAAAACGTACTTAGTATTCTCATTAGTATAGTTAAGAATCCAATTTTGCTGTCAATTTTTGCAGGTTTATTATTCTCAGGCTTGCATGGCAACAACATACTGATATTACACGACACAATGCTACTATTAGGCAGTAGTGCGCTACCATTTATTTTGCTTGTTATTGGCGCCAATATGAAAATTATGCGACTTTCTAGTGAGGTTCTACCAATTGCAATAGCTGTATTAATTAAAATGATTTTCATTCCAATTGTATTGTTTTTTATTGCGAGATACTTCAATCTTACAGAGTTAGAGACTTCGGTAGTTATTCTTTTTGGTGTCGTACCAACTGCAGCTTCATCTTACTCAGTGGCTAGGCAATTGGGTGGTGACCATGACTTGATGGCTGACATCATAACTGTCCAGACCTTATTTTCATTTATCTCCATACCTTTACTTATTGGTTTATTGTAAATTTATCAAATTAAATTCATAGTAATACAAATTAATAATAATAATTTGTTGATATGGGAGTTTTTTAAATTGCTAAGATGCAAGGCAGTAGCTTATTTGAGATATATATTAAAGACTCAGTAGTTTTTTGAAAGTCTCTAAAGAGATAATGCTCAGCACAGAAAGGACTGAACGTAACAAAGATAGCGCAAGCTTGATGCTTGCGCTATAGCGCTTCTAGTTATTATTGTTGTATATTTTTACCAATATTAACTAGGAAAGAACCGAATGGACCCATATTGCTCATAGCTTCACCCATAGGTCCTTTGAAAGATAGTCCGCCGAAAGTCATAGCGTACATTGGCCCATTATCTCCAGTACCCATGGCAGCCCAATCATCCATATCTGCTGACATTAGGTAGTCAACATCAAAGTTAGGGTTAGCTGTTTCGATGCTATCAAAAAAAGCAACCACTTTACCATTGTTATCGATATGCATTTCAGCAGCAACATTAGCATCGTCTACAGTAACTTGAAGAACCTTGAAACCTTTACCGGCATCATTTGCGGCCCAACCAGATGCAACCAATTCAGCAGGTGTTGAAGAGGCATTAAATTCAGCAGCCATCTGTTCAGCACCAGCATAAACGCCTAGTGAAATCAACGAAGCAAGTGTAATTAGAATCTTTTTCATTTTTATCTCCTTTTTGTTTTATCACAACTATTTGTATTGTGTTTGAGTGAAATACCCAGCGCTGAAATTATACATTAATTATATAATTATTTTATAATAAATTAATATTGTTATTTACTTATAGCAAAACCTTCTCTATATTGACGTTAGAGATAAAATCATCCTGCCAGTTTTCGCCTAGTTTTTGTTCTGCAATAATTTCAATTGGGTACATTGGGAT
>DQME01000140.1 GCA_015659815.1 Gammaproteobacteria bacterium | reverse complement strand
TAAGCGATTGGGTATGCCAACAAGATACATATGGCAGTTATGATCGCGGATAATTTAATTGTCTTGATAAAGTTTGACATATATATTTGGTAGAGCTCGTCTGCCTTTACGATGTTGCCTAGCTCGTCGTATTTTAGGTCCATCGCTGCCAAATAAAAAGCTGGAGTGAGGTCTTTAGAGTTTCTCTTCAGACTTCGCCATAAGGTTGGATTTGCCCATTTCTTGTTGAGCTTTAATAGTGACTCTTTGAATGGAGCTTTTAGCTTTTTAGCTTTACGTGCTGTAGAAGTAAAAAGGCTCCTACTACCAGGGATGTCATAATTAATTCGTGTAGCTAGATTGCCAACAGTCTTACCTATTTCACGATTTTTTTTAGCAGTAACTAGGTCTTTAACAAAAACTTCAAATACAGATTCGGAAGGTAAAGCATTGCCATCCCATTGTTGGATAGCGATAGCAAAATTAGGTATTACGTTTGATACAGTAGGGTTGTGGACACTTCTCCAAAGCATCTGGCCTATAGGCATCACAAAACTAACCAATAAAAATATAACCAAAGGCATTGTCAGTAATAGGGCTCGCCTTTTTTGAACCTTTGTGGCTTTTGCAAGCTTATCCTTTAGAGATATGCCGTCTTGTTCAATCAATTCTTTGGTAGTTGACACGATTTATTTCTTTTCATTAGTGCAAAAAAATATGTCGACAGGTTAAACAAAACCTGCCGACATAAGAAACATTAAATTACTTAATGCTTATTTATTTAGCCAACCAAGCGTTAAAGCGCTCGTTTAACTGGTCCTGGTTATCAGCCCAAAACTCGAAATTGTTCTGTAGAGCGTTTCCAAAGTTTTCTGGAGCTGTAGGCATATGACCAGCCATATCTAGGTCTGGCTGGTTATGATATGAACCAACCAATGCAGCAGATGACTTACGAACTGGACCATAAGAAATCCAGCTAGCTTGGTCTGCTAGAGCTTGAGTGCCTGTAGAGAACTTGATAAAGTCAAGAGTCTCAGCCATGTTTGGAGCGCCCTTAGGAATAACCCAAAGATCTAAATCCCAGACCTGACCGTCCCACATAATTTCGAAAGGCTTGCCTTCAGCAGCAACGGCATTAAATATACGGCCATTGTATGCAGTAGTCATAGCAACTTCACCATCAGCTAGCAGTTGAGGCGGTTGAGCACCAGCTTCCCACCAAATAACAGAATCTCTGATAGTATCAAGCTTGTCGAAAGCCATCTGGATACCAGCATCAGTATTAAGAAGAGCGTATACATACTTAGCAGGCACACCATCAGCCATCAATGCCATCTCTAGGTTAGGCTTAGGACCTTTTCTAAGGCCACGCTTACCAGGGAATTTTGCAGTATCGAAGAAGTCGGCCATAGTTGCAACGCCACTCATCTTGGATCCGTCATAAGCAACAATAGTTGACCAAACGATAAGACCAACAGCACAGTCTGTCACTGTACCAGGTAAGAAGTCGTCAGCAGCAGAACTGCCATCGGCACCATCAGGAAGTATGCTAGCGTCTATTGATTCAAATAAACCCTCGTCACATCCACGAACCGCGTCAGACAATTCAACATCAACAAGGTTCCATGTCACGTTGCCTGCCTCGACTTGAGCTTTTACTTCTGCCAATCCACCACTGTAGTCTTCAGATACAATTGTGTTACCTGTAGCTGCAGCCCATGGCTTATGGTAAGCCTCAACTTGGGATTTTGTGTAAGCACCACCCCAAGAAACAGCGGTTATTGATGCTGCCTGTACTGAGCCAGCTATCACCGCCGCGGATACAGCACTAGTAATTAGTGCTTTTGTTATAACTTTATTCATATTATTCTCCTTTTATAAATAATAAATGCCTGCTCTATCCGTCTAGGGCAAGGCAATCCTCCGACATCCATCCAATGTTTACTTCTTTACCTTGCGCTAAAGATGTAATATCAGAGGAATTAGGAATTTTGACGATAAAATCGTCATCTCCACACACACTAAAGCGTGTACGAATATGGTCACCATGGTAAATTAATTCTTTTACTATAGCTGAATATGTGTTCGGTGTTCTGTCTTCTGCAGGAGAAATAAAAATCCGCTCAGGCCTTAGCGACAGTGTTGTTCTTTCACCGACTGAACTCACGTTAACTTTTGTAGCAACTACAATGTCTCCAGAATCAGTCTTAACTGTGGCTTGGTCTCCATTGATGGCTTTAACAGTTCCCATTAAACGGTTATTTTCTCCAATAAAGTTTGCCACAAAAGCATTATCAGGCCTTTCATATAGATTGGATGGAGTTGCGCACTGTTGTACTACTCCGTCGTCAAATACAGCAATCCTGTTTGACATTGTTAATGCCTCGGTTTGGTCATGAGTAACGTACATGACTGTAAGGCCTAAACTCTCATGAAGATGCTTGATTTCGTATTGCATCTGTTCTCGTAAATTTTTATCTAGTGCCCCAAGCGGCTCGTCCATTAAAACAAGTTCCGGATCAAAAATTAAAGACCTTGCAACTGCAACTCGTTGTTGCTGGCCACCGGATAATTGAGCTGGGCGACGATTTCCAAACTTTCCTAGTCTTACCATATCTAAAGCATTAGTAACTCTTTCTTCTCTCTCATGCTTGCTTATGTTTCTGACCTCTAAAGGGAATGAAAGGTTTTCTGCAACTGTCATATGAGGGAACAGAGCGTAGTTTTGAAAGACCATGCCTATACCTCTCTTGTGTGGAGGTACATCATTGATCGGTTTGCCATTTAGATATATTACACCATTGGTTACAGGCTCAAATCCTGCTAGCATCATTAAACAGGTAGTTTTGCCTGAGCCAGATGGACCTAACATTGTTACAAATTCACCTTGCTCAACTTTAAGGTTGAAGTCTTTAACTACAAGTATTTCTCCGTCATAGCTTTTTTGTACGCTTTCAAATTGTACTAATGGTTCTTTTGTATTCATATAAT
>DQME01000122.1 GCA_015659815.1 Gammaproteobacteria bacterium | reverse complement strand
CAGTTATACTCCAAGACCTTCGATTTACCGTTACTATCAATCATCAGCCCTGCGTACAGGAAGCCAGTATAGGTGTTACCCTCATCTGCCATTGATTCGACTGTAGGCTTAATTATCTCTTCGATTACCTGATGAAAAATTTTATCGCTAACTATGGGTGCAGGAGAGTAGGCCCCCATCCCTCCGGTGTTGGGGCCTTTGTCACCGTTATCCCTCGCCTTGTGGTCCTGTGATGTCGCCATAGGTAATATATTTTTCCCATCCACCATGACGATAAAGCTTGCCTCCTCGCCCTCAAGGAACTCCTCAATCACCACTCTGGATCCGGCATCTCCGAAACGGTTCCCTTCCAGCATGTCGTTAATGGCGTCTATAGCCTCTATCTCAGTTGTTGCAATAATTACTCCCTTGCCTGCGGCAAGTCCGTCAGCCTTTATAACGATAGGTGTGCCTTTCTCTTGTACATATTTGGTGGCCTCTGTGGTATCCGTGAATACTCCGTAGTGGGCTGTTGGTATGTTGTTTCTAGAAAGAAAGTCCTTGCAAAAAGACTTCGACCCTTCCAACTGTGAGGCAGCCATTGTTGGTCCAAAAATAGCTAAACCTTTTTCCTTGAACCGGTCGACTACCCCGGCAACCAGTGGACCCTCTGGACCAACGATAGTAAGGTCAATTTCATTTTCTTTTGCAAAAACAACCAGCCCCTCAATGTCATCTGAACCAATATCAATATTTGTAATCTTACTTTCTAGCTCGGTGCCGGCATTTCCTGGGGCAACAAAAACTTGCTCAATGTTATCAAACTTAGCGCACTGCCATGACAGTGCATGCTCCCGACCTCCCGAACCAATAACTAAAATTTTCATAGGTATATTCTCTAAACTTTATAAAATGTTTGTTTCGTTAACTGAAGATTTGCAAATAAAGAGGTTAAAGTTGCTTAGTTAACTTGTCTAATAATAGAAATAAATTATACCGAAATAATTAACACATTAATTATGTCCGGTCGCCTAGTAGTATTCAGATGAACAACCTCTTAACAGTAATGAAGCCGTCACTGTTGGGCTCCCCTATACCGATAAATTTACCTTCATTATCGAACATCCTTACTAGGCCCGGTTCTATATTGTTTCCGTAATAAATTTTTCTTCCAAAGCTCATATCTATGGACTGTTGTTGGTTCAAACACACCCTGTCAAGTGAAGGCAACATGTCCTCGGTTGCGAATATTTTTTCATCAAGCAAAGTGTAGTCGTCAGATTCAAGCTCCTCAAGCTCAGTTAGTGTAATTGTTTGGGATATATCAATACTTGCAAAGCCAATCCTTCGTAGCTCTATAACGTGTGCTCCGCAACCAAGATTATTGCCGATATCCTCAATAAGTGTGCGAATATATGTGCCCTTAGAGCATGCCACATCAAGGGTCAATATGCCGTTTGAATAATTAATAAAACTTATATCATGAATGGTCACTGGTCGAGGACTTCTTTCCACTTCGATACCCTGCCTAGCTAACTTGTATAGTGGTTTACCAGCCATTTTAATGGCAGAGTACATTGGCGGTATCTGCTTAATTGGGCCAACAAAGCTCGAACATACTGAAGCTATATCTGCCTTATTTATGTGCTCAAAGTCTCTCTCCTCAATCACATCCCCCTCTGAATCACCTGTACTCGTGGATTGCCCTAGAAGCCCCCTCACAATGTATCTCTTGTCTTCATCAAGAAGCAAGCCAGCAACCTTTGTTGCTTGTCCCAAACATATAGGCAGTATGCCACTAGCGAGTGGATCCAAGCTTCCTGTATGACCTGCCTTTTTTGCAAAAAATATTTTTTTTACTTTCTGTAGTGCGGAGTTAGAGCTTATACCTGAATCTTTGTCCAGCAACACGATGCCGTCAACCTGTCTGCCGTTTTTGTTTCTACCTGGCACCTGTGTTTATATTTTAGATAGCAAGTCTTCAATTCTGGCACCGGTGTTTGGAGCAGGATCAAAGATAAACCGGAGGGCTGGCGTATGCCTAAGTTCTAGTTTTTTTGATAGGCTGGATCGAAAAAACCCGCTAGCCTTTTCTAGTAGCGGCTCGACTACAGATCTATTCTCAGAATCGACAGTAAAAAATACCCTGGCATAGCTCAGGTCTCTACTGGAAATAACATCGGTTATGGTGACCTTTTGTAGTCTCGGGTCTTTGGTCCCTTGCTTTAGTAGTACAACAAGCTCTCGTCGAATCAGCTCATTGACACGTTCAACTCTGTGAGAGGACTGTTCTGGCATTAACAGTTAGAGAGTTCTAGCTCTCTCTATGCGTTCGAAAACTTCTATCTGGTCTCCTGGCTGAACGTCTGTATAGTTAAGAATGCCGATACCGCACTCGGTACCAGACTTAACCTCCTTAACGTCATCTTTAAATCTCCTAAGTGACTCAAGTTCACCCTCATAAATAACAACACTATCGCGCAGGACTCGGATAGGGCTATCACGCCTAACCACGCCCTCATCGACCATGCATCCTGCAATGTCTCCAAACTTTGGCGATCTGAAAACATCCTTAACGGACGCAATGCCTATGATATTTTCACTCAATTCAGGGCTAAGCATACCGCTCATAATAGCTTTAACGTCATCTATTAGGTTGTATATGATTGAGTAGTACTCTATTCTAACCCCCTCATTGTCTGCTGTCTTTCGTGCAACAGCGTCAGCACGAACATTAAAACCAAGCACTAGGGCGTCTGAGGTTGATGCTAGTGTTACGTCGGTATTGTTGATTCCCCCGACACCGCTAGATACAACCTTTACTCTCACCTCTTCAGTTGAAAGCTCTTCAAGTGACTCGACAAGTGCCTGGGCAGATCCTCTAACATCTGACTTAACCAGTACGTTGACAGTTGATATGTCTCCCTCTTCCATTTTTTGTAGGAAATTTTCCATCTTAGATGCTTGCTGCTTCTGGAGCTCGGCCTCTCTATCTCTTGCCTTCCTAAAGTTTGCAACCTCTCGCGCCTTCCTTTCAGACTCAACCACCAAAACCTCGTCCCCAGAGTTGGGGACTCCAGACAAACCAAGAACCTCTACCGGAGAAGATGGCCCGGCCTCCTTTATTGGTTTACCGTTGTCGTCTACAATCTGCTTAACCTTACCGTACTCAAGCCCTGCAATCATAATGTCTCCCTTCCTTAGGGTTCCTGACTGGACTAGTACGGTTGTAACCTTTCCTCTGCCCTTGTCTAATCTCGCCTCCAGCACCGTTCCATTTGCAGGAGCATCAGTTACTGCTGAAAATTCTTGAATCTCAGCGGTCAAAGATATGGCATCCAAAAGTTCATCGATACCTTGTCCTGTATGAGCAGAAACAGGGACCATCATAACGTCACCGCCCCATTCCTCTGATATCACGTCGTGGGTTGAAAGTACCTGCTTGATTTTGTCCGGCGTAGTGCCCTCTTTGTCCATCTTGTTGATGGCCACTATGATTGGTACGTCTGCACCCTTGGAGTGTTTAATAGATTCTATCGTTTGCGGCATAACGCCATCGTCCGCTGCCACAACCAGTACGACAATGTCGGTTGCGTTTGCTCCTCGTGAACGCATTTTAGAGAACGCAGCATGTCCAGGGGTATCAATAAATGTTATAACCTTGTCTTTAGACTTTACCTGGTATGCCCCAATATGCTGGGTTATCCCGCCAGCCTCTGCGTCAGCAACTTTCGCTTTACGTATGTAATCAAGTAGAGAGGTCTTGCCGTGGTCAACGTGGCCCATGATTGTTACAACTGGTGGTCTAGGGCTAGTTTCACCTAGGTGTTCTCTCTCCTCTAACAGTACATCCTCAACAGTCTCCTCTTTACTAGCTATACCGTTATGCCCCATCTCTTCAACAACTAGCATGGCGGTGTCTTGATCGATAACGTCATTCAGTGTAGCCATAACTCCCATATCCATTAAGACCTTAAGAACCTCTCCTGCCTTGGTAGTCATTTTTTGGGCCAGCTCAGAAATCTTAATGTTCTCAGCTATATAGACATCATGAATAACCTTCTCTACCGGCTTGTTGAAGCCGTGCTGGGCTTGCTCTTCACGCATCTTAAGTGAAATCTTTGTCCTGTCCTTCTTCTTTAGCTTTCGTTTTGGGTTATGGTGAGCTACATGTAATTGCTTACGCTTACCAGCTCCAGACTCATTGCGTTGATGTTTAGCACCCTTGGTTTTCTTTTTAGGTGCATCCTTTTCAGTAGTAGTTTCTTGAGTTTTCTCTTTAGCCCCATCATTAATGGATTTTTGTGCCTGCTCTTTCTCTTTTTGCAAGCGTATAACTTCTTTGCGTTTGTCATCCTGAGCTGACAACTTTTCATCGGCCTCTTTGCCTACCCTTAAAGCCTCCTGAGCCTTTATTGCGGCTTCGTTTGTAACATTATCTTCCTGCACAGGGACTGCCTTAACTCTTTTTTTCTTTACCTGTATCTTGATTCCACTACTTGTCTGAGAGTTGGACTTATTTTGGCTCCTGGAGACAGACATACTTGACTTATTGCTAGAGCGCTTTGAAAGGCTGCCCATAAGTATTTTCCTCTCTTCGACAGATATAGGAGAGTCAACACTCTTATCGGTAATACCGGCATTGGTCAGTATATAGATTACCTGTTCAGGTGTTTTTTTAAGTAATTTGGATAAAGTTTCTACTGTATGTGCCATATTCTCTTTTCGTAATATTAATCATTTGATAATTAAAATGTTAAGTGTTAGTTAATCAAACCAGCCCTCATTCTCTCTTGCACTCATAATAATAGCAGAGGCGACATCTTTTTCAATTTCTTGTATGTCAAGAAGCTCGCCAATAGATAGTTCCGCCAAAGCATCAACGGTCATTATATCTGCTTCAATCAGGGACTGCACCAACTCTTCGTCAACACCTTCCACGCTCATAAGTACCTCGCTCGACTCTGCATCACCTAGTGCCTGAACAAGTTGAGCATCCCCAGCCCTCTCCTGTAGCTCTTCTACCATTCCAGCATCAAACTCTTCTATAGCCTCTAGGGTGCCTGAGTCAGCATCAGCAACATCATCAACACTAACAAAACCTTCCTCTATCAGAACTCCTGCAACCTCAGCATCAACACCAAGCTGGTCTGCTAGTTTTTCACTTATCTTTTGGGTTTCCTGGGCCTGTTTTTCGCCTGACTCGCTGACAGACATCACGTTCAGCTTCCAACCAGTCAGTCTAGATGCGAGCTTAATGTTCTGACCACCACGTCCAATCGCTAGGGCCAACTGGTCGTCATTAACTGCGACATCTATCATGTGCTTATCTTCATCCACTAATATGGAGCTAACCTCGGCCGGAGCCATCGCATTAATTACAAACTGTGCCGGGTTTTCGTCCCACAAAATGATATCGACTCGTTCACCGTTTAGTTCGTTTGATACTGCCTGAACTCTGGCACCACGCATTCCAATGCATGAACCAATCGGATCAATTCTTTTGTCCTTTGCTCTGACGGCAAGCTTAGAGCGCAGACCTGGATCTCTGGCCCCAGACATAATTTCAATAACACCCTCAGAGATTTCCGGAACCTCCATCCCGAATAGCTGAATCATCATCTCGTTTACAGTGCGGCTTAAGAAGATTTGTGCACCTCGAGGTGTAGACTTAACTTCCTTGATGTAGGCTCTCAGTCGGTCATTCTTTCTTACCGACTCGTTAGGTATCAGATCGAACTTAGAGATCATTCCGTCAACACCCCCCATATCAACGTAAACGTTGCCCTTATCTATCCGCTTGACGGTTACAATCACAACCTCACCGACGCGCTCAGAGTAATCATTCACAATGACCTCCCTCTCAGCCTCACGAACTTTTTGAATAATAACCTGCTTAACAATTTGTGCTGCAATACGCCCGAACTCTTCTGTTTCGATTGGTTCACGTGTAAAGCTGTCTACCTCCAGACCGTCTGCATCTTTCTGATAAACATGGAGCTGATCATCGAAGATTGTGCCGTCATCGTCAACAAAGTTTTGACCGTCTTCTACGACCATCCACTGTCTGAATGTATTGAATTGCCCAGTATCCCTGTCAATCTCAACAATCGCATCAATGTTTTTGCGTTTTTTTGTTGCCACCGACAATGCCTCCTCCAGTGAAACAAGAACTTCCTCTTGGGAAATGTTCTTTTCATTAGAGATTGCCTCTACCATTAAAAATAATTCCTTACCTTCCACATTTATCTCCTAAAAATTAGCAATCAAGTTTGCTTTTTCAATCATACCTATGTCCAATGTAACTGAGCCAACCTCGGTCATTAATTCAATCGTGTTATTGACCTCACTAACACTTCCTATTGAACCACTAAACTTACGTTGCCCGTTAATGGGTCTAACCAACCTTAACTTAATTTCATTTCCCAAAAAGCGCTGATAATGACTTAGCTTAAATAGTGGCCTTTCTATACCTGGAGATGACACCTCAAGATTATAATGGCTACTAATGGGGTCTTCCACGTCAAATATTGCGCTCACCTGACGGGACACTTTCTCACAATCATCGACACCAATACCGGCATCCGAATCAATATATATTCTCAAAACACTGTGCTTACCGCTTGATATATATTCAACTCCCACTAACTCAAAACCCATATCTATCAGCACAGGCTCAATAAGGTTAACAATTTTATCAGTAATTTTAGCCATCAAATTATTTTCAACTTAAATACAACCATTATCTAGTCAATATCTACACCCCGAATAGCAAACATAAATATAAAGACCCTAACAAAAACCCCCTAAAAAGGGGGTCTTAAATTTGGTAGCGGGGACAGGATTTGAACCTATGACCTTCGGGTTATGAGCCCGACGAGCTACCGAACTGCTCCACCCCGCACTAAAGGCGGCAATGATACGCTATATTATATGCTATTTCAAGGTCATTTTAATAATCAGAACAAAGCACTGCGCCAATCAAATAAACAGAAAATTTTATAACTGATTGCGCTTGATTCATTAAGTATTAATTAAGTTAATCTATAATAGCGGGATGAAGCAGATTCGAATTGCTAT
>DQME01000031.1 GCA_015659815.1 Gammaproteobacteria bacterium | reverse complement strand
TTCTCGTCAAATTAGCAATGAAGGAAGCTACATCGATGTTAGTTTGTTTGAGTCTTCGCTTTCATGGCAATACCTGTCGTTTTTTCAGCCAGACAATATGCGCTCTGAATTACTTTTAAATGGCGGAGCGGCTTGTTATAATATTTATCAATGCAGCGATGGTTACTTCATCAGTATAGCGGCCCTAGAATCTCATTTTTGGACAAATTTCTGCGATGCTGTTAACAAGGCTGAGTGGGTTGATGCACAGTACGAAACAATACCACAAAGACAATTAATATCGGAAGTAGCCGAACTCTTCAAACAATATCCGCGCAAGTACTGGAACAAACTCTTTAAGGATGTTGATTGCTGCTATGAGGCACTCCTACTCAACAAAGAAATGTCTTTTCACCCACAAATTGCAGCTAGAGAAGCCATCACCCAAGATGGGCCGGCATACCCTGCTCATATTAACGATAAAACTGTCGCACTGAATATAGATATATTTGAGTTTAAGGCTGGAGAAAAACCTGAGTGGACAAGCCCAGCACAGTAACTTCAAACCATTATGGTCAGCCAAATTTGAGCAGACTGATTGATACTGCCTTGAGAGACGCAAGGCTACTTAACCAGACATTGGACCATAAACTAATCTCGGCTATTGATCAATTCCATATCGGGGGCTTACGAGCGACAATGGACATGATTCGACTGGCTAACTTTATGCCCCAAGACCTTGTTTTGGATATCGGTTGTGGTATTGGCGGCCCTTCGCGCACGATTGCAAGTGAATGTAATTGCAAAGTAACAGGGGTTGACTTAGACCTAGGTTATTGTAAAGCAGCGAGGTCAATCTCCAAGAGTTTGAGGCTAAGTAACCAAACCCATTTCATACAAGCCAACGCACTCAATTTACCATTTGAAGATCGGAGCTATGATGCTGTATGGACTCAGCATATAACCATGAATATTAGTAATAAGAACGCATTGTGGCGGGAGTTTTATCGAGTGCTGAAACCCTCTGGAAAGCTGCTTATGTATGAAGTTACTTGCACTAGCGATGACAAAGAAAAGATTAAATATCCTACGCCATGGGCAAGCAAATCGGAAGATAGTTTTTTAGAAAATATTCACAATTATAAGGAGTCGCTTAATAAGTGCGGTTTTTTTATTGAGCACTTGGAGGATGTAAGTTCGATAGCAAAGTCGAGCATTAAGAGTGTGATCGAAAGAATAAAACAGAATGGTCAACATAAACCTGGGCTTGAAATTGTTCTTGGCGACAGATTTTCAGTTATGATGGAAAATTTATTAGATTCTCTCAATGGCGACCAGCTAAATGTGGTCAGGCTGCTAGCCGCTAAAAGCTCTTAATAGCCTAACAATGAACGAAAATACTTCCAATAGTCTGCTTTATGCTGCTACTTGGAAATCAAGTTGTTTTGAAATTTTGTAACAATAATTCATATTATAAATATAAGTATATTAATTGTTGACAAAAGAAATAATGCCTGTAAATTACTAATTCAGTGTTTTTAATATAGTGATGCAAAATAATCTACTATTAAAATACACTTTAATAAATAAAATAGGAGAGTAAATTTATGAAACAAATAACAACAGGACTTCTTGCTGCAACCATTGTAGCTACTAGTCTAATTACTTCAACAAACGCCGTTGCGGCAGAGTCGCAATTTGTCGGCGCACTTGTTTACCGTTCTGGCCCATACGCGCCAGCCGGCGTTCCTTACGCTGATGGTTTTTCTGACTATATTAACTTGCTTAACACGCGCGATGGCGGTGTCAACGGTGTCAATTTAGATCTAGAAGAGTGTGATTTCGGTTACAACACAGACAAAGGTGTTGAGTGCTACGAGCGTTTGAAAAACAAAGGCCCTACAGGCATGCCGGCAGTAATGCCATTATCTACAGGCGTAACTTATGCTTTGTTGGATCGTGTTGTCGCTGACGAGATTCCATTGATCACTTCGGCCTATGGTCGTGCTGATGCTGCTGATGGAACGGTATTTCCATGGGTATTTGTACCACCAACTACTTACTGGGCTGGTGCAGATATTGGCATTAATTATATTGCCAGCGAAGAAGGCGGTTATGACCAACTTAGTGGCAAGAAAATTGCCCTGGTTTATCACCAGTCAGCTTACGGCAAAGAGCCGATTAAAACGCTTGAGCATCTTGCGGCAGAACACGGTTTCGAGTTGTCGTTATTCCCGGTTCCTCATCCTGGTTTAGAACAAAAATCAACCTGGTTGAAGATCGGTCGACAGTTGCGTCCTGATTATGTCTTGATGTGGGGTTGGGGTGTTATGAACTCTACTGCGATTAAAGAGGCAGCTGCTGTTAACTTCCCTCGTGATAAGTTTATCGGTATCTGGTGGTCTGGTAATGAGCCTGATGTAATCCCTGCTGGTGATGCAGCTATTGGTTATAAATCAATGCAGTTTACTGGCTCAGGAACATTTCCTATTCATACTGAAATCAAAGAAACCTTGTATACTAAAGGTCTCGGCTCAGCTGATTCAGCTGATAAAGTTGGTCAACAGGCCTATAACCGAGGCGTGATGGCGGCTATCTTGTTGACTGAAGCTATGGGTTCAGCAATGGACGCATCTGTCAATGCACCGGTAACAGGTAAGCAAATGCAGTGGGCGCTTGATCGTTTAGATCTTACCGCGGCCCGTATTGATGAGCTTGGAGCTACAGGAATGATGGATCCGATAAAGCTTAGCTGTGCGGATCATGCCGGACAAGGTCGTGCGAAGATGACTCAGTGGGATGGCAGTTCTTGGCAAAATATAACTGATTTCATAGAGCCTAACGATGAACTACTATGGAAGTTGTATAAAGCTTCAGCTGCTAAGTACGCAGCAGAAAAAGGTATTACGCCAAGAAGCTGTGACTAAAGTCTAGCTTTGCGTATGTAAATGAATGTCAGTGGGCTCTGTCCACTGGCATTTTTTATATGAATATATGCTAGAATAAAATTCAAATAAACTGTGTTATTATTTTGTCACCACAATCATTGTAGCTCTGCAGAGTAATAATACAGTTTATTTAACTTGCTCCTTGTGTCGGTTGTTTTAATAAGCAAATGATCAGCTAATTTATAATAGAGAGGCACGGAGTATAATGACTCTATTGGAGATGGTGTGAGTTCAATAGTCAGTAAAATGAAAGTTATAAATTATTTGAATCAAACGAATGTGAGTTAAACCATATGAATGAAGATGTGTTTGTCGTTACTGGTAGTCGAACCCCTATGGGCGGCTTGGATGGTAGTTTAGGAAACCAAAAAGCAGCGCAGTTGGGTAGTACTGCAATCTCAGGAGCACTCAAACGAGGTGGCGTCAACCCAGATCAAATTGATGAAGTCTATATGGGCTGTGTTTTGGCTGCAGGTCAAGGTCAGGCTCCTGCCAGACAGGCGGCACTTGGAGCGGGCTTGCCAAAAAGTGTGCCTTGCACTACGGTGAACAAAATGTGTGGATCTGGCATGCAGGCCACTATTATGGGCTTTAATGCGATTAAGGCCGGGTCCGCCGGTGTAATCCTATGTGGCGGCATGGAAAGCATGACTAATGCGCCTTATTTGCTGCCCAAGGTTCGCCAAGGGATGCGTATGGGACATGGCAAGGTTCTCGATCATATGTTTATTGATGGTTTGGAGGATGCCTATAAGGGTGGCTTGATGGGTGCCTATGCTCAGACAACGGCTGATGACTACGGACTCAGTCGTAAAGCTATGGATGAGTTTGCTATAAAATCTCTCTCTAAAGCTAATACCGCCATAAAAAACGGCGACCTTGATGGTGAAATAGAGCCTGTAGTTGTTACAACCAGAAAGGGCTCAGTGGTGGTGGAGGTTGACGAGCAGCCCGGCCAAGCACGGATTGACAAAATACCACAATTACGCCCTGCATTTAAAAAAGACGGGACCATAACTGCTGCCAATTCAAGTTCTATTTCTGATGGCGCTTCAGCTTTGATACTGGCGAGCGGGTATGCAGTTACAGCTGCAAACTGGCAGCCAATGGCGAGAATTCTCGGAGTGAATAGTTTTGCACGCGAACCAGATGAGTTTACCATTGCGCCTATCGGCGCCATCCAAGGACTGCTAAATAAAATGGATTGGAAAGTGGCAGATGTCGATCTATTTGAAATAAACGAAGCATTTGCCATGGTGACGATGTTGGCGATTCAAGAACTAAATTTGGATGCTAGCAAGGTAAACGTGTACGGTGGTGCTTGCGCCCAGGGCCACCCTATCGGCTCAACCGGTTCACGTATTATTTTAACCCTCATAACAGCGCTTAAAAATAAAGGCTTAAAGCGAGGAATAGCGAGTTTGTGTATAGGTGGTGGCGAAGCAACAGCTGTTGCTGTTGAGTTAACTTAATTTGGAGATAACGTGAATTTTGATTTAAACGAAGATCAGCGCGCCTATACAGATTTGGCGCAACAATTCGCCACCAACGAGCTCGCCCCTAATGCAGCTCTTTGGGATGCTGAGTCTATTTTCCCGTTACAAGCTTTGAAGCAGGCCGGGGAGTTGGGATTTTGTGGTCTTTATTGCGACTCAGAGTTTGGAGGTTTGGACTTGTCACGTTTAGACTCATCACTGATTTTTGAACAGCTGTCTATGGGGTGCACTACTACTACCGCCATGCTTACTATTCATAATATGGCTGCTTGGATGGTATCTGAATTCGGAAATGCGACAACCCGTGAAGCTTACGGACCGAAGCTTTCAAGCGGAGAATTACTAGCTTCTTATTGCCTTACAGAACCGAGCGCTGGATCTGATGCGGCATCACTAAGTACCAAGGCAACCATTGATGGTGGTGATTACTTAATTAATGGTAGCAAGGTGTTTATCTCTGGTGCCGGTGAGACCGACATACTTATAGTTATGGCTCGTACGGGCGGGCCAGGTCCCAAAGGAGTATCAGCATTTGTGGTTGAGGCAAACAGTGATGGTATAAGTTACGGTCGAAAAGAAGACAAAATGGGCTGGAACGCTCAGCCAACAAGGATGATTAATTTTGACCAAGTGCGAGTCCCGACTCAAAATCTTTTAGGTCAGGAGGGCGAAGGTTTTGCTATTGCCATGAGAGGTCTTGATGGTGGGCGTATTAATATCGCTACTTTGGGTGTAGGCACAGCGCAACAAGCAATGCAAGATGCTTTAGTATATGTGAATGAGCGTAAACAATTTGGCAAGGCTATTTCTGAATTTCAAGGCATACAATTTAAGCTTGCCGATATGAATACAGAGCTTGTTGCTGCTAGACAAATGGTCCGCTTAGCCGCCTTTAAGCTGGACTCGAGTGACCCAGACGCAAGTACTTACTGTGCGATGGCTAAACGCTTTGCGACTGATGTTGGCTATCAAGTGTGTGACGAAGCGCTTCAGTGCTTTGGCGGTAATGGTTATATGAAAGAATTACCTATGGAACGGTATTTGCGTGATTCACGAGTCCATCGGATTTTAGAAGGGACCAATGAAATAATGCGGGTGATTATTGCAAGGCGTATTTTATTGAGCGAACATCAAGCCATTTTGTAGAATGAATCTAAGGCGTTCAACAGTCCAAATAATTACGAGCGGAGTAAAACAATGAACAACAATCTTCAGGTAGATATTCAAGGCCACCTAGCCTTAGTTACCATTAACAACCCACCGGCGAATACCTGGACTCGTGAGAGCCTGGATGATTTAGCTGATCTAGTTTATGAGCTTAATGATAACAAAGAAGTTTATAGCTTAGTTGTTACTGGAAAGGGTGATAAATTCTTTAGTGCTGGAGCGGATCTCAAACTCTTTGCTGAAGGGGACAAGAGAGTAGCCGCTGAAATCTCTACCTCTTTTGGGCGCGCTTTTGAGGCACTCAGCCAGTTTCGAGGATTAACTATTTCAGCTATAAACGGTTATGCAATGGGAGGAGGCTTGGAAGTTGCTCTTGCCTGTGATTTACGCATCGCTGAAGAGCAGGCAATAATGGCCCTGCCAGAGGCCACAGTTGGCTTGTTACCATGTGCTGGCGGCACTCAAAATCTTGCTTGGTTGGTGGGTGAAGGATGGGCCAAACGGATGATATTATGCGGAGAGAAAGTGACTGCTGAGCAGGCCTTAAAAATTGGTTTAGTTGAGGCTTTAGCTGAAAAAGGTCAAGGCTTAGATATGGCTATAGCGTGGGCTGAGAAGGCGGAACGCCAAAGCCCTACAAGTATTGCAGCATGTAAACGTCTAATTCAAAACGCTCGCAAAGAGCCTATGTTTGCTGGAATGGCGTATGAGCGTGATGCTTTTGTGCGCTTGTTTGATAGCAATGATTGCAAAGAAGGGGTGCAGGCTTTCCTTGAGAAGCGTAAGCCAAATTGGACCAATACCTAGGCATACTTTCTATGATTGAACCAGCCATACTTGTTTCCAACCACCCAACAAAGTCTGGACAAGAGGTTATAGAGGTAACCCTCAATGCCCCGAAGTTACTAAATGCTTTGTCTAGTAAAATGATAGAGATATTGTTGGTAAAATTACCTGTTTGGGATGCAGATCCTGGTGTAAGTGCTATTGTTGTACGGGGTATGGGAGAAAGAGCATTTTGCGCTGGCGGAGATATTCAACATCTCTATCAAGCAATGAAGAAGGGTGAGGTCGAGCAAGGTCAAGCCTTTTTTAATTCAGAGTACAGCCTAAACTTAGTTATGCACAGTATGCAAACTCCTTTGTTGGTGTGGGGTCATGGTTATGTGATGGGCGGGGGCATGGGCTTGTTGCAGGGTGCTAGTTTGAGAATTGCGACACATTCGAGCCGTTTGGCAATGCCAGAAATTAGTATCGGCTTATTCCCTGATGTGGGCGCCAGCTTTTTTTTGCATAAAGTGCCAGATGAACTTGGTTTGTTTTTGGGTTTGACAGGTGCTATTGTTAACGGTACTGATGCACGAGAATTAAATCTAGTGGATGCCTTGTTAGCAGATTCTGATTACTTAGTTGTATTAGAGCAATTACAAAACCTACCAAAACAAACTAAAACCGAGCATCTCAAATCTATAAGAGAGCTCATCCAGGGCCTGGAATCTAAAGATAACAATGCACTGCCATCAGATATTATGCCGCATAAAGGTTTAATTATTAATGCTTTAGTTGCCGAAGATCTGAGCACTGTTTTTTCTAATTTACAAGGTCTTAAAGGGCTAAGTAAGTGGCTTGATAAGGCAATCATATCTATGGAAAGTGGTTCACCGACAAGTCTACATTTAACTTTTTGCCAATTACGTCAAGCGCCACAAGATATTGCACAGGCACTTGAGCAAGAATATGTGTTGGCAGTTAATATAATCCTCAAAGGCGAGTTCCAAGAAGGCATTCGTGCATTATTAATAGATAAAGATCAGCAACCTAAGTGGCGCTATTCTGAAGTAAAGGATGTGCCTCAAGCTTGGCTTGAGAGTTTTTATCAGAGTGACAATATAACTAAACCAGACTTTGGGATTTAATTCTTTTACTATACGGAAAATATTATGACAAAAATTGCATTTATTGGTCTTGGCAACATGGGACTTCCTATGGCCGTCAATCTTGTTAAAGCCGGTTATCGGGTTAATGGCTTTGATTTAATACCCGCGTCATTACAAAGTTTTGTAACTGCAGGCGGTGAAGGTGTAAGCTCGGCAAACGAGGCAGTAGATGGTGCTGAGGTGGTTATTAGTATGTTGCCTGCTGGAAAGCATGTGGCAGAGTTATACAATTCAAATGACGGGCTACTTGCCCAGCTACCAAAAGGGTGTTTAGTTATTGACTCAAGCACTATTGACGCTACAACAGCGCGTCAGGTTGGAGAGGCCGCGGCTAAGCTTGGTATTGATTTTATCGACGCCCCTGTTTCTGGTGGAGTGAGTGGTGCGACAGCAGGAACCTTGAGCTTTATTGTAGGCGGTGAAGTAGATTGTTTTGCTAGAGCAAAGCCTATACTAGAAGCTATGGGTAAGAACATTTTTCATGCAGGCAGCGTAGGCTCTGGTCAAATTGCCAAGACCTGCAACAATATGTTGTTGAGCGTTTTGATGACTGGCACTGCTGAGGCACTACAGATGGGCATTGAAAACGGCCTAGACCCCAAAATCTTATCCGATATTATGGTCAAAAGTTCTGGTCGTAATTGGGCCTTAGAAGTTTACAACCCTGTTCCTGGCGTTATGCCTGGTGCACCAGCTTGTAATGACTACCAGGGTGGGTTTATGGTTGATTTAATGAATAAAGATTTAGGCTTGGCATTTGGTGTTGCTCAAGAAAGCGATTCTAAAGTGCCCATGGGGGAACAAGCTGCAGCTTTGTTTAAGAGACATGCTGAGGCTGGCAATGGAAGGCGTGATTTTTCCAGTATTTTCCAGTATTACAATAAGGGTTAAATATGCAAATTCAAGATAAAGTTTTCGTTATCACAGGTGGTGCTCGTGGATTGGGGTTGGCTATGGGGCAACAGATTGCCAATAAAGGGGGTAAGTGTGCCTTGGTTGATTTAGATGAAAGTGAAGTGCAAAAAGCCGCAATATCTTGTGGCGTAAGTAGTCGTGGTTACGTTTGTGATATTTCAGTTGAGTCACAGGTTGAAAGTCTTTTTGCAAAAATAGTTGATGACTACGGTCGTCTAGACGGAATAATTAATAATGCAGGTCTCTTGCGTGACGGAATGCTTATCAAATTTAAAGACGGTGTATTGCAGGATAAAATGAGCCTGAGTCAGTGGCGTTCAGTGATAGATGTAAATTTGACAGGGACATTTTTGTGTGGACGTGAAGCGGCAGCAGCTATGGCCCAAGCTGGAAATGGTGGTGTTATTATCAATATTTCCAGTATTGCTAAAGCTGGCAATATTGGACAAAGTAACTATTCAGCAACCAAAGCCGGGGTGGCATCTTTGGTTACTTGTTGGTCCCGTGAGCTTGCTCGTTTCGGTATTCGCGTAGCCGGTATCGCACCTGGGGTCATATCGACAGATATGACAGATTCAATAAAACCAGAAGGCATGGAACGCTTGTTAAAAATGGTACCAGCAGGTCGTTTAGGTGATCGCCAAGAATTGGCACACGCCGCTTTATTTATTATCGAAAATGACTATATGAATGGTCGTATAGTCGAGCTAGATGGCGGACTACGATTTTAAGCACATTATTAACAAAAACGGAGCGATAATCCCCATAAGTTGATTAATGGGTACAGAATATAGTTTTCATTAAACTAACAAAGACGAAAGAAAAATTTCTGAATGTCTTGTGCAAATATCAGAAACCGCTCGTTTGTACAGTAAACTAGCAAAGGAAAAAAGTTCTAGGTTTAAGCATAATTAGCAGGATTCAATTTGGTACATGAGATCACATAATATTAACATAATTTTTTTTGGGGCACAGCAGTATAAATTTACTGCTCTAGCTATTACAGGCATTCAAATACAAGGTGGGTTCTGATGGCACAACTCCGACTAACAATTGATTCTACGAGTGATACTTTCAAGGAAAATCGTGACGCGATGGCGGTATTGGTTGCAGATCTGAATGCACTGCTTGCAAAAATTGCGCTTGGCGGAGATGAGAATGCAAGAGAGCGCCACACTGGGCGTGGTAAATTATTACCGCGTGATCGTATTGATCGACTGTTGGATCCGGGCTCTCCCTTTTTGGAATTCTCGACTTTGGCAGCATACCAGTATTATGATGACGATATACCTGCGGCAGGTGTGATTACTGGTCTTGGTCGAGTCTCTGGCCTAGAGGTAGTGATTGTTTGTAATGATGCGACAGTAAAAGGTGGAACCTATTACCCACTCAGTGTGAAAAAGCACCTGCGAGCACAAGAAATTGCACTGCAAAACAATTTGCCATGTATTTATCTAGTGGATTCTGGTGGCGCTAACCTACCTAATCAAGACGAGGTCTTCCCTGATCGCGATCATTTTGGTCGAATTTTTTATAATCAGGCCAATATGTCGGCAAAAGGAATTCCTCAGGTTGCAGTTGTTATGGGCTCTTGTACCGCTGGTGGCGCATACGTTCCTGCAATGAGCGATGAAAGCATAATAGTTAAGGATCAGGCGACAATATTTCTCGCTGGCCCACCTTTGGTTAAGGCGGCCACTGGAGAAGAGGTAACAGCAGAAGCCCTGGGCGGTGGTGATGTGCACACCAGAGTTTCAGGTGTGGCCGATCATTTGGCGGACAACGATGAGCATGCACTAGACTTGGCACGTAGCGCTATAGCCAATTTAAATCGTAAGAAATTGGGCTCTGTCGCAGAAATAGAACCGCAAGAGCCTTTATACGACCCACAAGACATTTACGGGGTTATTCCAACTGAGCTGAAAATAGCATTTGATGTGCGTGATATTATTGCTCACTTGGTGGACGGCAGTGAATTTGATGAATTTAAAGCGCGTTACGGTACAACACTGATAACAGGTTTTGCGCATATCGAAGGAATGCCTGTAGGCATTATTGCAAATAATGGCGTACTTTTTTCTAAGAGCGCCTTGAAAGGCACTCATTTTATAGAGCTCTGCAATCAGCGCGGTATTCCACTTGTCTTTTTGCAGAACATCACCGGTTTTATGGTAGGTGAAAAATACGAAACCGGTGGCATTGCAAAAGACGGCGCGAAGATGGTAACCGCTGTCTCTTGTTCGCGCGTACCCAAATTTACTGTGATTATAGGCGGATCTTTCGGCGCTGGAAATTATGGTATGTGTGGCAGAGCTTTCGATCCACGCTTTTTGTGGATGTGGCCGAATGCACGCATTTCAGTGATGGGTGGTGATCAGGCGGCTGGCGTTATGGCCACGGTGACACGCAGCAAAATAGAGCGCGATGGTGGTAGTTGGTCTGACGAAGATGAGGCGAAATTCAGAGCTCCAATTGCACAAAAATATGAACGCGAAGGGCATCCATATTACGCCTCGGCACGTCTATGGGATGACGGCGTGATCGATCCAGCCGATACGCGGCGCATCTTGAGCTTAGCACTTGCAGCAAGCTTAAATGCACCGATAGACGAAACGAATTACGGCGTGTTCAGAATGTAAACAAGGTTTTTGGATAAATTATGAGCGATGACATTGTAATACTGGATATTGAAAATAGGGTGGCAAACGTTACTCTTAATCGAAGCGTTATGCACAATGCTTTTGATGAAGCAATGATCTCACAACTTAGTGCGGTGTTTGATGAAGTGTCAGAGCGAGATGATGTTATTGCCCTTGTATTACGTGGCGCTGGTAAGAGTTTTTCTGCCGGTGCAGATTTAAACTGGATGAAGCGTGCAGCGAATTTCACCCAAGAACAGAATGAAGCGGACGCGCTTGCTTTGGCGGACATGCTGGATAAGCTTAACCGTTTACCAAAACTAACGATTTCTTGTGTGCAGGGCGCAGCCATGGGCGGCGGTATGGGGTTGGTTTGTTGCTGTGACATTGTCATTGCCGATAATACGGCGAAATTTGCCTTATCGGAAGTAAAGTTGGGTCTTATACCGGCGACGATTTCGCCCTACGTTTTGGCAGCGATTGGTGTACGCCAATCGCGCCGATATTTCCAAACTGGTGAGCGTTTCGGTGTTGAGCAAGCCCACAAGATTGGTTTAGTGCATATTATTGCAGAGCACCAAGAAGACATGTCAACACAACTCCAATATATTTTAAAAGAGGTGCATGCAAATGGCCCTAAAGCAATGGCCGCTTCAAAAAAATTATGTTTAGACTTTGCTGGCGAAACCATCAACTCAGAACTGATTAAAGATAGCGCTAATCGCATTGCTGCAGTCCGAACAGGCGATGAAGCCAAAGAAGGCTTGTCGGCATTCTTGGAAAAACGCAAAGCTGAGTTTTGAGTTTGAGATACGCTGTGGAGGTATGCATATTGTATGTTTAATAAAATACTAATAGCCAATCGCGGGGAAATCGCTTGTCGAGTTATAAAAACAGCGCAAAAAATGGGCGTTACAACTGTCGCGATTTATTCTATAGCTGATAGGCGAGCACTACATGTGCGTCTAGCAGATGAATCTGTTTGTGTTGGCGAAGCTGCATCCAGCGAATCGTATCTTAAGGGTGATGTCATTATTAAAGCCGCACTAGATTATGGTGCAGAAGCCATACATCCAGGATATGGTTTTTTATCAGAAAATGCTGAATTTGAGCGCGCATGCGCCGCCGCTGGACTGGTATTTATTGGCCCTTCTGCGGATTCTATTTCTGCGATGGGCCTAAAGGATTGCGCCAAAGACATTATGAGTAAAGCCGGTGTGCCAGTTGTGCCGGGGTATCAAGGCGAACAACAGGACGATAGCTTTCTTGCCGAAAAGGCCGAAGAGATAGGCTATCCAGTTTTGATTAAAGCAGTTGCTGGCGGCGGCGGCAAGGGCATGCGTTTGGTTGAGCATGCAGACGATTTTATAGAGGCCTTAGCAACGTGTCGACGTGAGTCAGGTGCTGCCTTTGCTAATGATCACTTATTAATAGAAAAGTATCTTATCCAGCCACGCCATATTGAAGTGCAAATATTTGGTGATAGAAATGGAAACGTGGTGCACTTGTTTGAGCGTGATTGCTCTTTACAAAGACGCCATCAAAAAGTAGTGGAGGAAGCGCCTGCACCAAATATATCAGATAGATTTCGCAATGAAATATGTAGCGCAGCTATACGAGCGGCTCAAGCTATTGATTATTACGGCGCGGGAACGATTGAGTTCATCGTTCAGGGCGATACTTTTTATTTTATGGAAATGAACACTCGTTTGCAGGTTGAGCATCCAGTAACAGAGATGATTACCGGACAAGATTTAGTGGAATGGCAGTTGCTAGTTGCCTGTGGAGATTCGCTACCTTTGACTCAAAAAGACATTGTTATGAGTGGACATGCTTTTGAGTCAAGACTTTATGCTGAGGATCCGGCAAAGGACTTCATGCCACAAACTGGCCGTGTTCATCATTTTTCATACCCTGTTCAGAATCAATATATGCGTGTTGACACGGGCATTGAGGCCGGCGATTCGGTGAGTGTTCATTATGATCCGATGGTGGCTAAGTTGGTGACGTGGGGTGAAGACCGCACTTCCGCAGCGCAAAATATGGCTGAGTTACTGCGTAGTACCTATATCAGCGGTTTGTCAAGTAACCATGAATTTGTAGTGAACGTATTTGATCATGATGTTTTTATAAATGCCGTTATTGATACTGGCTTTATTGCGCGTTATGAACAAGATTTGATACCGGCAACTTACGCTAAGGCAGACGAAACTGAAATAGCCTTAGCCGTGCTGTTTTATTTATTGGGGCTGGGTGCTCAATCTTCGGCAGTGAGCCCATGGAATGCCCACGATAACTGGAGAATAGGCAATAGCGCCATGAAGCGCAGACTGAGTTTGGTGAATAAAGGCGAAGTCATTGACGTGTTGGTGTCATGTCATGGTGAATCTTTAGAGGTGGAAGGTATTGGTAAAGTCAAGCTATTGTCTTATCACGAGGGCTCTCTCAAAGCTTTGATTGATGGTGTTGAGGTGAACGTTGTAGTTCTATCTTACAAAAAAGACATTACCATCTTCTCTAGTGGCCGCGTTGTGGATTTGCATCTATTTACCCCAGAGTTGGATGGCGACACTATTGATGGAAATGGTGGGCGACTTGTTGCACCCATGCCGGGTTCGATTGTACAGGTTATGGTAGAAGTGGACTCTTGTGTTGACAAAGGACAGCCACTACTTGTGATGGACAGCATGAAAGTTGAAACAACAATTGCCGCGAATTTCGATGGTGTGGTCAAAGGTGTGCACATTGCGCCGGGCGAACAAGTTCAAGAAGGCACTTTGTTGATTGAGATTGAACAAGAAGGGAGCAAGAATGATGTTGCCTAATTATGTCCAGATTTATGAGGTGGGGCCTCGTGATGGTTTGCAAAATGAATTACAATCCATCCCTACTTCGGTGAAAATTGAATTGATAGAGCGACTGGCAAGCGCGGGTTTTACTCATATTGAAGCGACCAGTTTTGTTTCGCCTAAGGCAGTACCACAAATGGCCGATCACGCAGAAGTAATGGCAGGTATTAAGCGCAAAGAAGGCGTTGTTTATCCGGTGTTAGTGCCCAACGTTCGTGGTATGGAGGCTGCCCTCAAGGCGGGCGCACAAACTGTGGCTGTATTTGCAGCTGCTTCTGAAAGTTTTTCTTTGAAAAATATTAATTGCTCAGTCAAAGAGAGCTTTGCCCGTTTTGAGCCTATTATTGGAATGGCGCAAAAGGCGAACATACCTGTGCGTGGCTATGTGTCGTGTGTTGTGGGATGTCCTTATGAGGGTGATGTCGCCCCTAGCGTTGTTGCTAAGGTGGCGAGTAAGTTATACGAAGCAGGCTGTTACGAAATATCATTGGGAGATACTATAGGCATCGGCACTCCTAAACAGGTGCGTAGCATGTTGGAAGCGGTAATAAAGCTTGTGCCAGCAAATCGTTTAGCATTGCACTGTCATGACACCTATGGTCGCGCTCTTGACAATATATATGCTGGCCTTGAAATGGGTGTGAGTGTTGTTGATTCGTCTGTTGCGGGACTGGGAGGTTGCCCTTATGCGCCAGGATCCAGCGGCAATGTTGCAAGTGAAGATGTGCTTGATATGTTACATAAGTTAGGAATTAAAACTGGCGTTAATTTAGCTGACGTAGTAGAAATAAGCCAGTTTATCTCTTCTTATTTGGGGCGCCAGCCAGCCTATAAAAAAATTACAAATTAAATAGCGAGGTAGTATTATGATTTCTTATTCAAAATTAAAATTTAACCATCCAGATGAAATTGAAATGTTGCGTGATGAGGTATGCAAATTTGCACGAGAAGAGATAGCGCCTCGGGCCGAACAAATCGATAAGAATAATGAGTTTCCACAAGATTTATGGAAAAAAATGGGCAGTATGGGCTTATTAGGTATTACTGCTTCAGAGCTTTACGGTGGAGCAGGGATGGGCTATTTGGCACACGTTGTAGCAATGGAGGAAATATCTCGAGCTTCGGCCTCTGTGGGCCTGAGTTATGGTGCGCATTCTAATTTGTGCGTCAATCAAATTCAACGCAATGGTTCCGACGCGCAACGTCAACAGTATTTGCCTAAATTAATAAGTGGCGAGCATGTCGGTGCACTTGCGATGAGTGAAACAGGGGCTGGATCTGATGTGGTGAATATGCGCTTGCGTGCCGAAAAGAAAGGTGGTGTGTATGTTTTGAATGGCAACAAAATGTGGATCACAAATGGCCCAGATGCAGACACATTAGTGGTTTATGCGAAGACCGATATGGAGGCGGGAGCAAAGGGAATAACCGCATTTATAGTTGAAAGAACGATGGCGGGTTATTCAACTACGCAAAAGCTTGACAAGCTAGGGATGCGAGGTTCTAATACCTGTGAGCTTGTATTTCAAGACTGTGAAGTTCCTGAAGAAAATATACTTGGAGTTGTTGGTGCTGGCGTGAAAGTCCTCATGAGTGGATTAGATTTTGAGCGCCTAGTCTTGTCTGGTGGCCCACTTGGGATAATGCAAGCATGTATGGATGTTGTTGTGCCTTACATACACGAGCGCGAACAGTTTGGTCGCCCTATTGGTCACTTCCAGTTAGTACAAGGCAAGATCGCCGATATGTATACAACCCTTTCGTCACAACGCGCTTATGTCTACGCGGTTGCACAAGCTTGCGATCGAGGTGAAGTAACACGTAAAGATGCAGCTGGGTGTATTTTAATGAGCGCGGAAGCTGCAACTCAAATGTCCTTGCAGGCAATCCAAACACTAGGCGGGAATGGCTATACCAATGAATTTCCAGCAGGGCGTTTGTTGCGAGACGCAAAGCTCTACGAAATAGGTGCAGGCACTTCCGAAATACGACGCATGCTGATTGGACGCGAGTTGTTTACGGAAACAAAATGATTCAACAAACCGGCACCTGGTGTTGTCGGCGTCTGTCCTAAGACCTTTGCTGTATATATTTAGTGTAATTTAAATATTAAAGGTCTGTTTGATGCCATCTATAATTAAATCAACAGAAACTAGCATTAGCAATATTCCCATCAATCTCTCAATAGCAAGGAGAGCTCTTTCACCAAGCTTTCTTCCTAGTGTTTCTGAGGACAATAAGGTAACACCAGCAATAAGCCAAGCGATTATCAATGCAAAAACCCATTCCTTCCATCTATCTGGTTCTTGGGCCATCATAAGAATTACAGCAGCAATTGCGGAAGGACCAGCTATCATTGGAACAGCCAACGGCACTACTAGAGGCTCCATCTTTTCATTATGAGCAAACATGTTTTTATTGCCAGGAAAAATCATGTTGATTGCGATTATAAACAACATAATACCTCCAGCTATACCCAAAGAAGATTCAGCAATCTGCAATAGCTGGAGAATATATCTACCAATAAACATAAAAAACAATAAAACAATTAAAGCAATTAGTAGCTCACGAATTAAAACTTTTCTTCGTCTTTCAATTGGAATGTTTTTCAGGATGCTCAAAAAAACCGGAACATTACCGATTGGGTCCATTATTATAACTAGTAACAAAATAGCGGCTAAAACAGTCACGTAAATCTCCAAGCAAATAAAAAAAATATTATAGTTTAATTTAGTATTTATTTTTCTGAAGAATTGATTATAGTTATGTCATATCTTATAAGCCCCAAAAAATTACCTAAATCAAAAATACCCTTACAATAATAAGTATAATTTTGTATATTTTCCAAACTATTTTATAAAGTCTATGAAAAAAACCCTCCTTTTAACTTTTCTTACTAGCGCTATATCTTTCTCAATCTCAGCAAACACTCAACATCAATCCAATTACGTTGGTCAGGAGTATCGAGAGATTAAATCTTTATCTAACGATGATATTTCTGAGCTTTTAAAGGGCGCAGGATGGGGTTTAGCAAAGCCCGCAGAACTAAACGGCGTGCCTGGTCCAAAGCATGTTCTAGAGATGGCGGAAAAGATAGAACTCACTAAAGGCCAAACAGAAGCAATCAATAACGTTTTTGATAAGATGAAGAGTGAAGCCATTCCTTTGGGAAGAGATTATGTTGAAGCCGAACGAAAACTTGATCAGATGTTTAAATCTAAGCAAGTTAACCACCAAACTTTACAGAAACAATTAACGAAGATTGCCTCTATTCGTTCTAAATTAAGATTTGTTCATTTGTCTAAACATTTAGATACATCAAACATCTTATCTGAAGAACAGATAAAGCTTTATAACAAGCTAAGGGGTTACAGTTCTTCAAATATCTGTGACAACATCCCAGAGGGTCACGATGCTGAGATGTGGAAAAAACACAATGGGTGCGATTAATATTATAAACTACTAGATTTACTGCACTTTTGTTACATATTCATTTTTGCTATAAAATAATAGCAATTATGAAACTAAAAACACTACTGCCTATTTATGAGTAAAGATACCATTTCTATTATCGAGAAATGCATATTTGAATATTTAATTCAAATTGATGACTATGCCTTAAAAGATTACCTCAAAATATGGCCAACAAGGCCACTAGAGTTTCGCAATGTTGTAAATATAAAATACGATGCGTTGCGCTATCTTGGTAAAGTTAAAACAAGGCCTATTGAGAAGTATCATGAACTAGTCAAAAAACTAATAGACAGTAAAAATGATCTCTTTTGGAGACAGTCATATGACGAAAATGCCTTTGGTAAAGAGTTCTTAGATCGTTATGCCCATACCGAACTGATCGGAACTCGTGGACCAATAGTTAGCGACAAAATTGCTTGTGGATTTTTGTTACTTGGACCAGACATTGAATACCCTGGGCATAGCCACGAGGCTGAAGAACTCTATCTGCCATTTTCAAAAGCATTATGGAAGAAGGGTAGTAGTGAGTGGGTAGAGAGGCCTGCCGGGTCTTTAATTTATCATGATTCATGGGTTTCTCATAGCATGAAAACAACCTCTGAACCACTCTTAGCACTATACATTTGGAAGGGTGGTAGTCTAGACCAAATCCCAGACATACTTTAGATATTTCCCCGAAATAAAACTCAAATAAAAAAAATATTTTTAGATAATATTTAAACATATATATGATATAATATACTTAAGTTGATATATCTAAGATAATTAACTTTGATTAACTAGCACTATTTATATATTTGAAGGGAGGAATTATGATTCAGTTTATCGTACATGATGAAAATGATTCAGTTGGAGTTGTAACAGTTGAAGGTCTAAAAGCTAACGACACAATTAAAGGTTGGATTATGGATCAAGACAAGCTGTTAGACATCAAGATTAACCAAGACATACCTATAGGCCACAAGTTAGCCATAAAAGAGCTAAACGAAGGTAGCACTGTAATAAAGTATGGAACAGACATAGGTCGAACAATTTCAAATATCCTAGCCGGTGATCATTTGCATGTACATAACGTAAAAACTAAGAGGTGGTAACTATGAATTTAAATCAAAAAATATATGGATTTCGACGAGACAATAACCGAGTAGGTATTCGTAATTATGTTGTCATTTTGCCGGTAGATGATATTTCAAATGCTGCATGTGAGGCTGTCGCTAATAACATTAAGGGGACTATAGCTCTACCACACCCATATGGAAGATTACAGTTCGGCGAAGACCTTGATCTACACTTTAGAACTATGATTGGCACTGGGGCAAATCCAAATGTTGCAGCTGTGGTTGTAATTGGTATTGAGCCAGGATGGACTGATAAAATTGTTGACGGTATTGCGGCTACCGGTAAACCAGTAAAGGGTTTCTCTATTGAAAAAAGAGGAGACATTCAGACTATTGCTGAAGCATCTAAAGCTGCTTATGATATGGTGCATTATGCTACTGGACTACAAAGAGAGCCATGTGATATTAGTGAGCTATGGGTTTCAACCAAGTGTGGAGAATCAGATACAACTTCAGGTTTTGGCTCAAATCCTACTGTAGGAAATGCCTTTGATAAACTCTACGACATTGATAGTACTCTGTTATTTGGAGAGACTTCTGAAATCACTGGAGGTGAGCATCTTGTAAAAGATAGATGTGTTAATGAAGCTGTTGCAGACCAATTTATGTTTATGTTTAACCGCTACCAAGACATGATAGAGAGATTTAAAACTGACGACCTGTCTGAATCACAACCAACCAAAGGAAACATAGAGGGAGGTTTAACCACAATTGAGGAGAAGGCTCTCGGTAACATACAAAAGATTGGCAAGAAGTGCCTTGTGGATGGTGTACTAGATAAAGCAGAGATGCCTACAAGTAAAGGACTATGGTTTATGGACTCATCTTCTGCTGCTGCCGAGATGGTAACGCTGTGTGCTGCATCAGGCTATGTAGCTCACTTTTTTCCTACAGGGCAGGGCAACATAATAGGCAACCCGATATTGCCGGTTATTAAAATTTGTGCCAACCCAAGGACAGTAAGGACAATGTCTGAGCATGTAGATGTTGATGTAACCGGGTTATTAAATCGCGATATAAATCTGGACCAAGCAGGGGACATGTTACTAGAGAGTTTAATCAGTACTGCTAACGGCAGAATGACAGCGGCTGAAATTCTGGGACATAAGGAGTTTGTGTTAACGCGTTTGTATGAGAGTGCATAATTATGTTTGCACTTTATATTGACTAAAAATAATAGAAGGACAAAAAATGATATTCCTAAAAAAAGCTGACAAGACAGCTGAAACAAATACCTTGGAAGCACAAAAAGTTGTCAGTGATATGCTGACCAACATTGAACAACATGGTGAGCAGGCTGTTCGTGACTATTCTGCCAAACTCGATAATTGGAGAGGTGAAATTCTGCTTTCAGAAGATGAGATTAATAAAATTATCGCCGGGGTCCCTCAAAATGTTAAAGATGATATTGATTTTGCTTGTCAACAGGTTTATGACTTTGCTAAAGCACAGCGTGACTCTATTGATGAATTCTATACCAAAAATAACGGTGTCGAGGCTGGGCAGAAATTGCTACCTGTAAATGTTGCAGGTTGCTATGTACCAACTGGGCGTTATGCTCACATCGCCTCAGCTTATATGAGTATAGCCACCGCTAAAGCTGCTGGTGTTCCTTGCATAATCGCCTGTTCTACACCTTACAAAGGCAAAAGCATCCACCCTTATGTCTTGTATGCTATGAAAGCTGCTGGCGCAGACTACATGATGACGCTTGGTGGAGTTCAAGCAATAGCGAGTATGACTTATGGTCTATTTACCGGTAAAAAGGCTGACATAATTGTTGGTCCTGGAAACAAATTTGTAGCGGAGGCAAAAAGAACTCTATTTGGTAAAGTAGGTATTGATGTCTTTGCCGGCCCTTCTGAAGTGGCTGTTATTGCAGATGAAACTGCAGATGCTGACATTGTCGCTATCGAC
The DNA here is from genome assembly GCA_015659815.1 of Gammaproteobacteria bacterium. Classification (GTDB taxonomy): domain Bacteria; phylum Pseudomonadota; class Gammaproteobacteria; order PS1; family Pseudothioglobaceae; genus SZUA-1055. The sequence continues at coordinate 9,947 of DQME01000031.1, read as the reverse complement.
TTAGTAGGTCAAATGGAACATGGTCATGAATCACCGGGCTGGTTGTTTACAACATCTCAAGATATGGCCGAAAAGGTAATGAAATTGGTACCTCAATATATCGATAAACTCCCGCCAACAGCGAAAGATGCCGCTTATTGTGCTTGGCGTGACTATGGTGAAGTTATATTGTGCGATTCGCGTGAAGAAGTTGTTCGTGTCTCAGACCAATACGCATCTGAACACCTAGAAGTGCAATGTCAGGATCTTGATTGGTGGTTGGATAATTTGACTTGTTACGGATCATTGTTTTTAGGTGAAGAGACAACTGTCACTTTTGGAGATAAATCATCTGGGCCAAACCATATACTCCCCACCAAAGGGGCTGGACGTTATTCAGGTGGATTATCGGCGCACAAATTCTTAAAGGTTCTTACATGGCAGAGAATGGACCGAGAATCAACAAAGCATATTGCTCAAACTGCTTCTAGAATATCTCGACTAGAAGGAATGGAAGGACATGCCAGAGCATCAGATGTTAGGTTAAGTAAATATTTTCCAAATGAGGCATTTGATTTGGGTGCCCCAGTAGAGGAGTAATTAATATGGATTTATCGAATTTTTCACTGAACAATAAAATTGCCTTAGTGACTGGTGGTAGCAGTGGTGTTGGTAAAATGATAGCATTGGCATTGGCACGTGCAGGGGCATTCATTTGGATTGTAAGCATAGATGATAATGCAGATGACACCATAAAAGAGGTGGAAGCACTGGGTGCTCAAGCGGCATTTTTTCAAGTTGATGTTACCAATTCCAATAAATTAGAACAAATGCTGTCAGATATCTACAGTGTGTCAAAAAAAATAGATATTTTAATTAACGCCGCTGGTATTAATATCAGACTTCCTGCTGAAGAAATGACACTTAATGCCTGGCAAAAAACCATAGATATCAATTTAACCGCGCCCTATCAATTAAGTCAATTGGTTGTCAAAAAGATGAAAGAAAGTGGCTGGGGAAGAATTATTAATATTGCCTCATTGCAGTCCCTTCGAGCATTCGACAATAGCATTCCCTACGGTGCAAGTAAGGGTGGAGTGATGCAGCTGACTCGCGCTCTGGCTCAGGCTTACTCTAAACACGGCATACTGGTTAACGCTATTGCACCTGGATTTTTTCACACCAAACTCACTGAATCATTATTTCAAGACCCAGAAAAATTAAAAGTTTTAGCAGGCAAAACAATGATGAATCGTAACGGTGAAGAGCAAGATTTCTTTGGCATCAGTGCCTTTCTATGTAGTGATGCTAATTCGTATATTACCGGCCAAACAATATTTTTAGATGGAGGTTTTTCAGCGCAATGATAGATAAAATGTCAGCGGTAGTCTATACGGCTCCAAATGAGGTGACCTTTGTGAAAGATTATCAATCAACACAGCAAGATCGAGATGATGATGTTTTATTGCGAATAGAGTCGGTCGGTATTTGTGGGTCTGACATGCACGCATACCACGGTAAGGATCCTAGAAGAAAACCGGGGGTTATTTTAGGTCACGAGTTTTGTGGTGAAATTGTTGGTGGCAAGAATAGCGGTAAGATAGTTACAGGTAACCCATTAATTACATGTGGAGTGTGTAGTTATTGCTTGCAAGGGCGTGACAACTTGTGTAGCGACAGAGACATGATAGGTATGAATAGACAGGGGGCATTTGCGCAATACATGAACATACCAGAGAAATGTTTAGTTGAGGCCCCAAAAGATATGGACCCGAACCATGTAGCCTTGACTGAGCCTGCAGCAACAGTGGTACATGCAGTTGACATTGCGATTAAAGAATCTTACATGCCAATAAAGGATTGCCATGTTTTAGTAATTGGTGCAGGAGCTATAGGCCTATTGACTTCGCTATTACTTAAGTCGTATGGTGTAAAAATGCAAATCCTAGAGACTAACTTGGCTCGCCACCAGTGCGTCAAAGAACATGTAGGTGTTAGCGCAACCAACCCAATAACTCAAAGTGTGAAAAATGAAGAGTTTGACGTTATAATTGACTGTGTGGGTAGTGAAAAAACCAGCTCATTATCATTTGAGGCAATAAAAACTGGCGGAGTTATTGTTAATGTAGGTCTACAGAGCTGGACAAGCAGTGTCAATATTAGAAAGCTAACTCTTCAAGAGATTAAATTAGTTGGTTGTTATACCTACAACATGGAAGACTTCAAGTCTGCATTAAAATTAATAAGAAGTGGTGATTTTGGAAATTTGTCATGGGTAAAAGAGTACCCTTTGTCTGAGGCAAGTTTTGCTTTTAATGAACTCCATAATGATCGAATGTCCTCTGCAAAAGTTGTGTTGAGGCCGCACTATTAACAAAAGGATATTATTATGAGTATTAGAGATATTAAATTTAATATTGATCCCAATAGTAAGACGCCATTATGGCTTCAAATAAAGAACGAATTATTTGATTGCCTTGAGAAAGAAGTTTTAAAACCAGGGCAGCTTATGCCTAATGAAAAAACTCTTGTAGAGTTATTTAATGTATCTATTGGTACAGTAAGAAAGGCCATAGGTGTACTAGAGAATGAAGGCATATTGATTAGAAAGCAGGGGCTAGGCACATTTGTTTGTCAGCATGACGACCATAGCTTCCTCTTTAAATATTTTCATATTGTTCATCATGACAGTGATGAGAGACATATACCTGAGGTTGAGTGTGTCTCTTTCGAGCTGAAAGATGCAAGCGACAAAGAAATAGATGTATTAAACATACCAAAAGAAAACAATAAGGTTATTAGTATTTACAATAAATTAGCCTTCCAAGGCAAGGTTCATTCAGCAGACAAGATTGTTATTTCTGCAGCTAAATTTCCATTATTAAATGAAGAAATATTTATCAATCGTCATAACACTGTATACAACCTTTATCAAAATAAGTTTAACGTTTTTATAGCAAAGTGTTCTGAAAGAGTTAGAGCAATTCCTGCACCAGTTAATGTTGCAAAAATGCTAGGAATTAAAGCCAACTCTCCAATTTTGAAAATTAGTCGTGTCGGTTTTACTTATCATGATGAAGCTGTTGAGTTGCGTACCTCATATGTCAATACAAGCGAAATTGAATATATTCGTCAACAGTACAGTACGGTTGGATAATTTGAGCAAGCCCTACGCGGTTATTCATCAAAATTAACTAAATCTTGACCGGCGTGTATTTAGCCTTTAAATGCTCTCTCTGAAATTAAATATTCAATCTCATCAGTAGTACTCTCCCTGCCTAGAATTTGGTTCCTATGAGGGAACCTTCCGAACCTTATAATTAAATTTCTGTGGTGTTGTGGCCACTGCAAGTCAAAGCCATATCTTTTAAAAAGCTTCACCCCTAGGTTTTGATTTTCAATATTTTCACTATGCATAAGCGGTACAAACAAAAACCTTAATTTATCGCTAGTTAATTTTTTGTCATAGCCATTATTGATAGCGGTAATAGCTACATCCAAAGCCATACTCTCAGTGTCAAAGCTTTTAGGTTCACCTCTGAACATGTTGAGAGGGAACTGGTCTAGTACGATTATTAGGGCTAATGCTCCTTCCGGAGAACTTTGCCAGTTACTATAGTCACCTTTTGAGGCTTTTAGCCAGACATCTTCAAAGAGAGTCTTAATCTCTTTATCTACATCAGGTGTTGAAGAGAACCAATATTTTTTACTTTTATCGGAAAACCAGTAATCAATAATTTCATGACAATTTGTCACCATTGGGTTGTTATTTTTTAATTACCATACAAGTAATTAGGTAACCACAAGGCGATCTGAGGGAACAATACAATCAGTGTCAAGCCAACCACCTGAATCACCATAAACTGCATCATGCCATGGTAGATGTCCTTCAAATCCCATTCAGGAACAACACCCTTTAAAAAATAGGCAGACAGAGCTACAGGAGGGGAGAGCCATGCAGTTTGTAAGTTTACTGCAACCAGTATTGCAAACCATGTAAGGTCAAAACCAAGTTGAACAATAAGAGGCAATATTATTGGAATTATAATCAAAACGATAGGTACCCATTCTAGAGGCCATGCTAGCAAGAAGATAAAGGCCATTATTATCAGTAGCAATACCATAGGTGGTAAATCTAGCGTCATCAAGTACTCAGTTATCAATGTTGGCGTGCCTAATTTTGAGAATACTGAGCCAAAAAAGTTAGATGCAGCAACCAGTATCATTATCAGTGTAGTAATTTCTAGAGTCTTTAATAGCGCACTTTTGAAATTTTGGAAAGTAAATTTGCGATAAGCTAACGTTAACAATATTGAACCAACTGCTCCCATAGCGGCTCCCTCTGTAGGGGTAGCGAGACCGAACAAAATACTACCAAGGGATGAACCAACCAATAAAACTGGTGGAACTAAACCTTTAAAAAACTCAACCCAGACCTCTCTCATGGATGTTGGGCGAAGATTCTCAGGTACTACAGGCCCCAATGACGGGTTTAGGTGACACCTAATAAGCGTATATCCTGTGTAGAGTGAGGCCAACATCAAGCCAGGCATTATTGCTGCAGCAAATAAGTCTGTTACAGGGACATTTAATATAGGCCCCATAACGACCAACATGATGCTTGGTGGTATCAAAATACCTAGGGTTCCTCCAGCAGTAATTGAACCAGCAGCTAAGCGTACATCATACTTTGCCCTGTTCATTGTTTTGGCTGACATGATCCCAAGAATGGTGACAGATGCTCCAACAATGCCTGTAGCTGCACCAAATATAGTTGCCACAAAAAGAACCGCAACAAATAATGAACCTTTGGTTCTAGCTAATGCCATCTGTACAGATGTAAACAGCCTCTCCATCAGGTTAGCTTTTTCCATCATAATACCCATAAAGGTAAACAAAGGGATAGCTGCAAGTGTCTGTTCAAGCATGCTCGCAGAGAAGTGAAAGGTCATCAAAAAGAAGACTAGCTTACCAAAACCTATATAACCAAAGAATACACCTAAAAAGATTAGGGTAAACGAGATAGGGAATCCAATAAAAATAGCGAACAGCATTGTCGCTATTAGCAGCATGCCAAGGATTTCTGGGGTCATGGCCATCTCCTATTTTTTACTGCATACACACACTTTAGTACCTCTGATATGCCTTGAATCAAAAGTAGCACAAAGCCTATCAATAAAACAGTCTTTATTGGACCCAGAAGCGGCATCCAGGCAGTGTCCATACCCTTTTCCATTTGCGACCAAGATTTATAAGCGTAATTGTAACAAGCCCAAGTAGCGCCTATTAAACCAGGAAAATAAAATAATATATACAAAGTCAGATCAATTGATGCCTGTGTTCTGATGGGCCAGTCACGATACATGAAGTCCGCACGAATATGTATCCCCTTTGAGAGAGCATATCCAGCTCCAAGCATAAACATGGCGCCAGCAAACATTCTACTTATATCGTATGCCCACATCGTTGGGGCATTAAAGAAATGTCTCGCAACAACCTCATAAAACATAGACAAAAATACTGGCACCGTTAACCAGCAAGCCACCTGACCAACCCTTAAGCTAAAAAGGTCAATCCCAAGGATTGACTTAGACATCCACTTGGGCATATCGTCAGGCATAACACCGGTATATGTCCGCCCTTCGGCAACCATTTCATCGGTAATATCTAAATCGTTAAATTCTTCCTCGTTTGACATGTTGTGTACCTTCTAGTTAAGCCAAAGCATTGCTATTCTGGTTACAAAATATTGCAAATCTATTGGTTCTACATTTAATAAATATATCTATAATTTTTTTTATATTCAATTTACAAAAAATAAATAGAATATAAAGAATATTACAGTATTGTACTAAACTATTTCACTAATCTAACCCGTCAACAACTAAATCGATATGTATTAGTGTAATAGTGTTTAATAAATAATAGCTAAAAAAAGTTGCCAACAGTATTAAAACTATTGGCAACTCAATTAACAACTAAACACAGATGTTATTTACTTTAATGTATCTGCAAATGCTTTACCTAGCTTAGCATTTGATGCCTGCGAACCAGCCCAGAAAGGTACCGCAACCTCAGCAAAGTCTTTCTGTGATTGCCAAACCTTAGCAAAGAACGCGTTTTCTGCAGCATTCTTTTCAAGTGTGTCTTTAGCAGCGTTCATGTAGGCAGGGAAGTAGTCAGCTGGAGTATCCATTAGCTGTACACCCCAATTTTCTGTCAAGTCTTTCAAGGCTAAACCGTTTTGGTAGATACGGTTAGACATTGAACGAATCAATGAAGCATCAGCAGCAACATTTATTGAAGCTCGATCATGATCAGAAAGGCTATTCCAAACATCGCCATTTATATACATATCAGCATTCACAACAACCTGGTGTAGTCCTTGTAAGTAGTAGTACTTAAGAACCTTTTGGAAACCAAAGTCTCTGTCAGGTTGTGGGCAACACCATTCTGCTGCATCGATTACACCTTTTTCAAGTGCAGGTAGAATATCTCCACCACCCATAGCAACAGAAGCAACACCAATATCCTTGTATGTTTGACCAGGTATTCCTGGAGGTGTGCGGAATCTTAGTTTACGGAAGTCATCCATGCTATTGATTGGCTCTTTAAACCAACCAAGTGCTTCAGGTCCAACTGGCTGCAACATGAGACCATGAACGTTCATACCCATTTCATCCCATAGTTGATCATAAAGCTCTTTACCACCAGCACTATGGAACCAAGAAACCCATGCGATATTATCAATACCAACACCCGCACCTGCAACAGGGGAGCCGAACAGCATCGCTGCCGGATGCTTCCCGGACCAGTAATGCGTCCAAGCAAATCCACCATCAAGCAAACCCGCATCTACTGCATCTAAAACATCATTATTAGGTACAACAGAACCACCAGGCACAATCTCCATTACCACTCTGCCGTTAGTCAATGTTGCAACATTAGATGCAAATTCTTTGAGCATGACAACTTCACTAGTACTGCTTCCTATAACAGATTGTATTTTCATTTTTGTAACTGCCATTGCGTTAGAACTAAAGATGAAAGCTAGTAGCGCAGTAAGCATTAAAACATACTTATTTTTTAACATCATATATCTCCTATTTTTTGTCGTTTATACCATTGATTTCGTTCTTTTTAAGCTTTTTTAACGCCACAAAATTGAACTAAATCAGAATATAGTATACATTAAGTTATATATATGAATTCATATATTTGAAAAAAATATTTCAAATAATATATAATTAAATACAAACACAATAATATTAACAATATAAATAAGTAAATATGAAATATGATTTCATCATTATTGGTGCTGGTTCAGCAGGATGTGTACTAGCAAACAGACTTTCTTCTGACCCAAACAACAAGGTTTTATTGGTTGAAGCTGGAGGAAAAGATAACAACATATGGATACATGTGCCTGTTGGGTATTTCAAAACTATAAACAATCCATCTTGTGATTGGATGTACAAAGTTGAAAAGGATAAGGGCATAAACAATAGAGTGTTAGATTGGCCTAGAGGTAAAGTGTTAGGCGGGTCCAGCTCTTTGAACGGACTGTTGTATGTTAGGGGTGACCGCCATGACTATGATAGATGGGAAGACCTAGGCAACAGTGGTTGGGGTTATGAAGACATATTGCCATATTTTATTAAGTCAGAATGCCAAGAGAATGGGCAAAGTAAATACCACGGAACAGATGGAGAATTAAAAGTTTCAAACTTAAGGTTAAAAAGGAAGATTGCAGAGTATTTTGTTAGGTCTGCACAAGAAGTAGGGATACCGTACAACTCAGACTGTAATTCGGAACAACAGGAGGGTGTAGGATACTTTCAACAAACAGCATATAAGGGGTTCAGAAGGAGCTCATATAGGTCATTCTTACCAAGAAGTATTAGAAAAAGAAAAAACCTAACAATTGTTACCGAGACTCATGTCAATAGTTTAATTTTTTCAGGCAAGAAGGTAGTAGGAGTTAAATGTTTCAATACAGGAACCAAAAAACAGTCAGAGATTTTTTGTAGAGGCGAAGTTATACTGTCTGCAGGGGCAATAGCTTCACCACAAATACTACAGCTATCAGGCATAGGTGATTCAAATTTATTATCAAAGTTAGGCATTGACGTTGTATACGATAACCCTGCTGTAGGAAAAAACCTTCAAGACCATTTGCAGATTAGGTTGGTATATAAAACCAACACTAAAACCCTTAATGATGAGCTAAATGCGTGGTGGAAAAAAGCTCTGATAGGGCTACAATATATATTGTTTAGGACGGGTCCTTTAACTTTAAGTGCAAGCCAGGTATACGCCTTTACTAATACAAAGCTTGATGGTTCTCGGCCAAATATTCAGTTTCACATGCAGCCACTCAGTGCGGACAAACCAGGCGATGGGGTGCACCCATTTTCTGCTTTCACTATGTCTGTTTGTAACCTGAGACCTGAAAGTAGAGGAGAAATATATATAAACTCTAGTGACCCACAAAAGTCGCCTACAATTATTACAAACTACTTATCAACTCAGTTCGATAGGAAAATTGCAATCGACTCAATTAAGGTTGCACGAAAAATATCTAAGGCACCAACACTAAGTGAACACATTACTGGGGAATACGTTCCTGGTAAATCTTACGAATCAGATGAAGAGCTACTCGAGGCGGCAAAAAATAATAGTCAAACCATTTACCACCCAGTGGGAACCTGCAAGATGGGTAATGATGAGGACAGTGTTGTAGACAAGAACTTAAAGGTGCGTGGGGTTTCAGGATTAAGGGTTGTGGATGCGTCAATCATGCCAGAAATAGTTTCTGGCAATACAAATGCACCAACAATGATGATTGCTGAAAAGGCAGCAGATATGATCCTTAACTCAAAAAATATTTAGAAATAATTGCTATAACTATTAATTCAATTAACTTAAGTTAATTAAACAATTAAAAAAAAGATATATTCTATACAATAGCATGACCTATGAAACTTAAATTATTTTTACTGTTGAGTGTTTTCTTTGCTTTTAATTGTTACGGTGGTTGGACAATAATTACTGATGACATTGACGGAAATAGTTACTATATCGATACCAATTCAATCAACAAAAGAGATGGTTTTGTGTATTATTGGGAGTTGGTAGACTATGTAGAAAAAAATCAAAGCGGCGATATGAGCGATAAGGCATATTACCAAGGATCTTGTGAACAGAGCCGTGTGAAATTGTTGTCTGTCACATACTACAATAAACCGATGGCCAATGGGGCGCAAAAGAAACACATACCTAGTAATCCAATATGGGACTTCCCCTTATATGAGAGTAGTGTTGGTGGGTATTTATTAAATTTTGTCTGTAACTGGGTTAAGTAACAAGGAATGAGAACTTTATTGTATTACAGACCCGCTAATCATAAGTGAGCTTGCTATGGATGTAATAGATTTAATTGTAGTTGTTATTTTTATTATAGTTGTTCCTTTGTGGTGGGCATTCGTCAAAAAGAAAAGCGAAACCAACAAAGAAAACATCGAACTGAAGCAAAAATTTAAGTTTAGTTTCGTTGTTATAAGATATGTGGTGCTAATACTGACTGGCGGTATTTTGTTATATATTATTATAAACAAGGACATTTTTTAGGCATACAGCCAAACACCGTTAATGAACTAATAAATCATACAATGTTTATGTAAAATCTTGCATTTGTAGCAATTTTAGTTTATCGGAGAAATATAAATGACTATAAAGAAGGACAAGGTTGTCGAGATGCACTACACACTAAAGAGCGACTCTGGTGAGGTTATTGACACCTCTAAGGGTAACGACCCTATGCCATTCATACAGGGGCATGGCAACATAATCCCTGGCCTAGAGAGAGCACTAGAGGGGATGAATGTAGGAGAGTCTTGCGATGTGTCTGTTAACCCAGAGGACGCTTACGGTGCCCACCACCCTGAGGCAATTCAAGATATACCGAT
>DQME01000153.1 GCA_015659815.1 Gammaproteobacteria bacterium | reverse complement strand
TAAAAGGTTGACCCATTGTATCGATGCCTAAGGTATTAACTAAACAACAAATTAAATCTTATAGAGAAGAAGGTTTTGTTTTTCCTATAAGAGTTATGTCTGAGGACGAGGCCTTATCTATCGCACAAAAGATAGAGAATGCTGAGAGCTTATACCCTGAAGAGATTCACTCAGAAAGTAGAAACAATTTACACCTCTCATTTAGGTTTCTTGATGATCTTGCCCATAATGATGTGGTGGTAGGAGCTATGGAGGATCTTTTAGGTCCAGACATTGCCCTATGGGCATCTGTATTGTTCAGTAAGGGCCCTTCATCTGGGCACTATGTGTCATGGCACCAGGACGCTACATATATGGGAATGAACAGTAACGACTTTGCAACCCCATGGATTGCACTCACAGCTAGCACAATAGAGATGGGTTGTATGTCTATGATACCTAGAAGCCATAAGCAAGAAATCCTCTACCACAATGACACTTTCGATAATGACAACATACTAACAAGAGGACAAGAAATCAAGGATGTCGATGATTCTAATGCTATCGATGTCATCCTCAAGCCAGGCGAAATGTCAATTCATTGTGGGACAGTGATTCATGGATCAAGGCCTAACCAGGGCAAACACAGAAGGGTTGGCTTTGCATTGCAGTCATACATGCCTCCTAGCATTAAACAGACATTAGGCGATAATATATGGACACATATCAGTGGCGAGATAAGGCAAGACCATAAAGGTGTCACCCTACAAAGGCCTAGATATGATATGGACCCAGTTACCGTGTCTCAACGTAAAATGGCCGATAAAAATCTTTCCAATATTCTTTACAATGGCTCAAAAGTTAAAAGAAAGTACTAGACCTTTGAAGTACTGAATACAGACTCTTTAATTACCAATATTATTGCACCTATGGCCAATGATACGGCCACTGGGGTAGCAAAAAATTGCATAAATTGAGGTAAAAAATAAGGCAACTTAGAACCAAAATATTCTAGATCATGGAGGAAATACAAATTATGAATCAGAATGCCTCCACCAACCATCAACATAGCAACCATACCGATGCCCCCAAGAACCTTCAATACTACAGGCATACCCTGAATTAATAAGCTACTTAACGATTTCAGTGTTTTGCTGGTTGTGTGTGTTTGCCTTATATAGAATCCTATATCGTCCATCTTTATTATCATGCCAACCAAACCGTAAACAGCTAAAGTAGCAATAACACTAATCAATATCAATACTCCGATCTGGGTTGTTATCGGTTCATCTGCAACAGAGGCAATGGTTATAGCGATAATCTCTATCGACAACACTGCATCAGTCTTTACCGCAGATGACACTGTATTGTCTTCTGCAGCCTTTAAGTCGTCGGTTCCTTCTATAGAGTGCTTAAGTTGCTCGTTGTGGGGCTTGACTATGCCTAACTTCTGGGCAACAGATTCGCTACCCTCGAAGGATAGGTAAGACCCCCCTAACACAAGTATAGGAACCATTAGCCATGGAGCAAAGTAGGTTATTAATATAGCGATCGGGATCATGATGGACTTGTTTATCATTGACCTTTTGGCTATCTTATAGATAACTGGTAGCTCTCTTTTGGCTGCGGTATGGTCGACGTACTGAGGTATTGTGGCCGCATCATCTATAAGTAGGCCTGCAGTTTTTGGTAAAGACTTGGCGGTCTGGCTAGCAATATCGTCCATAGATGAGGCAACCACCTTCATAGCAATTGCCGACATATCATCAGCTAACGCACCAATATATCCTATTAATCCTGACATAATAATTATTTAATAATGTCCATTAATTATAACAATTTTTCATTAAATAATTTATGATAGAATTTCTTACTAATTTGACTACAAAATTAAACAAATGGAAACAAACACTGAAAACAAAGTAGCACAAACAGTAAATATATCAGACATAAGTATGCCATTCTGGTCAATGGTCGTTTTTATGGTTAAGTGGGCGATCGCATCTATACCTGCAATCTTAATACTTATGCTTCTGTTCGCTATCTTTGGTGGACTGATCGGTTCTTTTTAATGCCCCATAAGTGCCACGGATTTTATTTTAGTTTTATTGTTTATTAGTTAAGACCTTTAAAATAAGTTTTTTATTCTATAATTCTATATTCTATATTCTATATTCTATATTCTTATGTGTAGCCTTGTATCGAGAGTGACTAAAAATGATTAAATGGATATTGATTGTGGTGTTGGGCTGGATAGCTTTTGTTTCTTTAGTTCCTCATGTATCTGTACTTAACAATAACTTCACCAGGCTTGAGGCATATGACTGGTGTAGTAATGTAAATAATGTGATATCTTCAGAAAGCTCTGAGTGCTTTAAGTATTGGAGTCCTGTACATCATTGGGGCTAGTCCAGTATTATTTAGTTACCATCAATCATAGGACTTGGTTGATAAGGTTTCCGCCATAGAACGTGGGTATATTAATGAAATACGATAAGAATCTTCGGGGGCAATTGTAGTATGACTCAGTTCACATTTAATACGACCCGCAGTATTCATCAGGAAGTTGGCGGTGCAAATCGGTTTGGAGAACTTGCAAAGCACTACCTTTGGAAATCGGGTGTCAAGCCACGAATAATGCTTGTTACGGATCCTGGTATTGTTTCACTTGGCTTGGAGCAAGGTGTGTTAGCAAGTCTAAAGTTTGTTGGTGCTGAAGTGTTTATATTCAATGAGGTAATGGCTGATCCGCCTCAAGCCACAGTGTTAAATGCGGTTAAGCTGGCAAAGGAATACGGCATTAACGCCGTTGTTGGGTTTGGTGGTGGTAGTTCGATGGATGTAGCTAAATTGGTAGCATTACTTGCGATCTCCAAGCAGGAAATTGAAGAAATTTATGGTATTGGCTTGGCCGAAGGTGAACGCCTGCCCCTGGCTATGATCCCTACCACTGCCGGTACAGGATCTGAAGTCACCACCGTGTCTATAGTCACGACGGGAGAGTTTGAGAAAAAAGGTGTTGTATCACCTTTATTACTCCCTGATTTAGCATTATTGGATGCCGAACTGACTTTGGGGCTTCCACCTCATATCACAGCAGCCACGGGCGTTGATGCAATGGTTCATGCTATAGAAGCTTTTACATCAAAGAACGCCAATAATAACCCAATTTCCAAAATTCTAGCTAAACAAGCCCTGGAGCTTCTCGGCGCGAACATCAGGGAGGCGGTTTTCAATGGATCGAATATTAAGGCGAGGACCAACATGTTGTTGGGGTCGATGTTAGCAGGTCAGGCTTTCGCCAATTCACCAGTTGGTGCAGTTCATGCACTGGCCTATCCGATTGGCGGATTGTTCCATGTGTCCCACGGCTTGTCCAATGCACTCGTGCTGCCACATGTCTTGCGTTTTAATGCGGATTTATGTGCGAGCCAATACGCCGAGCTTGGTCCTATCATTTTTCCCGAGCTCGCCAGCGTTCATTCACCTCATGATGTCTGTGACTTGTTGATTAATAAGATAGCAAGCCTTTCTTCTGAGCTTGGTCTTGAAACCACTCTGACAGAGGTGGGAATTCAATCGAGTGATCTTGATAATCTGGTGGCAAATGCCATGCGTCAAACCCGCTTACTTGGCAATAATCCGAGAGAGGTATCTGCAGTTGATGCTAGAGATATTTATTCTCATGCCTTGTGAAGGTGGACACACATTATTAAAAGGTATAGCGTCCTCTTTATATAGGCGACACAAATTAATAAGAAATGTTTCTTGCTATCTGATTTAACAATAGTGCCGAACTATTTGAAAATTACAATGAAACTAGAAAATTCTCGTTTGTTACACACAAGGTTATATCAATGGATGATTTGTGGCTTTCAAAAGCTTGAAAATGTTATTACGGAACTGTCGCTAAAAAATAGTGGAAATTAACGTTATTTTTTTATATTACTAAAAGTCACCCCTATTACTGCACTATAATACTTATTTGAATATTGTAACAAATTTCAAATATAAGATGAACAAACAATCACACGGGGGCGCAAGAAAGGGAGCCGGTCGCAAAAAAAATTCAGGAGAGTTTAAAGAGAACACTAAGGTCATAAGGGTGCCAGCAAGCTTAGTAGAATCTGTTAAGTATTCACTAAACGTCTATAAATCCAAACTAAAATCAAACACCAGGGTGCTACTTCCCAAAGAAAATGCGAAAGAGTTACTGGTGCCAATCTTTAGTTCTAGAGTGCAGGCAGGGTTCCCTTCTCCTGCAGATGATCATATGGATGAAACATTGGACCTTAACACACACCTTATACAACACAAAGAGTCCACCTTCTTTGTTAGAGCGCAGGGCGAGTCTATGCTCGGGGTTGGCATTTATCCTGGCGATATATTGATAGTTGACAGGTCAGTTACAGCCAAAAGTGGCAAGATAGTTATTGCAGTAGTGGACAGTGAATTTACTGTTAAAAGGCTACACAAGTACAAAGGAAAAATTACCCTCAAGGCTGAAAACACTGATTTTGATGACATCAACATAAAAGAGGGCAGCGAGCTTATCATTTGGGGGGTCGTAACTTCAGTCATTCATCAGTATGACTAGACACAAAGAGTGCAAGTTCGCACTGGTAGATTGCAACAACTTTTATGCCTCATGTGAGCGCGCTTTTGATCCAAAATTAGAGTTCCAGCCTGTAGTCGTGTTATCTAACAATGATGGATGCATTATTGCGCGCTCTAATGAGGCCAAGGATTTAGGAATCAAGATGGGGGAGCCATACTTTAAGGTCAAGGATTTTATCAAGATGAATGGAGTAGTGGTCAGGTCTTCCAACTACCCTTTGTATGGGGACATGTCTTCCAGAGTAATGAGCATTATTGGCCACTATTCACCTATACAGGAGATATATTCGATTGACGAAAGCTTTTTGGAACTGTCTGGCACTAAACAGGACCTAAATAATCATATGCAATCACTGAAAAATAAAGTCGTGAGATGGACCGGGATACCTGTATGTGTAGGCATGGGAAGGACCAAGGTTTTATCAAAACTAGCTAACCGTGTTGCTAAAAAATATCCAACACTTGGTGGGGTGTTTGATATAGATTCACTAACAGAGGAGAGGTACCGTAAACTTTTATGTTCCGTAGATGTCGGAGATTTATGGGGCATAGGTAGGCAGAGCGCCAAGAAACTAAACAACATAAATATACATAGCTCATATGATTTTTATAGAGCCGACGTTGGCACCGTAGGGTCCATTTTAGGTGTAAACGGTAAGAGGGTTTATCAGGAACTCAAAGGTAAATCTTGTATCAGCATTGAGAGCATACCGCCCATAAAAAAGCAGATAGTTTCATCTAGATCATTTGGCTGTGAATTGGTCAGCTATAGTGAGGTAAACCAGGCCCTAACATCGCTCGCTAGGGTGGCTATTAATAAACTTAGATCCAGTGGGCTATCAACAACATCGTTAAGTGTATTTGTCTACACCAATCCACACAAAAGAAATAATAAGTGTGTGCATTTATCTAAAACCATAACAATGAATACGGCAACCAATGATGAGTCCTTGTTGATACCTAT
>DQME01000076.1 GCA_015659815.1 Gammaproteobacteria bacterium | reverse complement strand
TGACCAAGCTTTTGTAAATGAGTGGCGCTATCTGGTGTTAGAGCGACGCGCTGTTCACCAGAAGTAATCTCTTTGAGTGCTCCAATTTTCATAATATCCAATATTTAGAATCAGGCCCCAATATTAACCATAACATGTCTGATATTTGTATAGTCTTCTAACGAGTATATAGACAGATCTTTTCCGTAACCTGATGACTTTACTCCTCCATGAGGCATTTCAGAAGCCAGCATGAAGTGTGTATTAACCCAAGTACAACCATACTGTAGTCTAGAGGCAGTTGCCATACCCTTTGTAATATCTTTAGTCCAAACTGAGGATGCTAATCCGTAGGAAGAATCATTTGCCCATCCAATAGCATCTTCGACATCAGAAAATGGTGTTACCGATACTACTGGACCAAAAACTTCTTTTTGTACAATTTCATCACTATGACTAGCTCCAGCAACTACTGTAGGTAAGTAAAAATTACCAGAACCTTCCTTAGCATGACCACCAGTTGTAATCTCTATATTATTAACAGATTTAGCCTTTTCAATAAACCCAGATACTCTATTTAGATGTTCTGCAGTAATTAAAGGTGGTATATCATTTTTACTATCATCATCATTGCCATAACCAATAGTATTTACTGCTAGAGTCAATTCTGATACAACTTTATCGTATATTTTTTTATCAACGAAAATTCTACAGGCAGCTGTACAGTCTTGCCCTGCATTGTAATATCCAAAATCTTTTACTCCTTCTATTAGAAGATCTATATCGGCATCATCGAATACTATCACTGGGGCCTTCCCCCCTAATTCCAGATGAGTCTTTTTAATACTGGAGCTTGCAGCTTCAAGAACTTTTTTACCAGTGCTTATATCACCAGTCAAAGATATCATTTGCACATGCGGATTATTGATAAGTGCTGAGCCTACGGTTTCTCCAATTCCATAGATAATATTCACCACCCCTTTAGGAAAAACTTCCGCCAAAATATCAACTATGTATAGAGCAGTCAGAGGTGTTTGTTCTGAAGGTTTAAGTACAATAGTATTGCCTGTAGCTAATGCTGGTGCTAATTTCCATGCTGCCATCATTAATGGATAGTTCCATGGAGCAATTGAACCAATAACGCCAATAGGATCTCTTCGGATCATGCTGGTAAAACCCTCAAGGTATTCACCAGCTGCAGAGCCCCGCATTGTTCTGCAGGCTGCAGCATTGAATCTAAATACATCAGCAACTCCAGGAATTTCATCATTTAGAACTAGGTGATATGGCTTTCCACAGTTTAAAGATTCAATTCTTGCTATCTCTTCAGCTTTTTGTTCAATCATATCTGCAACTTTAAGTAGCATAGCAGACCTATCCGCAGGAGTAGTACGTGACCATGCCGAAAAAGCAGACTTTGCTGATTGAACTGCAAGTTCAACCTGCTCATTCGATGACTGAGGTATTTCGATTATTATCTCAGAATTAAATGGGTTAATTATTTTCTCACTAGGTCCTTCGCCTAAAACGAATTCGTTATTGATTAATTGTTTTATTCTCATAATTACTCCTTGTGAAATTAGTTATTTTATTGATCCTTCAGATCCTGATGTCTTGCTAGCCATATAGCTTGCAAAGACTATAGGAATGAAGGTGATAAACATGATAAAAATTGCAACTACATTGGTTATTGGTCTTTGCCTAGGTCTTATTAATTCTGAAAACATCCATATAGGTAGTGTTGTTTGTTGACCGGCAGTAAAGGTGGTTACAATGACTTCATCAAAAGATAGAGCAAAGGCTAACATACCACCTGCTAATATTGCTGTACCCATATTAGGGAGAATAACATAAAAAAATGTTTGTAGGTTATTTGCTCCAAGATCCATCGATGCCTGTATTAAGTTTGGGGAGGTTCTCCTGAGTCGCGCAACGACGTTATTGTAGACTACTACCATACAGAAAGTAGCGTGACCAATTATGATAGTCCATGTGCTAAATGGTATTCCTAATACTCCGAAAGTACTTCTTAGAGAAATTCCAGTTATTATTCCTGGGAGTGCTATTGGCAAAATAATCAAAATAGTTATTGAGCTTTTACCAAAAAAAGATGTCTTGTAGAGTGCTCCAGCAGCCAATGTTCCTAGAATTATTGCTAGAAAAGTAGAGATAATTGCTATCTGCATAGATAATGATACTGCGTTCCATATATCCTGCCTATTCAAAACTATTTCAAACCACTTTAGTGTATATCCAGGAGGTGGGAACTGATACGTCTTATCCTCTGTAGTGAATGCGTATAGAATAATTAGTAATAATGGAATATGAAGGAATAGAAGTCCAGCAATGGCGCCAAACCTTAACCCCAGACCTGCCTGATTAAGCTTGTTAATTGATCCTTTTCTAAAGAGCATTAAATGCCCCCATTCTTTTTGCAATGTATATATAAACTACCATAACCACTATTGGAACAAGTGAAAAGGCTGCAGCTAACGGTATATTTCCAGCAGTTCCTTGGTGTGTATATACTGCTTGGCCAATAAAAAATTTTGATGTTCCAATAATATATGGAATGATGTAGTCACCCAGTGTAAGAGAGAAAGTAAAAATAGAACCGGCAATAATTCCAGGAAGCGCTAAAGGTAATATTATCTTATAGAAGGTTTGTCTCTTGTTGGCCCCTAAATCATGGGAAGCATTAATTAAAGAATTTGGAACCCTCTCTAAAGATGCTTGTATTGGCAAAATCATAAATGGAAGCCATATATATGTAAACACTAAAAACATCCCTATATATGAAATTGACAATGACGGTCCTCCTATTACTGGAGTAGAGAGAATAGTATCGAGTAACCATTCAAGATTTAGCTTTTCAAAGAACCAATTAATTATTCCTTCCTTAGCCAAAATAAGTTTCCAGGAATACACTCTTACAAGATAACTTGACCAGAGCGGAAGCATGATTGCTATGAAAAGGAATATTTTGACTTTAGGCGATGTAAATTTAGCCATATAGTATGCAATTGGAAATCCAATTATTGCAGAGCCAATTGTGACACAAGCTGCTAAAGCAACCGTTCTAATAAGAATATCTATATTTGCAGGAGAACTAAAAAGCTCAATAAGAGTTTTAAAGCTAAACTCATAAACGATCTGACCAGTAAAGCCGTCTAAATGAAAAAAAGAATGTCCTAAAAAAATTAATAGTGAGCCAAGATAGACAATCCCTAACCAAAGGAGAGGAAGTATAAGGAAGGACAGAAAAATAAAATTTTTATTCCTGTAGCTAAAATTAGAGAAAGAGTCTAAGAGGTTATTCATTTAAAGTAGTAATGTCAGATTTTCTCCAAGCAATTGTATGTTTTGTATTGATGTCATATTTCTGATTTATGTTTCCTTCTAGTGACTTGAATACTCTGAGCTTACACTTATCATCAATTAAGTAGGTAACCTTAAGGTGAGAACCTTGAAATTGGCAGTCAGTCACAGTCCCATTAGTGATGTAATATTGTTGTTTATTTATAGTAGCAAGATCCTCTTTTGTCTCTAGAATCACAACATTTTCAGGTCTAACAGAAAATGCTTTATCTAAATCGAATAGCTTCATAGCTGAATCTTTATCAAATATTGAAGTAGTTCCAATAAAGTCAGCTACAAATGAATTTATTGGTTTGCTATAAATATTTGCTGGGGTATCTATTTGTTCAATCTTACCATTGTTAAAAACAGCAATTCTGTCACTCATGCTAAGTGCTTCTTGCTGGTCATGAGTTACGTATATAAAAGTTATTTTAAATTGTCTCTGAATATTTTTTAATTCAACCTGCATTTTTTCCCTGAGTTTAAGATCTAACGCCCCGAGGGGTTCGTCCAGTAACAAAATTTTAGGTTTATTAATAAGAGATCTGGCTAACGCAACTCTTTGTCTTTGACCGCCAGAAAGTTCACTTGGTTTTCGCAAATCGTAACCTGTTAGATTAACAATTTCAAGAATTTCGTCTATCTTACGATCCATAGAAGAACCTTTAATCTTTTGAACTTTCAAGCTATAACCGACGTTCTGTCGAACATTCATATGAGGGAATAGTGCATAATCTTGAAATACAGTATTAACATGCCTTTTAAATGGAGGTATGTTTGTAACATCTTCTTCAAAAATAGAAACAACACCGCTATCTGGAGCTTCAAATCCAGCAATAACTTTAAGACATGTGGTTTTTCCTGAGCCAGATGGCCCTAATAACGAAAAGAATTCACCATCGCTGGCAGTTAAATTTATATTATCAAGCGCCCTTATAGGACCGTATGATTTATTGATGTTCTTTAAATTTAAAGCTTTTAACATAGAGCATTTAAAAAAAAAGGGGAGTAACCCCCTTTTTTTATTATTTAAGTTATATATTTATTATCTACCGCCGAGCACTGCAATATAGTCAGTAACCCACCTGTAGTATGGTACACAACTCTCCTGAGTTTTACATGATGCAACAGGAGTCTTCCAAAAGTATATCTTATCAAAATTGTCTATACCATTGATCTTACATCCTTCAGGTCCAAGTAAATCGGAACCAACACATTTTGAAGGTACCACTGGAACTGCTCCAAACCATGCACCTAGATCGCTCTGAAGATTAGAACTCAACTGATGTTCCATCCATAGGTATGCACAATTAAGGTTTTTAGCTTCAGCATGAACCATTGTTGTATCAGCCCAACCTGTCGCACCTTCCTTAGGAATAGTGCTAGCTATTGGAACATTTGGCTTTAAAAGGTTTACTTGGAATGGCCATGAACCAGATGCAACAAAACCTTCATTTGTGAAGTCATCCATTTGCATAAAGGCATCATGCCAATATCTACCTACTAGCTCTCTTTGTTGGCGTAATAAGTTAAGTGAAGCTTGATATTGATCTTCAGTCAACTCATAGGGGTCTTTAATACCAAGTGCTGGATTATGGTACATTAAGTACATTGCAGCATCAGCTATATGAATAGGCCCATCAAATGCCTGAACTCTATCTTTATTGCTCTTACCATCTGCTAAAGTTTGCTCTTCAAACACTACATTCCAGCTATCTGGAACTTCGCCACCAAAAGCGTCAGTATTGTACATTAATACATTTGAACCCCACATGTAAGGTGTTCCATAATGCTTACCGTCAACGGTATGCCAAACTGCATCTTGAAGTCTTTTGTCTATAGTGTTCCAGCTCGGGATAAGGTCTGTGTTTATCTCTTGAACAGTCTTACCTGCTATCATTCTAAGACTAGCATCTCCAGAAGCTGTAACTATATCAAATCCACCCTGATTCATTAATGCAACCATTTCATCAGAGGTTCCAGCTGTTTTGACCTTCACATTACAACCAGTAGATTTTTCGTATGAGGTTACCCAGTCAAAAGCCGCGACAGTTTCTCCTCTTTCAATGTATCCAGCCCATGCCACAATATTAAGTTCTCCTTCAGGTGAACCTAGCTCACTTATGGGAGCTGCACTTATGGAGCTTGACCCTACAGCCAAGATTGCGCCCATCATTAAGTTAAATATTTTCATAGTTTCTCCTTTATTTTTTACATTATTCATAGCTGAAATTTCATCTATGAATAATCGAATATACACTATCAATGAATTACTATAATCCATTTTGATGTTTATTTAATTTAAACTGTTGCTTAAAGTGTTTTAAGCGTTGGGTTTTATGAAAAATTATGATTATGTAATAGTTGGCGCTGGCTCAGCAGGGTGTGTACTTGCAAATAAGCTTGGTGAAGATAAGAAACATAAAATCTTAGTTTTAGAGGCGGGTCCAATGGATTACAATTTGATGATCCATATACCTGCTGGTGTTTATAAAGCTTACCGAAACCCAAAGATTAACTGGAATTATTTAACCGAGAATGAGCCAGAGCTGTTTGATCGAAATGTTCCAATGCCTCGAGGTAAAGTTGTTGGGGGCTCTTCGTCTATTAACTCAATGGTTTATATGCGAGGTCACCCATTAGATTATGATCGCTGGCAATCTGAATGTGGATTAAAGGATTGGTCTTATGATCAATGCTTGCCTTATTTTAAAGA